>DATBAW010000304.1:0-2653 GCA_036271335.1 Thermoanaerobaculia bacterium
AGGCGCCGGGAATCGAGGCGACATCGGAGTCGAACCGCGGCGGCGCCGGAATCAATAAGGCGATGTTGGGTCGAACGCCAAGCGGTCGACCCGCCCTGGAGGGGCGGATTTTGAAGAGCCTGGGGTGTTTCAACCCCAGGCGGGCGCCGGGAATCGAGGCGACATTGGAGTCGAACCGCGGCGGTGCCGGAATCAATAAGGCGATGTTGGGTCGAACGCCAAGCGGTCGACCCGCCCCGCAGGGGCGGATATTGAAGAGCCTGGGGTTTCAACCCCAGGCGGGCGCCGGGAGTCGAGGCGACATTGGAGTCGAACCGCGGCGGCGCCGGAATCAATAAGGCGATGTTGGGTCGAACGCCAAGCGGTCGGCCCGCCCCGCAGGGGCGGCGTTCCGCCAGGCCAAAATCGGCCGGCGTTCCGCCGAGCCCAAAAACACGCCGGCGTTCCGCCAGGCCCAAATCGGTCGGCGTTCCACCGGCCCAAATCGGTCGGCGTTCCGCCGGGCCAAAATACGCCGCCGTTCCAGCCTGGGGTTGAAACCCCAGGCTGATCAAAGCCCGCCCCTCCAGGGCGATCCCCCACCCTATGAGGCTTGAAGTCTTGGGCTTCCCGCCAGCTCCCGCATCCTCGCGAGCCAGCCGTCCATCCCCGCGCCCGTGCGCGCCGAGGTCTCCAGCACCTCGATCCCCGGCCGCACGGCCTGCAGGTTGCGCAGCGCCTGATCGCGCTGGAACTCCACGGCGTCGGCGAGGTCGATCTTGGTGATCAGGGCGAGGTCGGCACCGTTGAAGATGGTGGGGTATTTGAGCGGCTTGTCCTCCCCCTCGGTCACCGCGAGGAGGACGACTCGCAGGTCCTCGCCGAGGTCGTAGCTCGCCGGGCAGACCAGGTTGCCGACGTTTTCGACGAAGAGGATGTCGAGCGCCTCGAGATCCCAGTCGGTCAGGGCGCCGGCCACCATCTCGGCGTCGAGGTGGCAGACGGTGCCGGTGACGATCTGCCGGACGGGGGCGCCGGAGCGGCCGAGGCGCTGGGCGTCGTTGTCGGTCGCCAGGTCGCCGACCAGGGCTCCCACCCGGCACTGTGCGTTGAGCTCGGTCAGGGTCCGTTCGAGCAGCGCGGTCTTGCCGGCTCCCGGGCTGGAGACCAGGTTGACCACGAAGACGCCGGCGGCCTGGAAGCGCCGCCGCAGCTCGTGGGCGAGAAGATCGTTCTTCTTGAGGACGCCCTGGCGGACCTCAACGATCCGGGTCTGCATTTTTTTCCTCCTCCATTGTAGCTACGGCCATGGTGACCAGCTCGAGCTCGCGGCCGCGGACGACGTCCGGCGTGGGTCCGCCACAGACCGGACACTGAAAGCACTGGATGTTCGGCAGCAGCCGCTCCTCGCCGCAGGCGGGGCAGAAGACCACCACCGGCACCTCCTCGATCTCCAGGCGGGCGCCCTCGATCGGCGTCCCCTCGGCGGCGAGCTCGAAGGAGAAGAGGAGCGCTTCCCGCACCACCCCCGAGAGCGGGCCGAGCCGCAGATGGAGCGCCTGCACCTGTGCTCCGCCCAGGCGCGCCGCCTCCTCGGTGGCGACCTCGATCAGGCTGATGGCGATAGAGAGCTCGTGCATCGGTCTTGCAAGGAGATCAGGTATGAGGTTCGTAGCCGAAACGCTCCGCTCGTCGATCAGACGCATCCAGGGCGCCCTGGGTCGCGTAGGAGGATACACGAGCGTCTCATTTTCGGCTTCAATTGAAGATTAGTTTGACAGGGGTGTTCAGCGGGTGTATGACGGTACTTGTAGGGCCTCGGTAGTAGCGCCGCGACGCGGCAAGGCGAGGCTCGGCGTTCTTTAATTGTCTCAAGAGGAGGGTCCGGCCATGGCGTCGACAGCGAAACCTTCACCGGAAGCTGAAACGGTAGTGCACGTCCTCTGGATCAACGCCGGGCTGAGCTGCGACGGCGACTCCGTGGCCCTCACCGCGGCGACCCAGCCGAGCATCGAGGAGATCGCGATGGGGGCCCTCCCCGGGCTGCCGAAGATCGCGGTGCACTGGCCCCTCATCGACTTCGAGTGCGGCCCGGAGGGCGGCGCCGACGACTTCATCGAGTGGTTCCACAAGGGGGAACGGGGCGAGCTCGATCCTTTCGTGCTGGTCATCGAGGGCTCGATCCCCAACGAATCCATCAAGAAGGAAGGCTACTGGTGCGGTTTCGGCAACAACCCGGCGACGGGCCAGCCGATGACCACGAGCGAGTGGCTCGACCGGCTCGCGCCGAAGGCCACCGCGATCCTGGCCGCGGGCACCTGCGCCACCTACGGCGGGATCCACGCCATGGCCGGGAACCCGACCGGCGCCATGGGCGTCCCCGACTACCTCGGCTGGGACTGGCGCTCGAAGGCGGGCCTGCCCATCGTCTGCGTGCCCGGCTGCCCGACGCACCCCGACAACCTGTCCGAGACGATCCTGTATCTCCTCTACCAGGTGGCCGGCCAGGCGCCGATGATCCCGCTCGACGACGCGCTGCGCCCGACCTGGCTGTTCGGCAAGACCGTCCACGAGGGCTGCGACCGCGCCGGCTACTACGAACAGGCCGACTTCGCGTTCGACTACAACGCGCCGCGCTGCCAGGTGAAGATCGGCTGCTGGGGGCCGGTCGTCA
>DATBAW010000305.1:0-18251 GCA_036271335.1 Thermoanaerobaculia bacterium
CGACGCGCCGGTGCGGAACTGTACGCCGTTGAGGATGATCCCCGCGAGCGCCGTGGGCGTCCGGCGCGGGTCCTGCTCGCGCAGGCTCTGGACGAGGCGCGGCACGGCGCGCAGGGCGAGCGGCTCGGCCTCCAGGATCACGAGCGCGTGCGTGCAGGCGCCGAGCACCGCGCTGGGAATCCCGTAGAGCCCCGCCGGCAGGTCGACGATCACCAGCCGGCTGGCGTCGGCGAGGGGCGCCAGCAGCTCCTCCCACGCGGCCGGGTCGGTCAGCCGCTGGACCTGCTCCAGCGCTTCCTGGGACTTCAGCTCGCCCGCGGGGAGGATCTCCAGGGCCGGAACCTTGGTGGGGAGGATCGCCTCCTTCGCCTGCCGGCGGCCGAGGAGCACGTCATAGGTGCCCTGCGAGCTCCGCGTCTCCTGGCCGGCCAGCGAGTGGCCGATGCCGCCGAGCGGATCGGTGTCGACGAGAAGCACCGGCTGGCCCATCTCGGCGAAGGCGAGCGCGACGTTGAGCGCCAGCGTCGTCTTGCCGACGCCCCCCTTGGCGCTGGCGAAGCCCACGATCAGCCCCCGCGCCGGCGCCTCGGCGGGGGGGGCGTAGGCGGTGGGCGGTCCGGGCTCCTCGACGGCGGCCAGCATCAGCTCCGCGATCGAGCCGAGCGGCTCCGGATACTCCGCGGGGCCCTGACGCAGCCGGAAGACCGAGAACGACGTCGACGCCTCGTCCGCGAGCAGGTGGAAGAGCGCCGGCCGTCCGGAGAGCTCGCCGGCGTCGGCACCGACCACGAAGCCGCTCTTGATCCAGATCGATCCCAGGACGCCGCCGTCCCGGGTTTCGATGCGGACGCAGGAGTACTGACGGCTGACCCCCACCACCTGGAGCAGGTCCTGCAATGCCACGAACTGGCGATCGCACTTGAGAACGGGAATGAGATCGGCCATCGTCTTCTTCCTCTTCTATGCGTCGACCGCGGCGACTATCTCCGCGGCACTAGCGATCTTCATCGTCGTGGACAGCATTCCGTACACCTGGATCCAGGCGTCCTTCGTAACCCCTTCGAAGACCTGCCCGAGGCCCTGCTCGAGCGTCCAGACGAGGGCCTCGCCGACCGGCCCATAGTACTCGTCCTCGACGTGATAGAGCCGGCTGTGCCGGCGCCCGAGCGCCAGGATGACGAGAAACAGATCGTCTTCGGGATCCACCTCCTCCCGCCACTCCTCGAGCGGCCAATCGAGAGATTTGACCGCGAAAGCGAGCATGTTGAGCAGCTTTCGCTTCTGCGCTTCCATGTCGTTCGAGAAAAGGTCGCGCAGCTCCGGACGGATCTCGAAGAGCCGGCGATAGAACAGCTCGCTGACCGTCTCGCCCAGCGGCGTCAGCAGCCGCCAGCTCCGTCGGATGGCCTGCTTGTGGTCCTCGGTCAGCACGCGTCCTCCCTGTTTCCTCGCGAGAAGGTGAGATGATTTGTGTACGTGGCGCGAATGGACCCGGATGGGTCGCGTTCGTACCGAGGCTCAACCTCTCCTCTCCCTGCGCGAGCGCAGGACTATACACCGGCCCAGCGCCTCAGGGCGTCACGCCGCTCCACAGCGACGTATCCCCGCTCTCGAAGCCGTTCTGGAAGATGAGGTTCTCCACGTATTGAAACGCCCCGTTCAGGGTGCAGCTCTGGGTGGCGAAGGGCCCGGCGGCGGCGTTGATCGTCACCGTCGTCCAGGCGTAGCTGACCCCGCCGCCGTCGGCGCGGTTGTCGCGTGGCCTTCGTTTCATTGCCGAAACGTCCGCAGCCGGCGGCCAGGAGGAGAACGGGAAGAAGGCGAGGCATTTCATGGGCTGAAACTATACCGCGACGGCCGGAGGGCCGCCACGATCGTATGAGGGCTTCCACTCCGGGCAGAGCTAGCATACAATGAAGAAAATCTAGAATCGGTGAAAATGGAGGCGGTGGATGCGCAATCTGTGTCGCTGCAGGATCAGGATATTTTTATCCTCAAGTTTGCTTTACCTACTGTGTTCTCTTTGTTTCAACGTGCACCCGGCTACAGCGGTGAATGTCTGGCAGCGCTGGGATCAACAGCTCCAGGTTGGCTTCGATTATCTCAACGGCGGCGGAAATCCCTACCGGGACCTGAATCTCATGGTTCAGTTCTCCGGTCCCGGCGGCGCCAGCCTGACGAGTTATGGGTTTTGGGATGGGGTAAATGCCTTCCGGGTACGAAACGCATTTCCAAAAATGGGAAATTGGACTTGGAGGGTACTGTCGTGCTCAGGCTTGACCGGGAAGAATTCGCAAGGCCAGATTGTAGCCTGCAACTCGGATTCGACTCTCATGAACCAGCAGGGGCAAGTCAACGTCGGTGCCTCCAATAGTCCAGGCAATTCTCTCTATACTTATGGCTTCTTGAAGGTTTCTGGTCGATATCTAACCTTTAGCGATAGTCCAGCGCGTCGCTTCTATTGGCAGGGTGATACCGCCTGGGCTGCTCTCTCTCTCGAGGGACAGAAACGGCTTGCTCAGGTGAACCGCACACCAGGGGATGTCACTCCGACCTGGAAGGCCTATGTCGACGACCGTAGCACTCTTGGATTCACAGTCCTGCAAGTGGGAGCGGCGATCGCTTGGCAGCCCACGAATCAAAGTGAACCGGTGAAGCCCAGTTGTTCTTCCGCCAAGGACTTGGAGTTCGGCGATCTGACCGCTGGCTTTCCAGGCCCTGAGACCTTTGCTTTCCAGCAGCTCTCTCCTCCCGCAGGGCAGTCCTGCATCGGAGCGGTTCCGAACAACTGTTCGCGCTGGCGCGCCGACTTCTGGCAGGAGGTGGACTCGATGGTAGAATACGCAAATGAGAAAGGGCTCGTCGTAATGATGACGGGAGTGGCCGACCCCGCCGACCGGGGAGGTTGCCGAGTCAGCCAGAGCTATCCAAGAACTGCAGATTCTGTCATCTTCGCCCGCAATCTAGCGGCCCGCCTCGCCGGCAATCCGTCATCTTCTCTGTCAACTTTGACGATTGGCCGGGAACAGTGCTCGACGCGAGCGCTCCAACTGCGGGGACGGTAGACTCCACAACCCTGGCGGTAGGGCCGGTGCTGAAGGGCGCTGTTCCTCGACACCTGATCGTCAACCACTTGGCGGGAAGCTCGCAACTCGCCAATACACCAACTATCAAAGCTTGCCCTGGTTAGACTTTCAACTCTTTCAAAGCGGTCACTCGGCGAAAGTCTCTGTCGCATGTCCCACGAAGGCGGGTTCCACTTGGCAGGCCAAGCAGCAGTGCGCCGTGAGTCGCGCGATCGACCTCACCAAAGGACTCCGGGCTGCTTCTCCCTTGAAGCCTGCGGTGAACGGGGAAGGCGCCTATGAAGACCCCAACTCAGGCGCAGTACCTCCCGACAACCGATATGGGATGCGTCATACCAGTTATGCCTCGCTTCTCGGTGGCGCCACTGGCTTCACCGCCGGAGTAAATGGGATCCCTCCCTATGGCTCTCTTCCTCTTTGGTCTCAGCCAGAAACCTTGTTCGGAGCTCATACGACTGATGGCATAAAGGACATGCAAGCCACACGGGCTCTGCTCGACGGCATCTTCCCTGGAAGTACCACCAGTTGGGGAGAATTTGTCCCTACTACCCCAGCCTTCGTCGATGCGTCTACATCTACAGCTCAGGATGATACCGTCGCCGGAGAGCGAAGAATATTGACAGGAACGAAGGATGATGTTGTACTCAGTTACCTCCCAAACAGCCCAACTGTGAATGTCATCGGCGGGCTAAACTTCAAGTGCGTATCTTGGACTGCTGAGTGGCGAGATCCACGGGGTGTAAGGCCGGCGGCTCACCTCTGTCCAGGAAACACTCGAACCCAATTCAGCATACCGTTGGGATGTCCCAATAGGTCCCAGGGCGACCAATTTGGCAGTTGTGATTGGATAATGTTCATGCGGCGCCCCAAGAATGCCGGGAGTGGTCTGACGGCAGTCGGTCCGAATGAAACTTACGTGCAAGTGGCAACTGTGGACCCTACTGATCCCGTCGATCAATCGGGGGGCTCAACAACTGGAGAGCTAATGGCGCAGGAAGTGACAGCGGAAGGGATTCCGCTTTCATCTCAGACTTCTATTGGCCTAGAAGACACTGCGCAGAATGGGCAACCGATAGTTTCCAAAATTGCAGCAGACAGTCAACCAGAAACTTACTGGACAGTGTGGGAGGCGGAAGCGGGGGAGGACGGTACGACTGATGTCTTTGGCCGATTGGTAGGTGGCGATGGTGCCCCTATAGGAGACGTCTTCCAGATCAACCAATACCTTCCAGGTAGCCAGTTTGATCCGTTCACGCTAATTGATGCGGCGGGAAACGTGACGGTCATTTGGACAAGCCTGGGGCAGGACGGAGATCAGGGAGGAATTTTCGCTCGCAGATTTCAGCTCAGTGGAAGTCCCGGAGGGGACGAATTCCAGGTCAATGTGACGAGTGTAGGGGACCAGGAGTCAGCTAGAGGAGGTGTAGACGATTCTGGTGACTTTGTTATCGCTTGGCGCAGCGGTGACGGGGAAATCAAGGTTAGGATGTTTTCCGGGACGGGATCATCGCGCTCGGGAGAGATCGCAGTGAACTCGACGAGCCAGGGGCGTGAAGAGCTTATCGATCTGGAGGTGGATCCTTCCGGAGAGTTCAGTGTCCATTGGGAAGAATATTCTTCGGATGATCAACTTCTGGGTCGCTACGTTCGGGACTTCGATGCGGACGGTAACCCTCTTGGGGACCAGGTAGCGGATGCGCCGCAATGAGGAGCTGAGATGATTTCTTCGTGGGCAAAGTTGCCGGTCTTCTCTCTGGCGACGTGTGTGTTCCTCTTTCTGGCGGTGCCAACACGCGCGCAGAGCCCGGTTGGCCCTGAATTCCATGCTGACGGTTTCGGGAAAACCCCCCAGGGGTATCAGAGCGTTGGCGTTAGCAAGGGCGGCGAGTTCCTGGTGGTTTGGGAGGAAATCACCCCTGGTGGAAAGGCCGGCCTCTGGAGCCAATGGTTCTCACCCTCTGGCCTGGCGGTCGGTAAGAATCATCTCCTGCAGGTTACGAGGTCGCAGGCTTATGGTCCGTTAGTGGTTCCTGGCACTCATGGAGGAGTTGTGGTCTTCTGGACCGAGACCCACAACACCTCTGTTGCCAATTTCAATGCACTGGTCGGAGGGGAGCTCTTGCCGGATGGTTCCTGGGCCTTACCTCCTCGCCCGATTACGTTCCTCGATCAGGTTTTGGTCCGGTTCGCCTCTCCCTTGCCACACGGTGGGTATGCAATTACCATCTTGGGGTCTCGGCCCAAACGCGATGAGGATCGGACCTTTCTTGTCCTTACTGACGACGACTTGACAGTCGTTCGTGGCCCAAGCCCCGTCTCGCCCGTTCCTCATTCGAGCCAGGAGGTCGGAGGGCTAGCGATGAGTCCCAACGGAAACTTCCTCGTGACCTGGACCCAAGCGGAATCTACCGTCTTGGCGCAGCTCTTTTCTCCTGCCGGTCGCCCGTTGGCAAAGGCCTTCAAGGTTCCTGCCGGCGGTCCGGAACCGCAATATGCCGGCGCGGCCGCACCTCTCGGCGGCAAGGCGTATGTGATCGTCTGGTCCGAAAATCTTACGGCCGAGGGAGTTCCTGACCTCATCGTGCGGCTCTTTAAGCCGGACGGCACCCCCCAGGGGCCTGATCAGCGGTTAAATCCTGAGATCAAGTTTCGCGGGCTTCAGGAAGTAGCATCGGATGCGTTGGGCAACTTCCTCGTGGTCTGGCAGGAAGCGGGAGATCCGCCCAATGGCGGCTGGGACATTTGGGGTCGCCTGTATCATCCCGACGGCATCGCCTATGGGCCTAAGGTCCGACTCAATCAGTACACGGCCAACGATCAGACTAACCCCCAAGTGGCTGCGGGCCCCAACGGGACGTTTGTGGTGGTCTGGCAGAGCGCCGGTCAGGACCACGGGGATGATGGCATCTACGGCCGGGTCTTCGCGGTCCCTGAAGACGCCAAGTAGCCGCCCAAGGGGCTTCAGGGCGTCACGCCGCTCCACGGCGACGTGTCCCCGCTCTCGAAGCCGTTCTCGAAGATGAGATTCGCAATGTATTGAAACGCCCCGTTCAGGGTGGCGCTCTGGGTGTTCGGATTGGTCATCGTGACGGCGACCGTGCCGAGGGCGTGGGCCGGGGTGATGGCGGTGAGCGAGGTGGCGCTGTTGAAGGTGACCGAGGTGGCCGCCGTGGCGCCGAAGAGCACCGTCGCGCCGCTGACGAAGCCGGTGCCGGTCAGCGTGACCGCCGTGCCGCCGGTGATCGGGCCGCTGGTGGGGGAGACCGAGGTCAGGGTCGGCGCCGCCACGATCGTGAAGTTGGCGTCCGAGATGTCGAAGAAGACGTTGCCGACGCACGACACCTGAATCCTCGCCTGGCTGGTCGGCGTGTTGGGGATCGTCACCGGCTCGGAGCCGTCGTTGGCGGTGGAGGCCAGGAGGGTCGTGGGGAAGGTGTTGCCGCCGTCGGTCGAGAGAGTGATCGCGACGTTGGCGCAGCTCACCGGCGCGGCCGTGGTGCCGGCCACGTTCCAGGTCACCGTCTGCGTGCTGTTGCCGGACCAGCTCACGGCCGTGTTCGGCTGGGTGACGGCGAAGGGGCCGGCGGCGGCGTTGACCGTCACCGACGTCGAGGCGTAGTTGACGCCGCCGCCACCGGCGCGGTTGTCGCGGGCGGTCAGGCGGAAGACCATGGTGCGGTTGCGGGTCGACATCGACTCGCCGAACGTCGGCGTGTTGCTGAGGATGTCCGCCAGGCGCGGGAAGGTGCGGCTCGGCGCGGTCAGCGGCACGAACGAGCGGAAGATCGGCCGCGCCGCGGCGACGTCGTCGTTGGGCGGCGCGGCGGTGCCGAGGTCGAACTCCTCCCACATGTAGGTCAGGGCGTCGCTGTCCCCGTCGGTGGCCGAGCCGGTGAGGGTGAACGGCGTCTGCCTCGGGATCGTGAAGGCCGCGCCGGCGTTGACGGCCGGCGGCGTGTTGCCGGTGGCGGTGACGACGGCGCAGGAATTGCCCGTGCTGCCGGTCGAGAACGCCATGATCTCGTCGAAGCTCTTGGTGTGGAAGGTGTCGTCGCTGTGCGGCTGGAGGTCGTCGGCGCCGCAGATGCCGGCGTAGGCCATGATCGTCGAGCCGCTCCCCGGCTCGTAGGCCGTCGACGCGTTGCGGTTGCCGCCGCCGCAGCTGCTGGTGGTGCCGTTGAAGGTGTGGTTGGCGCCGAACTCGTGCCCCATCTCGTGCGCCACGTAGTCGATGTCGAAACCGTCGCCGGTCGGGGTGGAGCTGCCGGTGACCCCCTCCGCCTTGTTGGTCGTGCAGGGCACCCGGAGCTCGGCGACGCCGCCGCCGCCGGTCGAGAAGACGTGGCCGATGTCGTAGTTGGCCGACCCGATGACGCTGTCGAGGTTGCTCTGGTTCTGCCCCAGCATGGTGTCGCCGTCGTCGTTGGTGTAGGGATCGGTGGCGCCGTTGGTGTAGACGATCAGGTTGTCGTTGGCGATCAGCACCATGCGGATCGCCACCTCGCGCTCGTAGACGCCGTCGACCCGGTTCATCGACACCACCATGGCGTTCATCGCGCAGGAGACCGCCACCGGATTGGGCGCGCAGACGGCGGTCGAATACTCGCCGGTGGCGGCCAGCGCCAGGCGGTAGGTGCGCAGCTGGGTCCCCGAGGCGGCGGCCGGTAGCGGGGCCGTCTTCGTCGCCGTCAGCGCCTCCTCCGGGCTCTCGTTTTTGACGTCGCAGTGGAAGGGAGCTCCGGCGGCGCGCACCGCATCGTCCTTGAAATAGGAGAGCGCGTAGCGCGCGTCCCACTTGCGGTAGGGATCGATGTACACCGTCCCCGCGGCCGACAGCACCATGGCGTGGAAGCCGAGCGAGGTGACGCTCAGGCGGGCGGTGGCCGTGGGATCGTCGATCCCCTGGGCGACGTAGGTGTGGATCTCCGGAAACTTCGCCGCCAGCCCTGGCTCCAGGATCGGCGACTCCTCGACGCGGAAGCGCCGGTCGCTGCCGTCGGGATAGGGGAGGGCGATCACCAGCGGCGCCACCGTGCCCGCCGCCGAGTGCTCGGCCGGCGCCCGGTCGAGGAGGATGGCGAGCGCCTTGGCGTCCACCTCCAGCGCCCGGAAGCGCCGTGGCAGCGGGATCTCCCAGGAGCCGCCGCGGGCCGGCAGGTTCTGGACGGCATCGAGCGACAGATCGCGGAAGGGACCGTCCGCCGCGCGAGCGGGCGCAGGAAGAACGATGGCAGCGAGAGCGAGGGCAGCGAGGAATCGTGCGCGCATCAGCGTTTCTCCGGAGAAGCCTCTCATTCTAGCCGATCGCGCCGTGAACGCCCACTGGCCGCGAAGGGACTCACCCGGGAGGACGACGCACTACAATCCTGTCCAGGAGACCGCACGATGCCTTGCCACGCCCTTCGCCGACCCGCCCTCTGGATCGCCCTGCTGGCCGGCCTCGTCGTCACGGCCCACCGGCTTGCCGCGGCGCCCGCGGCGCCCGCAGCGCCTGCAGCGCCTGCAGCGACGCCGAAGCCCGCCGGGCTGCCGCGCGGCACCCTGGTCGAGAAGGTGATCTGCGCCGGGCAGCCGGATCAGGCCTACGCTCTCTATCTGCCGTCCAGCTACACGCCGGACCGCTCCTGGCCGATCCTCTACGCCTTCGACGCGCGGGCGCAAGGGAAGCGGGTGGCGAAGATCTTCCAGGCGGCCGCCGAACAGTACGGGTGGATCCTGGTCAGCTCGTGGAATACGGCGAGCGACGGCCCGATGGAGCCCAACTTCACCGCCATGCACGCGCTCTGGGCCGACACCCACGCGCGCTTCGCGATCGACGACGCCCGCGTCTACGCCGCCGGCTACTCCGGCACGGTGCGTTTCGCCTGCATCCTGGCCCTCGCGGCGCCGGGCTCGATCGCCGGCATCATCGGCGCCGGCGCCGGCTTCCCCTTCGGGACGCCGCCGAGGAAGGACAACCCCTTCGCCTTCTTCGGCACCGTCGGCGACCGGGACTTCAACTATTACGAGATGAACGACCTCGACGCGGCGATGGGCGATCTCGCCCTGCCGCACCGGATCGAGCATTTCTCGGGTGTGCACGACTGGCCGCCGGTCGAGCTCGCCGCCCAGGCGGTGGGCTGGATGGAGCTGCAGGCGATGAAGAGCGGCAAGCGGCCGAAGGATGCCGCGAGGATCGAGGCGGAGTGGAGCCGCGACCAAGACCACGCGCGCGCCCTGGTCGCCGTTTACCCCGCCGATGCCCTCCACACCTGGGCGGCGATGGCGAAGGACTACGCCGGCCTGCGCGACGTCGCCGAGGCCGGGCGGGAGGCCGCCGCCCTCGCCGCCTCGCCGGCCTGCCAGCAGGAGCTCCGCCAGCGCGCCGAGCGCGACCGTCGCGACAAGGAGATCCTCGCCAACGGCCCGGCGATCCTGGGGAGCGCCAATCCGGGCAATCCGCCAGTGACCGTGGCGCAGCTCGTGGCGGCGCTGAAGATTCCGGAGCTCAAGAAGCGAGCCGCCTCGGCCGATCCGGAAGAGAGCCTCTCCGCCAAGCGCATCCTCAACACCTACTCGGGTCAGACGATGTTCTACCAGCCCCAGTCGCTCCTCGCGAAAAAGGAGTACGACCGCGCGGTCTTCATGCTGACCCTCGGCGCCGAGATCCACCCCGAGGAGCCCGGCGTCTGGGTCGACATCGCCGCCATCCACGCGAGCAAGCCGAAACCCGACCGCAAGAAGGCCCTGGAAGCCTTGCATATCGCGTTGGACCGCGGGCTGAACGATCCCGACGATCTCGACCGGCCCGAGCTCGCCAGCCTGCGCCAGGACGAGGAGTTCCGGCAGATCCAGGCGCAGGTGAGCGAGCGGCATCAGGGCGCGAAGACGCCCGCCGGATAACGGATCCGGGAGGTTCTCGGCTGAGAGGCAAGGTGCCAGATGAATCACGGTGATTCCGAGCACGAGGCCCGACACATCTCTCGCAACAAGAGATCGGCGGAGTCCAAGCTCCGGCGGTCCCCTCGGAACTGTCCCGTCTGCCTGGCACCGCTGGAGAAGATCGCGCCCGGAACCCGGATCATGCGGATGTGCTCGGCCTGCCGAGCGCATCCATCGACAGGCAAGTCATGCCTGCGTTGCGGCGGTCAGGACATCTGGGAGGGCCCGGCGGGTGCCGCTTGCCGTCAATGCGGCCTCCATGGCGCCAAGACGCTCGTCATCGTCGTTTCCGAGAGGTGACGGCTCAGCGCTCCAAACCCTGCGGCTGTCGCCCTTGTGCTGGCCCTAGAACGGGGTGGGATAGAATCCCTGCCGTGCTGGCCAGGCCTCGCACGCGGCAGCTCTGAACCGAGGTGAAAAGTTGATCACAGAGATCGAAATCGAGGGCTTCAAGAGCCTGGAGAAGGTCCGCCTGAAGCTGGGCAAGCTCAACCTCTTCGTGGGAGCGAACGCGAGTGGGAAGTCGAACTTCTTCGATGCTCTAAGAGTTATTCAAGGCATTGGGTACGGCTTCACGATTGATGAAATCTTCAATGGGAAGCCCGCGAGCTCTACCAATGAAATCTGGGAGGGAATCAGAGGTGGAAGCTCGCGAGCGGCTTTCGTGAGGCGGGGCGTCGTACGTCCTAATGATGCGGAGATCAAAATCCGCTTGACGTTTCAGAAATCGGCATCAGTACCTAGATTCGATTTTGAGATTGATATTTCGCCAGAGCAAGGGTTGGTCCTTAGCGAGACGCTCCTTGCCGGCTCGGAAGAGCTTGTCCGCCATAAAAAGGCCATGATCATGTCGCTGGCAACTATTGGCGAAGTAGCGACCAACCTCGATGACGAAATGCAGCCCTTTACCCAGCGGCGGAGATTGTTGCATGTAGCTTTCAGTCGCGGTCTTGGCAATGTACAGAAATTGGCTCCGTCTCCGGCCACGTTGCGAGAGTATTCGCAGTATAAAACTGTCAGGCGCATGGGGGAAGATGGCGAAAATTTTGCCGCGCTTGTTCAGGGAATTATAGCTGATAGTAAGTTGAGGGATGCCTATCTTTCTTGGCTGCGTCTGTTGACGCCGGTCGAATTAGACGACATAACAATCTTAAATGGTGCTCTGGGTGAACCCCTATTTGCTCTGCGGGAAGCAGGGCAGGAGTTCCCCGCGCCCGTTCTCTCTGACGGCACGCTCCGTTTCGCCGCCATCACTGCTGCATTCTTCCAGCCAGACATGCCAGGTATTATCACGATCGAAGAGATCGAGAACGGTATTCATCCGAGCCGGCTTCGTCTCCTGGTTGAGTTGCTGAAGTCCCAGTCGTCGGAGGATGGTCCTCAGGTCTTCGCCACAACACATTCTCCCGCCGTCCTCGCATGGCTCGACGAAAGCGACTATGAGACCACCTTTTTCTGCAAGCGTGATGAGGAGACCGGGGCGTCGATCATCAAGCCGCTTAGCGAGATCCCCCATCTGATAGAGATCGTTAGGAAGAGCTCTATTAGTGATCTGTTTATGCAGGGCTGGATGGAGGCAGCGCTTTGAGTTTTAAGGTGCTGGTTGTGCCGGAGGACTCTACAAAGAACGGTTATATTCTCAAGCCGCTGGTATCTAAGATATTTTCGCGGTGTGGTAAACCGAACGCGCTCATCACCGTCCTCACTGATCCTCACGTAAGGGGCTACGAGCACGCGAAGGCCGTTCTGCGCGAGCAAGTTTTCAGAGATTATGGCTTCATGAATACCCTGCTGTTCATGCCCGATGCGGCCGGCAAAGACCGTAGCGCGGAGTTTCGGGGGTTGGAGGAGGAGGCGAGCCGGCAGGGAGTTCACCTACTCTGCTGCGCCGCCGAGCAGGAGGTGGAAGCTTGGCTCCTGGCCGGACATCGTGATCGCTTGGACCGACCCTGGCGGGAAGTTCGAAGCGATGCCTCTGTCAAGGAGAACGTATTTCATCCCTTTCTCGCCGCGCACGGCAACCCCAAGGCGCCGGGTGGGGGCCGGGACGTGTTGATGGGAGCCGTTCTGAATGGCTACGGTGCCCTCCTCCAGCTCTGCCCCGAGCTGGCGGAGCTAGAGCGTCGCATTCGCGAGACGCTCGGCTGACCCCGGAACCTGGCAAGCAACCTGCACGAGGGCGAGCGGGGGATTCGAGCATGCGAGAGGGCACTGAGATCGACGATCTGGCAGCGAAAGAGCAGAGGGCGGCCGACGATCCGCTCTGGTACAAGGACGCCATCATCTACGAGGTCCACGTGCGGGCGTTCTTCGACTCGGACGGCGATGGGCGGGGCGACTTCCAGGGGCTGACGGCGAAGCTCGACTACCTGCGCGACCTCGGGGTGACGGCGATCTGGCTGCTGCCGTTCTACCCCTCGCCCTGGCGCGACGACGGCTACGACATCTCCGACTACACCGGCGTCCATCCCGCCTACGGCACCCTCGAGGACTTCAAGGTCTGCCTCGACGAGGCGCACAAGCGGGGGCTGAAGGTGATCACCGAGCTGGTGATCAACCACACGTCGGACCAGCACCCCTGGTTCCAGCGCGCGCGGCGGGCTCCCAAGGGATCGCCGGAGCGCGATTTCTACGTCTGGAGCGACACCGACACGAAGTACGCCGGCACCCGCATCATCTTCACCGACACCGAGACCTCCAACTGGACCAAGGACCCGGTGGCCGACGCCTTCTACTGGCACCGCTTCTTCTCGCACCAGCCGGACCTCAACTTCGACAACCCACGCGTCCAGGAGGAGCTGTTCAAGGCGCTCGACTTCTGGATGGAGATGGGGGTCGACGGCCTGCGGCTCGACGCCATCCCCTACCTCTTCGAGCGCGAGGGGACGAACAACGAGAACCTGCCGGAGACCCACCAGTTCCTCAAGAAGCTGCGCGCCCACGTCGACGCGAAGTTCGCCAACCGCATGCTGCTCGCCGAGGCCAACCAGTGGCCGGAGGATTCGATCGCGTATTTCGGCGATCCGGCGACCGGCGGCGACGAGTGCCACATGTCGTTCCACTTTCCGGTCATGCCCCGCCTGTTCATGGCGGTGCGGATGGAGGACCGCTATCCGATCATCGAGATCCTGCAGCAGACGCCGCCGATCCCGGAGAATGCGCAGTGGGCGATCTTCCTGCGCAATCACGACGAATTGACGCTGGAGATGGTGACCGACGAGGAGCGCGACTACATGTACCGCGTCTATGCCGCGGACAAGGACCAGCGGATCAACGTCGGCATCCGCCGGCGGCTGGCGCCGCTGCTCGGCAACGACCGCCGGCGGACCGAGCTGCTCAACGCGCTCCTCTTCTCGCTCCCCGGCACGCCGGTGCTCTATTACGGCGACGAGATCGGCATGGGGGACAACTTCTATCTCGGCGACCGCAACGGCGTGCGCACGCCCATGCAGTGGAGCGCCGACCGCAACGCCGGCTTCTCGCGCGCCAATCCGCAGCGCCTCTATCTGCCGGTGATCGTCGATCCCGAGTACCACTACGAGGCGGTCAACGTCGAGGCGCAGCAAGGGAATCCGTCCTCGCTGCTCTGGTGGACGCGGCGGGTGATCAACCTGCGCAAACAGCACCCGGCGTTCAGCCGCGGCACGATCGAGTTTCTGCAACCCGACAATCACCGCGTGCTCGCCTTCCTCCGCCGCACCGACGAGGAGACGCTGCTGGTCGCCGCCAACCTGTCGCGTTTCTCGCAGCACTTCGAGCTCGATCTTTCGGCGCTCGCCGGCCTGACCCCCGTCGAGCTGTTCGGCCGCTCGGCGTTCCCGAAGATCGGCGCGTCCGGCTACGGTCTCACGCTCGGGCCCCACGCGTTCCTCTGGTTTTCGCTGGTGCAGGAGCCGGCGCTCTTCGGCCGCGCGCGGCAGACGCCGAAGAGCTCGCGGCGGGACCTCGGGGCGTCCCTGCTCGAAGCCCTCGCGCCCAGACGTACGGCGCGTTCGGTCGAGATCACCGAGGAGATCCCGGTCGGCGGCGACGCCCTGATCGCCCTGCTGGGCGTGGATTCCACCGAGGGTGAGGCCGAGGTCTACGCACTGCCGCTCGCCTTCGGACCGGGCACGCGGGAGGGGACCGGCGCGCTCTTCGATCCAGCGGTGGAGACCGGCTTCGCGCGCGAGCTGCTGGCGGCCTTCGATCACGACGGCCGCTTTCTCGGCCCTCGCAGCGAGCTGATGGCGCTCACCTCGCCCCTTTTCGCGGAGCTGCGTGGAGAGGGAGACCTGGAGCCGTCGCCGCTGCCGGGCGGCGCCTCGGTCCGCTACGGCGATCGCCTGGTCCTGAAACTCTTCCGCAGGCTCGAGGCCGGGGTCCATCCCGACCTGGAGATCGGCAGGTTCCTCACCGAGCGCACCGATTTCCAGCACACGCCGCGAGTGGCCGGCTGGCTGGAGCTGCGGCGGCGGGGGAGCGAGCCGGTGGCGCTCGGCGTCCTGCGGGAGTACGTCGCCAACGAGGGGGACGCCTGGAGCTACACCCTCGATGCGCTCGGCCGCTATTTCGAGCGGGTCCTCGCGGATTGGCGTCAGGCCGGCGCGACCGTGCCGGACGAGCCGCTGATCGATCTGGCGGAGCGCGAGATGAGCGCCGACGATTTCGAGCGTATCGGCACCTACGCGCCGACGGTGCGCCTGCTCGCCGAGCGCACGGCGGAGCTGCACATCGCGCTCGCCTCGGGAGTGGGG
Organism: Thermoanaerobaculia bacterium; assembly: GCA_036271335.1. Classification (GTDB taxonomy): domain Bacteria; phylum Acidobacteriota; class Thermoanaerobaculia; order Multivoradales; family UBA5704; genus DATARR01. The sequence goes on from DATBAW010000305.1 coordinate 14,744, forward strand.
AAGGACTTCGAGCCCGAGCGCTTCTCGGAGCTCTACCAACGGTCGCTGTATGATTCCATGCGCTCGCTCACGAAGAAGAGCCTGCGGCTCCTGCGGCAGCGCCTGGCCGGGCTGCCCGAGGTGGTGAGAGGAGAGGCGGAATGGCTGCTGGCCGCCGAGGATCGCATCCTGGAACGCTTCCGCCGGCTGACGGTGGGGAAGCTCGCCGCCGAGCGCATCCGCACGCACGGGGACTATCATCTCGGGCAGGTCTTGTTCACGGGGCGCGACTTCGCGATCCTCAACTTCGAGGGCGAGCTGTCGCGGTCACTCTCCGAGCGGCGCCTGAAGCGCTCTCCCCTGCGGGACGTCGCCGCCATGCTCCGCTCGTTCCAGTACGCGGCGTATGGCAAGCTGTTCGAGGAGGAGGAGGCCGGCGTGACCGCGCCGGAATCGCTGCCGGCGCTGGAGAGCTGGGCGCTGTACTGGGAGCGGTGGATCGCCGCGGCGTTCCTCCAGACCTATCTCCAGCGGGCACAGGGGGCGGGCTTCCTGCCGCCGTCGCGCGCCGAGCGCGAGATTCTGCTCGACGCCTTCCTCCTGGAGAAGGCTCTCCAGGAGCTGAGCTACGAGCTCGACAACCGGCCCGGCTGGCTGCGGATCCCGCTGAGCGGCATCCGTCAGATCCTCACGGGCGAGGGGTGAAACGATTTTGGCGAACGAACGCGAAGAGTTGATGTCGCTGGCCCGTTCCTACGGGGTCCATACCTCCTTTCGGGACGCTCTGGGAGGGCACGTCGAGGCGTCGCCCGACTCCCTGCTCGCCGCGCTGCGCGCGCTGCACGCGCCCGTCGAGAGCCTGGCGGACGTGTCCGAGGCGCTGCGAGAGCGGCAGGAAGAGCTCGCCCACCGTCTGATCGAGCCGGCCCTGGTGGCCTGGAGCGGCCACGCTCCGGCGATCGAGCTGCGGCCGGGAGCCGAGCGCGGCTCGCTGGCCTATCACCTCGACCTCGAGAACGGCGAGCGGCGCGCGCAGGTGGTGGACCTCGAGAGCCTGCCGGAGACGCCGGCGACCGCGGGCTCGCCGCATCCTGGCCGCCGCCTGGCGCTGCCCGAGCGGCTCCCCTTCGGCTATCACCGGCTCACCGTCGAGCTCGGCGGACGGGTGGCGGAGTCGACGGTGATCTCGGCTCCCGGCCGCTGCTTCTCAGGCGACGGCAAGCCGCTCTGGGGCGTCTTCCTGCCGCTCTATGCGTTGCGCACCGCGCGGAGCTGGGGCGCCGGCGACTTCTCCGACCTCGAGGCGCTCGCCGAGTGGACCGCCGGCCTGGGCGGCGGCGTGGTGGCGACGCTGCCGCTGCTCGCCGCCTTCCTCGACGAGCCGTTCGAGCCTAGCCCCTACGCGCCGGCCTCGCGGCTGTTCTGGAACGAGCTGTACGTCGATCCCCGCCGGCTGCCGGAGATGGAGGACTGCCCGGCCGCCAAGCGGCTGGTCGAAAGCTCCGAGTTCCTGCGCGAGGTCGAGGCGCTACGCGCCATGCCGCGGGTCGACTACGCGCGGCTGGCGGCGCTCAAGCGGCGGGTGATGGAGGATCTGGTCCAGCGCTTCTTCACGCGCCCCGGCGACCGCCAGGCGGATTTCGACCGCTTCGTCGCCAGCAAGCCGGGCCTGGAGAACTACGCCGCCTTCCGCGCCGTCGGCGACCGCCGCGGCGACTCCTGGCACTCCTGGCCCGAGCGTCTGCGCGAAGGGAAGCTGGCGCCCGCCGATTACGACGAGGAGGACCGGCGCTACTACCTCTGGACGCAGTGGGCCGCCGACCAGCAGATCCGCTCGCTGGCGGCCGAGGCGCGGCGGCGCGGTCCCGGCCTTTATCTCGACCTGCCGGTGGGGGTCCACGGCAGCTCCTACGACGTCTGGTGTCATCGCGACATCTTCGCCCGCGAGGCCTCGGCGGGAGCGCCGCCCGACGCCTTCTTCACCAAGGGGCAGAACTGGGGCTTTCCGCCGCTCCAGCCCGACCGTCTGCGCGAGCGCGGCTACGAGTATCTGATCCAGAGCCTGCGCCACCACCTGGAGCACTCGGGAATCCTGCGGCTCGATCACGTCATGCAGCTCCACCGGCTGTTCTGGATTCCGCGCGGCATGGACGCCTCGGGCGGCGTCTACGTCAGCTATCCGGCCGAGGAGCTCTACGCCGTGCTCTCCGTGGAGAGCCACCGTGCCCGCGCGATCGTGGTCGGCGAGAACCTGGGCACGGTGCCGCCGGAGGTCTACGAGGCGATGGAGCGCGAGGACCTGCACGGCATGTACGTGGTGCAATACGAGATGCAGCCGGGGAAGGCGATGCGCGAGCCGCCGGCGAAGAGCGTCGCCAGCCTCAACACGCACGACATGCCGACCTTCCAGGGCTATCTGGAGTCGCGGGACGTCGAGGATCTGCAAAGCCTCGGCTTCTTCACACCGGAGCAGGCGCAGGCCGAAAGGGCGCGGCGCGGCGCGATCCGCTCGGGGCTGGACGAGTCGCTGCCGCCGGAGGAGCAGGGGCGCGGCGCGAAGACCGACGACGCCCTCCTCGGCGGGCTGCTGGGCGCGCTGGCGGAGAGCCCCGCCCGCATGGTGATCGTGAACCTGGAGGATCTCTGGCACGAGACCGAGCCGCAGAACGTGCCGGGCACCCACACCGAGCGGCCGAACTGGCAGCGGAAGGCAAAATATTCGCTAGAGGAATTCTCGACGCGGGCCGACGTGGTCGGGCCGTTGAAAAAAGTGAACGAGCTGCGCAAGCAGCGAAGCTGATTTTTTGAGCCCTGAAAGGGCGACGTTTGAATAGCCTGGGGTTTCAACCCCAGGCGGAGGGCGGACCGGTGATGAAAATTCGCGTTGCCGCCACCCGCCTGGGTTGACGTCCCAGGCGGAAGGCGGACCGCCTCGGGAACGTTCGCGTCGCCACCGCCCGCCTGTGTTGACGTCCCAGGCGGAAGGCGGACCGCCTTGAGAACGTTCGCGCCGCCACCACCCGCCTGGGGTTGAAACCCCAGGCTATTCAAACGTCGCCCCTGCGGGGCTAAAAACAGATTTGGGAGCGAGGGAACGAACCCCATGCCGAGTCCGATCACCGATCAAGACCTCTACCTTTTCAACGAAGGCACCCATTTCCGTCTCCACGAGAAATTGGGCGCCCACCCCGGCGAGGACGGTGGCCGCGAGGGCACTTGGTTCGCCGTCTGGGCGCCGGAAGCGGAGATGGTGACGGTGATCGGCGATTTCAACGATTGGGACAAGCGGGCGAACCCGATGGCGCCGCGCCAGCGGTCCGGTATCTGGGAGGCCTTCGTGCCCGGCCTCGCGCCGGGGGTGCGATACAAGTATCACGTCATCTCCCGTCACCGCGGCTACCGCGCCGACAAGGCCGATCCGTTCGCCTTCTGGGCCGAGACGCCGCCGCAGCGCGCCTCGGTGGTCTGGGATCTCGACTACGACTGGTGGGACGCCGACTGGCAGCTGTCGCGCGGCGGCAAACAGTCG
>DATBAW010000306.1:0-22805 GCA_036271335.1 Thermoanaerobaculia bacterium
CAACGTGATCCATTACGCCGGCCAGCACGTCGCCCTGGTGGTGGCGGATACGCTCGACCACGCGCGCCACGCGGCCTCGCTGGTCAAGGTGCGCTACCAGGAAGAGAAGCCGCTGCTGACGGCTGAGGAGGGCGAGGCCGAGGCCTACTTCCCGAAGGGATCCTTCGGCAAGCCGCTCCAGCACGAGCGCGGCGACGTCGCGGCCGCGCTCGCGGCGCCGGGCGTGGTGAAGATCGAGCAGACCTACACGACGCCGGTGCTGGGCCAGAATCCGATGGAGCCCTCGGCGACGGTCGCGGTATGGAAGGGCGACAAGCTGATGGTCTCCGACGCCACGCAGGCGGTGATGGGGACGCGGGGGATCCTGGCGCAGGTCTTCGGCATTCCGAAAGAAGACGTCCACGTGCTCTGCCCCTACACCGGCGGCGGTTTCGGTTGTAAAGGCTTCCAATGGCCGCACACGATGATCGCGGCGATGGCGGCGAAGGTGATCGGCCGGCCGGTGCAGCTCAACCTGACGCGGCAGCAGATGTTCACCTCCTGCGGCCACCGCCCGCCGACCCGCCAGACCATGACGCTCGCCGCCAACAAGGACGGCAAGCTGACGGCCATCCGCCACGAGACGCTGCAGCCGACATCGACGACCACCGAGTTCGTGGAGCCTTGCGGGCTGACCACCAGCAAGATGATCTATTCCTGCGAGAATGTCGCCATTCCGCACCGGCTGGTGAAGATCAACGTCGGGCCGCCGTCGCCGATGCGCGCTCCCGGCGACTGCCCGGGGAGCTTCGCGATCGAATCGGCGATGGACGAGCTTTCCTACGCAGTGGGGATCGATCCTCTCGAGCTGCGGCTGCGCAACTACGCGGAGATGGACGAGGGGGAGAAAAAGCCCTGGTCGAGCAAACACCTCAAGGAGTGCTACGAGCGTGGCGCGGAGATGTTCGGCTGGAAGAAGCGCGATCCCAGGCCGGGCTCGATGAAGGACGGCGATCTGCTGGTCGGCTGGGGGATGGCGACGGCGCTCTATCCCGGCAACCGCCGGCCGGCGTCGGCGAAGGCGCGCCTCACGCCGGACGGCCGGGCGCTGGTGCAGGCCTGCACGCAGGATCTCGGCACCGGTTCCTACACGGTGTTCACGCAGGTGGCCGCCGATGCCCTCGGGCTGCCGGTGGAGCAGGTCACCTTCGAGCTCGGCGATTCCGATTTTCCCGCCGCGCCCGGCTCCGGCGGTTCGAACAGCGCGGCGAGCGTCAGCGAGGCGGTCTATCAGGTGGGCGGCGCGATCAAGATCAAGCTGGCGGCGATCGCGACGTCCGACCCCGAATCGCCGCTCGCCGGGATGTCGGCCGATCAGCTGGCGATGTCCGGCGGGCGCCTGGTGGTGGCGGCCGATCCGTCGCGCGGCATCGCCTTCGCCGAGCTGATCAGGCGCTCGCACATGCCGGCGATCGAGGCGGAGGTGCAGGTCAAGCCCGAGGACGAGAAGACGAAGAAATATTCGATCCATTCCTGGGGCGCGCAGTTCTGCGAGGTGAAGATCGATCCGCTGTTGCCGCGCGTGCAGATCAGCCGCTGGACGTCGGTGATCGACGTCGGCCGGGTGCTGAACGTGAAGCTGAGCCGCAGCCAGGTGATGGGCGGGGTGACGATGGGCCTCGGCATGGCGCTGATGGAGGAGACCGTCTACGACCGTCGCACCGGCCTGCCGCTCACCTCCAACTTCGCGGATTATCTGGTCCCCGTCAATGCCGACGTCGGTCCGATCGAGATCGAGCTGCTCAATCATCCCGATCCGATCATCAACACGCTCGGCTGCCGCGGCGTCGGCGAGATCGGCATCACCGGCGTCGCCGCGGCGGTCGCCAACGCCGTCTACCACGCCACCGGCAAGCGGGTGCGGGATCTGCCGATCACGATCGACAAGCTGGTCTGAGGCGGTGTTTGGAAGGTGGCCACTCGTGCCCTCCAATGTAGAGACGCCCCGTGGGGCGTCTCCGAGGCGGAGAGGGCGGCCCACCAAGGAGTGCGCCCGACGGGAAATCAGGAGATCGCACAACCGAGAGGCCGCCCCGGAGACGCCCCACGGGGCGTCTCTACATTGAGAGACCCCCTCTCGAGGCACCCTCTGAGGCTCCCGGGATGCCGGCGCTGAAGGAAGCTCGCGGCCACCGGCAACCTCACCGGTGACGACGCTTGACGCGTCATGCTATCTTTACGCATCCGTCAAACGTCCCTTCCCCGTGGAGGTCGCGCATGGCCGCTCTTTCGTTCTTGGACCGGAGCAGGACCGTCGCAAAGCCAGGCTTCAACCGCTGGCTGGTTCCCCCCGCCGCACTGGCGATCCATCTCTCGATCGGGCAGGCCTACGCATTCAGCGTTTTCAACCTGCCCCTCAGTCAGGCCCTCGGCATCACCAAGCCGGCGGCGGACGACTGGAAGCTGAGCACGCTCGGCTGGGTGTTCAGCCTCGCCATCGTCTTCCTCGGCCTGTCGGCCGCCGTCTTCGGACGCTGGCTCGACCGCGTCGGTCCGCGCAAGGCGATGTTCGCCTCGGCGGTCTGCTTCGGCAGCGGCTTCCTGGTCGGCGCCGCGGGCGTCTATGCGCACCAGTTCTGGCTGCTCCTCCTCGGCTACGGAGTCATCGGCGGAATCGGCCTCGGGCTCGGCTACATCTCGCCGGTGTCGACGCTGATCCGCTGGTTCCCCGACCGGCCCGGCATGGCCACCGGCCTCGCCATCATGGGCTTCGGCGGCGGCGCCATGATCGCCTCGCCGCTCTCGGTCCTGCTGATGGACCATTTCAAGACCGCGACCTCGGTGGGCGTCGCCGAGACCTTCGTGGCCCTCGGGGTGATCTACTTCTGCTTCATGATGTTCGGCGTGATCACCGTGCGGGTGCCCGCCGAGGGGTGGCGGCCGCGCGGGTTCGTCCCCAAGCCGGCGGGCTCCCAGGCGCTGGTGACCAGCGCGCAGGTCGAGGTCGGCACGGCCTTCAAGACGCCGCAGTTCTGGCTGCTCTGGATCGTGCTCTGCATGAACGTCACGGCGGGGATCGGGGTGCTCAGCCAGGCTTCGGCGATGAGCCAGGAGATGTTCCCGACACGGATCACGGTGGCGGCGGCGGCCGGCTTCGTCGGGCTGCTCTCGCTCGCCAACATGATCGGCCGCTTCTTCTGGTCGTCGCTCTCCGACGCCATCGGGCGCAAGGCGACCTACGCCATCTTCTTCACGCTCGGCGCCCTGCTCTACGCGTTCATTCCGACCACTGGCACGATGGGGAGCATCGCCCTCTTCGTGCTCGGCTACGCGATCATCCTGTCGATGTACGGCGGCGGCTTCGCCACCATCCCCGCCTACCTGCGCGACCTCTTCGGCACCATGCAGGTGGGGGCGATCCATGGCCGGCTGCTGACCGCCTGGTCGACCGCCGGCGTCCTCGGGCCGGTGCTGATCAACTACATCCGCGAGTATCGGATCGCGCAGGGAGTGCCGAAGGCCGAGGCGTACAGCGTCACCATGTACGTCATGGCGGGCCTGCTGGTGATTGGTTTCATCGCCAACCTGATGGTCAAACCGGTCGACCCGAAGTTCTACTACAAGGGAGGTTCCAATGCCTGATGCGCGGCCCGATACGCGGATGCCCCCCAATCCCGGCGACGCCCCAGCCGATCCGCAGGCGCCGGTGAAGCTCCTCCTCAGCTGGCTCTTCGTCGGCCTGCCGGCCGCCTGGGGGATCTGGCAGGTGTTCGTGAAGTCGCTGGCGCTGTTCAAGTAGACCGAGAGGTTGGAGACGCCCCACGGGGCGTCTCTACATTGGGGAGGGACCGATTATTTCCCAGGTTAGGACAGCGCCTCGCCAAAACACATCGTAGAGACGCCCCGTGGGGCGTCTCCGCGGTTTGGACGCTGCGGAATCCCTCTGGGTTGCCGCGCTCAGTCGCGACGACTAGGAGTTGCAGGTCACGCAGCCGGTGAAGCCGGCGCTGACGCAGAGGTCGGTCGGGCACTGGCAGATGGAGTCGAGGGTCTTGCCGGCGCCGCCGGCGACCGTCTCCAGCCCGCTCTCCTCGAGGCGGCGCAGGGTTTCCCGGGCGATGGTCAGCTTCTGGATCTTCCGCTTCTTCATTGAGTCTCTCCGTTCTGTGTGAGGCGTTGGCTCTCAAATAGCGCTTCACACATAAGGTGCGGGACACCGGCCAGGACGCGCCCATCCCGCGGAGGCCATCATGGATTCACAGACTCTGCTGGATATCCTCGGGTACAAGCGGCAGGTCCTCGAGCAGCTCCTCACCGTCGCCAGCATCTTCGGCGGGTTCGCCGTGACCGGCGTCATCGCGCTCCGTTCGGACGAGCGGCGGGACCGTGTTCACGCGCTGGCCTTCGGGGCCATGGCGGTGGCCGCCATCGCTTTCGTCTTCGCGACCGCTCTCGACGCGATCTGGCTGCCGATGAGCCGCTCGAATCACCTGTCGGAGGCCTCCCTGCGGACCCTGCTCGGCACGGGGGACAGCGTCGCCTGGGCCGTCCTGGTGGGCGCGGCCGGCCTGATCGCGGCGCTCGGCCTCTTCGGTTTCGCCCGCTCTCGCCGGATGGGCCTGTTCGTGCTGCTGCTGGCGATCCTGGCGGCCGTCGCCTTCGTGCTCAACGTCGGGGCGCTCGCCGGCCTCTTCTGAGCGGGCTCGCGATCAATCGAGCTCGTCGAGCTCCCCCAGCGCCGGAATCTTCCAGGCGGTGACGCCGACCACGCCGAGCGTCATCAGGCCGCCGAAGATCACCGAGGCCACCGTCCCCAGGAGCTTCGCCGCGACGCCGGATTCGAACGAGCCGATCTCGTTCGAGGAGCCGATGAAGATCTGGTTCACCGCCGAGACCCGTCCCAGCAGATCCACCGGCGTGCGCAGGGTCAGCAGGGTCGAGCGGATGACCACGCTGACGTTGTCCAGCATGCCGCTGATCGCCAGCAGCGCCAGCGACAGCCAGAACCACCGCGAGAGCGCGAAGATGATCCAGCAGAGGCCGAAGCCGGCGACGCAGAAATAGAGCGTCCGCCCGGCGCGCCGCAGCCTCTTGTGCGCCAGGAAGACCGACATCAGCACGGCGCCGGCGGCGGGCGCGGCGCGCAGCACGCCGAGCCCCTCGGGACCGACGTGCAGGATCTCGGAGGTGAAGATCGGCAGCAGGGCCGGCGCACCGCCGAAGAGGACCGAGAAAAGGTCGAGGAGCTGCGCGCCGAGCAGCTCCGGCTGGGTGAGCAGGAAGCGGATGCCGATCGTGAGGTTCTCGCCCGTGGTCCCCTGCCGCGCCGGGCGGGGTTGATGCTGGTATTCGATCAGCAGATAGAGGACGAAGCCGAGCGCGCAGAGCGCCGTCTCCGTGACATAGGAGAGGCGGGCGCCGGAGAAGCCGTAGAGCACGCCGCCCAGCGCCGGTCCGACGACGGCGCCGAACTGCCAGAGCGACGAGCGCCAAGCGACCGCGTTGGCGTAGGTCTCCCGCGGCACGATCTCGGCGCCGAGCGCGGTGCGCGCCGGCTGCAGGAAGCTGCGGGCGATGCCGCTGACGAACACCACCGCGTAGATCGGCCAGACGCGGCCGCCGGCCAGCAGCTCCGGCCAGAGCGTGTAGGCGAGCAGCACGGCCCCGGCGGCCGTCTGGATGGCCATCGAGAGCAGGGAGAGGAGCTTGCGGTCGTGGCGGTCGGCGAGGTGGCCGGCGTAGAGGGCGGCACCGATGAATGGCAGCGCCTCGGCCAGCCCGACGAAGCCGAGCGAGAGCGGATCCCGGGTGAGGGCATAGACCTGCCAGGCCACCACCGTCGCCTGGATCTGCGTGCCGAGCGTCAAGGCCACCAAGCTGGCGACGTACCAGAGGAAGTTCCGGTTGCGCAGGGAGACGTAGGGATCGGGTCGCTCGGGCATGCGTCGTCTCTCCGGCAGCGACGCGGATCATAGCGGTCCCGCCCGGCGCGGACAACCGCTGGCGCCCCTTTGAACCATCAGAGATCGCGGCAGCACTCACGGACAGGTCACGGCCGCTCCCGCTTTCCCGGGAGCGGCGGTGGGCGTTTCACAGGAGGAGACTGACATGTCCTATCGCACTCATTTCATGGCGCTCGCGCTCGGGCTGCTGCTCGCCACGTCCGCCTCGGCGCAGTACGACGGCGGCGGCGGTCCGAGCGGCGGCGACCCCCGGACGGCGGCCAACTGTGTCGGCGTCGCGGCCACGATCACGATCAGCGGCGAGACCTTCACGCCGGCGACGGTGACCATCGACGCGGGGCAGCCGGTCTGCTGGAACTGGTCGGCCTCGATGCAGCACAACGTCTACGCCGACGACGGCAGCTTCAGCAGCGGCCCGGCGGCCAACACGGGCACCTTTCAGCGCACCTTCACCACGCCGGGCACCTACGGCTTCTATTGCCAGGTCCACGGCAGCCTCACCGGCGGCATGCGCGGCACGATCATCGTCAACAGTACGACCACCGGTGGCGATGGTGGCGGCGGTGGCGGCGATACGGGCCCGGCGACGGTCGGCCTCAGCGCCTCCACCTACTCGGTGACCGAGGGCGCCGGGGCGCTGACGGTGACGGTGACGCGAACCGGCGTCAGCACCGGCAAGGCGACGGTCAAGTACGCCACCGCTCCCGGCACGGCGAAGGCGGTGAAGGACTACACCACGCGCGCCGGCGTGCTGAGCTGGGCCGCCGGCGACGCCAGCCCGAAGACGATCCAGATCCCGATCAAGAACGACAGCGTCCCCGAGCCGGATAAAACCTTTTCGATCCGTCTCAGCAAGGCCACCGGCGCCGCGCTCGGCACCGCCGCCGCCGTCGTCACCATCCACGACGACGACAACCCCGGCTGTGGCGTCACCACCGGCGCCGTACCCGGGAAGCTGCGGCTCGTCGACACCACTGAAGGCCTGACCACGCCCTGCGATGACGCCAACGCCCTCTGCCTCGGCAACGGCCGGTTCGAGGCCACCGTGCAGTGGCGCCCGTCGACGGCCGGCGGCGACAAGGATTCGAAGCGCGCCCAGCTGCCGGAGACGGCGGGCTCGGGCCTCTTCACCTCCTCGCCGCAGGAAGAGCCGCAGCTGCTGCTCAACGTGCTCGACCGGTGCAGCGTCAACGGTCACTACTGGCTCTCGCTCGCGGCCGTCACCGACCTCGACTTCATCGTCAAGGTGCGCGACACCCAGACCGGCCGCACGCGCGTCTACCTCAATCCCGCGGGCTCCACGCCGGCCTCGCTGCGCGACGTGGAAGCCTTCGGCGCCTGCCCCTAAGCCCTCCTTCCGGTGCAGGGCCGGTATCCCCCCGGTCCTGCCCGCTTTTTCCAAGGATGCCCTTTCCTGGCATGGTTTCTGAAAAGAGATTTGCTCAGGAAGGAGAATCCCATGGCCAAACTGGACACTGAAGACCGCAACGAGATCTCCACCCGGCATTTCGCCTTTCCCAAGCAGCGCAAGGAGCCGCTCGAGGACGCGAGCCACGTGCGCAACGCGATCGCCCGCTTCGATCAGGTCGAAGGGGTAACCGACGAGGAGCGCAACGAAGCCTGGAAGCGGATCAAGACCGCGGCGAAGAAATATGACGTCGAGGTCAACGAGGAGAGCTGGCGCGAGCTCGGCAAGAGCAAAAGCAAAAGCCATTAGAAATGTCTGTCAAAACTCCTGTAGGGGCGGCCCTATGTGGCCGCCCTGGGCGGGGGTGCATTATCGCGGCGGGTGTGCCTTATCGCGGCGGGGGTGCCTTATCGCGGCGGGGGTGTGTTATCGCGGCGGGGGTGTGTTATCGCGAGCAGGGCGGCCACATAGGGCCGCCCCTACAAAAGCGGCGGGGCCCTACCAGGTCCGCCGCAGCGGGTGCGCCTCGGTGTTGAAGACGACCTTGTCGAGGTCGAGCGCCGTCTCGGGCGCGAAGAGCAGGTAGAGATACTTGACGGTCTCGGCCAGGAAGTAGCTCGGCATCAGGTCGCCCTTCTCCTTCGTGGTGACGTCCTTGAGGATGGTGTAGCCCTCCGCGGTGCGGCAGTGCTCGCGGAGCCCCGCGAAGAAGGTCCGGCCCATCTCCAGATAGCGCGGATCCTTCGTGAAGTGGTAGAGGTAGTAGGCCGATTCCATGATCTCCGGCCGCAGCGGGTAGCCGGCGGCGGTGATCTTCATCGTCCGGTAGTCGATCACCTCGGGCTCGATGCCCGCCAGGTTCCACATCTTGAACGCCGAGTCCTGGAGGCGCCTGGCGTGGCCGAGGTCGCCGCCGAGCGCCAGCACGGCCGGCAGGAAGGCGTGCAGGGCGCCGAACTCGGTGGCGGTGCGCCGGCCGGTGGCCATGTCGACCTGCCCGTACCAGAGGCCGGTGGGGGCGTCGTCGATCACGCGGCGGTTGAGCGCGCGGAGGCTCTCCTTCCACATCCTGGCGCAGTCCTGGTCGCCGAACAGGATGGACGCCTTCAGCAGGTATTCGTAGTAGGAGTCGATGCCGCCGCCCACGTGGCTGGCCGGGCTGGTCCATTGTCCCGTCTCGACGTCGATCTCCTCGCCGACCAGGCCGAGCTTGGAGCGCCGTTTGAAAAGCTGCACGACGGCGTTCTTGGCCTTGTCGTAGAACACCGGCTGGCCGGTGAGCCTGGCGAGGGTGCCGAATTCGAGCAGCAGCGTGCCGATCTCGGCGGGGTTCGAGCGCGCGCCCGAGGTTTTGCCCGTCTTCAGGTTGACGAACATGTAGGGCATGCCGGTGGGGGAGTCGAAGACCGGCAGCAGGCGGTGCCCGAGGTCGTCGGCGAGATGGAGCAGGCGAGGGTCGCCGGTCATCTGATAGCCGGAGAGCAGGCCGCCGAGGAGGCGGATGGTGACCTCGAAGTTCTTGACCGTGATGTCGCGGTCGAAGGAGAGCTTGTCGACGATCAGCGCCTTCGCCTTCGCCGCCTCCGCGTCGAGCCCGAGGAGGAGCAGGGTGTCGAGCGAGTCGACCGGCGTCATCAGCAGCGATTCGCCGTACCAGTCGCGCGGCGTCTTGCTCAAGGGGCGGAGCTCGTCGTGCCCCCAGGCGTAGCGCTCGTAGGCCTGCCAGGAAGCGAGCGCTTCGGCGCGCACCTGGGCGGCCAAAGCGGCACGGTCGAGCGGCGCGTCGAGGAGGGCGGTGTCGGCCGCCCGAGCCATGGGAGCGGAGAGGAAGGCGAGAACGAAGGCGAGGGGGAAGAGCGCGCGGACCATCATGCGGGTCACCATGCGGGTCAGTACAGCAGCTTCCGCGGCTCGGGTCAAAATGGCCGTTCTGGCTCGGCTCTTGCTTCGATCGCCCTCTGGAGGTGAGGCATGAACAGCACGGACAAGAGCAACCATCACGTCACCCGACGGCACTTCCTGGAGCTCTCCGCCGCCGCGGCCGCGGCGGTGGTCGCCGCCGGCACCGGCGGCTTCGCCTGGGCCGACGAGGTGAGGCAGGGCATTCCCTATCGCACCCTGGGACGCACGGGCGAGAAGGTCTCGCTGGTCGGCGTCGGCGGCTCGCACATCGGCCAGCAGAAGGACGAGAAGGAGAGCATCCAGATCATCCGCGCCGCGCTCGACCGCGGCATCAGCTTCCTCGACAACTCCTGGGACTACAACGACGGCAAGAGTGAGGAGCGGATGGGCAAAGCGCTCAGGGACGGCTACCGCCAGAAGGCCTTCCTGATGACCAAGATCGACGGCCGCACCAAGGAGGCCGCCGCCAGGCAGCTCGACGAGTCGCTCAAGCGCCTCCAGACCGACCACCTCGACCTCCTGCAGTTCCACGAGGTCATCCGGATGGACGACCCCGACCGCATCTTCGCGCCCGGCGGAGCGCTGGAGGCGGTGCTGGCGGCCAAAAAGGCGGGGAAGGTCCGCTACATCGGCTTCACCGGCCACAAGGACCCCAAGATCCACCTGCACATGATCGCGACCGCTCAAGCCCATCAGTTCCACTTCGACACCGTGCAGATGCCGCTCAACGTGATGGACGCGCATTTCAAGAGCTTCGAGACCGAGGTCCTGCCGGTGGCGATCCAACAGGGGATCGGCGTGCTGGGGATGAAGTCGATGGGCGACCAGATCATCCTCAACAGCAAGGCGGTGACGGCGGTCGAGTGCCTGCACTACGCGATGAACCTGCCGGTCAGCGTCGTGATCACGGGGATCGACTCGCTCCCCATCCTCGATCAGGCGGTAAACGCGGCGAAGAGCTTCCAGGCGCTGAACGGCGCGGCGGTCTCGGCGCTGCTGGCGAAGACGCGGAATGTCGCTCAGAACGGTCAATTCGAGCTTTACAAGACCAGCCATCACTTCGATACGACGGTGAAGAAGCCACAATATCTAGGGTGAGCGGCGGGTCCGGCCGGGCTTTACGTCTTCTTAACGACTTCGGGCAGTTCTCTTGCATAGAATTTCCCTCAGCCGGGATTTTCCGCCTGAGGGGTGGCAGGGCTGCGGCGAGCGTAGAAGAGAACAACCCGTTTCTATTTTTTTCCAGAGGTCCTTCCGATGATCTCCGATCCTCCAGCTGACGTAAGCGAGGCCCCGCCGGCTTCGAGACCTTCCTCCAAAGAGGACACCCAGGCGCGCGAGACCCGGCCGGCTCCGCGCGAGACGCCGAAGCGCGAATCGGCCCCGCCGCCGCCGGACCGGCCGGAGACCGGCGAGCCGCACCGCTGGCGCCCCTGGCTGCTGATCGCCAGCGTGCTGATCATCGCGGCCTTCCTGTTCTTCCACTTCCATCACAAGAAGGGGGGAGCGGCGGGTGCCGACGGCACCGACGCCAAGGGGGGCAAGGGCAAAGGCCAGGGCGCGCCCGTGCCGGTGCTCGCCGCCACGGCGGTCGCCAAGGACGTCGGCGTCTACCTCAACGGCCTGGGCTCGGTGACGCCGCTCAACACGGTCACCGTCAAGAGCCGGGTCGACGGCCAGCTCCTGAAGATCAACTTCACCGAGGGGCAGCTGGTGCAGGCGGGCCAAGTGCTGGCCGAGCTCGATCCGCGGCCGTTCCAGGTGCAGCTGATGCAGGCGGAGGGGCAGAAGTCGAAGGACGAGGCGGCGCTCCACAACGCCCAGGTCGACCTCCAGCGCTATCAGACCCTCTACGCCCAGGACTCGATCGCCAAGCAGCAGCTCGACACCCAGGTGGCGACCGTGCAGCAGGACCAGGCCACGATCCAGAGCGACCAGGCGCAGATCGAGAGCGCCAAGCTGAACCTCACCTACGCCCGCATCACCGCGCCGGCCGGCGGCCGGGTGGGCCTGCGGCAGGTCGACGTCGGCAACATCGTGCACGCCAGCGACGCCAACGGCGTGGTGGTGATCACCCAGCTGCAGCCGATCGACGTCATCTTCACCCTCCCCGCCGACCAGATCCCGCAGGTGCTGCCGCAGGTGCACGCCGGCACTCCGCTCGGCGTCGACGCCTACGACCGCGACCTCAAGCACAAGCTCGCCGGCGGGCGGCTGCTGGCGGTCGACAACCAGATCGATCCCACCACCGGCACCGTCCGCCTGAAGGCGATCTTCCCCAACCAGGACGACGCGCTCTTCCCCTCCCAGTTCGTCAACGCCCGTCTGCTCGTCAACGTCCTCAAGGGGGCGGTCACCGTCCCCGTGGCGGCGATCCAGCGCAGCCCGTCCTCGACCTTCGTCTATGCCATCAAGCCCGACCAGACGGTCGAGTCGCGCACCGTCGTGGCCGGCCTGACCGAGGGCGACGACACGGTGATCCAGAGCGGCCTCGCGGCCGGCGACCGGGTGGTGATCGACGGCGTCGACAAGCTGCGGCCCGGCATGAAGGTCGACACCTCGGCGGCCAGCAAGGGCGGCGCCAAGGGGGCGGCCGGCGGCCAGGGTGCGCAGGCGGCCGGCGGCAAGGGAGGCGGCAAAGGCCACCGGAAGGCGCAGGCGTCGTCATGAGCCCGTCGAGGCCGTTCATCCTGCGGCCGATCGCCACCTCGCTGCTGATGGTAGGGGTGCTGCTCGCCGGCATCGTGGCGTTCCGCCAGCTCCCCGTCTCGGCGCTGCCGGAGGTCGACTACCCGACCATCCAGGTGACCACCTTCTA
The DNA here is from genome assembly GCA_036271335.1 of Thermoanaerobaculia bacterium. Taxonomy (GTDB): domain Bacteria; phylum Acidobacteriota; class Thermoanaerobaculia; order Multivoradales; family UBA5704; genus DATARR01. The sequence goes on from DATBAW010000306.1 coordinate 12,071, forward strand.
TCCCGGCGCCAGCCCGGACGTGATGGCCTCGGCCGTCACCGCGCCGCTGGAGCGCCAGTTCGGCCAGGTGCCGGGGCTGAACCAGATGACCTCGATCAGCTCCGAGGGGGCGTCGGTCATCACCCTGCAGTTCACCCTCGACCTCGACATCGACGTCGCCGAGCAGCAGGTGCAGGCGGCGATCAACGCCGGCGGCACCTTCCTGCCGCGCGACCTGCCGAACCCGCCGGTCTACAGCAAGACCAACCCGGCGGATGCGCCGGTGCTCACCCTCGCCCTGACCTCGAAGACGCTGCCGCTGTCGAAGGTGGAGGACCTCGCCGACACCCGCCTGGCGCAGAAGGTGTCGCAGCTCCCCGGCGTCGGCCTGGTGCAGATCAGCGGCGGCCAGAAGCCCGCCGTGCGCATCCAGGCCAATCCCACCGCCCTGTCGTCCTACGGGCTGACGCTGGAGGACGTGCGCACCGCCGTATCGGCCGCCAACGTCAACCAGGCCAAGGGGAGCTTCGACGGCCCCCGCCAGTCCTACACCATCGGCGCCAACGACCAGCTGCTGTCGAGCGATCAGTACAAGCCGCTGGTGATCGCCTACCGCAACGGCGCGCCGGTCGTCCTCTCCGACGTCGCCAGCGTGATCGATTCCGCCGAGAACGTGAAGCAGGCGGCGTGGATGAACGCGACGCCGGCGGTGATCGTCAACATCCAGCGCCAGCCGGGAGCGAACATCATCAGCGTCGTCGACCGCGTCACGGCGCTGCTGCCGCAGCTGCGCGCCTCGCTGCCGACGGCGGTCGACGTCACCGTGCTCACCGACCGCACCACCACCATCCGCGCCTCGGTGCACGACGTCGAGTTCGAGCTGATCCTGACCATCGCCCTGGTGGTGATGGTGATCTTCCTCTTCCTGCGCACGCTCGCCGCCACCGTCATCCCCAGCGTGGCGGTGCCGCTGACCCTGATCGGCACCTTCGGCGTCATGTACCTGCTCGGCTACAGCCTCAACAACCTGACGCTGATGGCGCTCACCATCTCGACGGGATTCGTGGTCGACGACGCGATCGTGATGATCGAGAACATCTCGCGCTACATCGAGGAGGGGGAGAAACCCTTGCAGGCGGCGCTCAAGGGGGCGGAGCAGATCGGCTTCACCATCCTCTCGCTGACCGTGTCGCTGATCGCCGTGCTGATCCCGCTGCTGTTCATGGGCGACGTCGTCGGCCGCCTGTTCCGCGAGTTCGCGGTCACCCTCAGCGTGACGATCCTGATCTCCGCCGTCGTCTCGCTGACGCTGACGCCGATGATGGCCGCCAAGCTCCTGCGCCACAAGGACGAATCCCAGCAGGGTCGCTTCTACCGCGCCTCGGAACGGGTGTTCGACGGCATCCTCCACTTTTACGACCGCACGCTCGTCTGGGTGCTCGACCACCAGCCGCTGACGCTGATGGTCGCCGTCGGCACGCTGGTCGCCACCCTGCTGCTCTTCCTGATCATCCCCAAGGGGTTCTTCCCGATCCAGGACACCGGCATCATCCTCGGCATCTCGGAGGCCGCGCAGGACGTCTCCTTCCGGTCGATGACCCAGCGCCAGCAGGATCTGTCGAAGGTGATCCTCGCCGATCCGGCGGTGGCCAGCATCTCCTCGTTCATCGGCGTCGACGGCACCAACACCACGGTGAACACCGGGCGCGTGCAGATCAATCTCAAGCCGCTGGAGGACCGTGGCGACAGCGCCACCGAGGTCATCCGCCGCCTGGGCCCGAAGCTGGCGAAGGTCACCGGCATCACGCTCTACATGCAGCCGGTGCAGGACCTCTCGGTGGAGGACCGGGTGAGCCGGGCGGAGTTCCAGTACAGCCTCGAGGACGCCGATCCCGCCGAGCTCGCCTCCTGGGTGCCGCGCTTCGTCTCCAAGCTGCGCCAGCTCCCCGAGCTCGCCGACGTCGGCAGCGATCAGCTGAACGACGGCTTGCAGGCCCATCTCGTCTTCGACCGCACCACGGCGTCGCGGCTCGGCATCACGCCGCAGATGCTCGACGACACCCTCTACGACGCCTTCGGCCAGCGCCAGATCTCCACCATGTTCACCCAGCTCAACCAGTACCGCGTGGTGCTGGAGACCAGCCCGAGCTTCCACCAGACGCCGCAGAACCTCGGCGACATCTTCCTGCGCTCGGCCGACGGCGGCTCGGTGCCGCTCGCCTCCTTCACGCGGGTGGAAGAGTCGAGCACGCCGCTGGCGGTCAACCACCAGGGGCAGTTCCCGGTGGTCACCGTCTCCTTCAACCTCGCCCCCGGCGCCTCGCTGGGCGCGGCGGTGAAGGCGGTCGACAAGGCCAAGGCCGACCTCCGCATGCCGGACAGCATCCAGGCCAGCTTCCAGGGCACCGCGTCGTCGTTCCAGGGCTCGCTGAGCAACACGCCGCTGCTGATCCTGGCGGCGGTGATCACCGTCTACATCCTGCTCGGCGTGCTCTACGAGAGCTACATCCACCCGCTGACCATCCTCTCGACCCTGCCGTCGGCCGGCGTCGGCGCCCTGCTGGCGCTGCTGATCTGCGGCAGCGAGTTCAGCATCATCGCGCTGATCGGCATCATCCTGCTGATCGGCATCGTCGAGAAGAACGCGATCATGATGATCGACTTCGCGCTCGACGCCGAGCGCAAGGAGGGGAAGGCGCCGCACGACGCGATCTATCAGGCCGCCCTGCTGCGCTTCCGGCCGATCATCATGACCACCATGGCGGCGCTGCTCGGCGCCGTGCCGCTGGCGCTCGGGCAGGGGATCGGCGCCGAGCTGCGGCGGCCGCTCGGCATCGCCATCATCGGCGGCCTGATCTTCAGCCAGCTCCTCACCCTCTACACCACGCCGGTCGTCTACCTCGCCTTCGACCGCATGGCGCGGCGGACGGCGCGGTGGACGGAGCGGCGGCGTGACCGCAAGCACGCCAAAGCGGGCCTGCGCCCCGGGGAGGCCAACGCATGAGCGCCGACGAGCGGGAGAGCCCGCGGTACGACGAGGAACGTCAGGACGAGGGCCAGAAGGAAGGCAAAATGAACGGCATCTCGGCGCCGTTCATCCGGCGGCCGATCGCCACCACGCTGCTGGTGGTGGCGATCGCGCTGGCCGGCGGCCTCGCCTTCCGCCTGCTGCCGGTCTCGCCGCTGCCGCAGGTGGAGTTCCCCACCCTGCACGTGCAGGCCAGCCTGCCGGGCGCCAGCCCCGACACCATGGCCTCGTCGGTCGCGACGCCGCTCGAGCGGCAGTTCGGCCGCATTGCGGGGATCACCGAGATGACCTCCCAGAGCTCGCTCGGCTCGACCAGCATCACGCTGCAGTTCGATCTCAACCGCAACATCGACGCCGCCTCGCGCGACGTGCAGGCGGCGATCAACGCCGCCCGCGGCCAGCTGCCGGCGAACCTGCCGAGCAACCCGAGCTTCCGCAAGTCGAACCCCTCCGACGCGCCGATCATGCTGATCGCCCTGACCTCCGACCTGGTCCAGAAGCCGAAGATCTACGACGTCGCCTCGTCCGTGCTGCAACAGAAGATCTCGCAGATCGAGGGGGTGGGGGAGATCACGGTCGGCGGCGGCGCGCTGCCGGCGGTGCGGGTGGAGGTCAATCCGACCCTGCTCAACGGCTACGGCTTGAGCCTGGAGGACGTCCGCACCACGCTCGCCAACGCCAACGCCAACCGGCCGAAGGGGGAGATCGGCAGCGTCGACCGCCTGTGGACGCTGAGCACCACCGACCAGCTGCACAAGGCGGCGGAGTACCGGCCGCTGGTGCTCAAGTACCACAACGGCGCCGGCGTCCGCCTCTCCGACGTGGCCACGGTCGAGGACTCGGTCGAGAACGTCCGCGCCGGCGGCCTGTCGAACGGCAAGCCGGCGATCCTGCTGATCATCTTCCGCCAGCCGGGGGCGAACGTCATCGCCACCGTCGACCGCATCCGCGCCGTGCTGCCGCAGCTCCACGCCTCGATCTCGCCGGCGATCGACATGCAGGTGGCGATGGACTCCACCACCACCATCCGCTCCTCGGTGCACGACGTCGAGCTGACGCTGGTGATCTCGATCCTGCTGGTGATCCTCGTCGTCTTCGTCTTCCTGCGCGACGTGCGCTCGACGTTCATCCCCAGCGTCGCCGTGCCGGTGTCGCTGATCGGCACCTTCGGCATCATGTACCTGCTCGGCTTCAGCATCGACAACCTGTCGCTGATGGCGCTCACCGTCGCCACCGGCTTCGTGGTCGACGACGCCATCGTGGTGGTCGAGAACATCACCCGCTACCTGGAGCAGGGGATGAAGCCGGTCGACGCGGCGCTGCGCGGCGCCAGCGAGATCGGCTTCACCGTGCTGACGATCAGCATCTCGCTGATCGCGGTGTTCATCCCCATCCTGCTGATGGGCGGCATCGTCGGCCGCCTGTTCCGCGAGTTCGCCATCGTCCTCTCGGTCGCCATCGCCGTCTCGATGGTGGTCTCGCTCACCGCCACGCCGATGATGTGCGCCCAGCTCCTGCGCGCCCACGAGGACCAGCGGCACGGCCGGCTCTATCAGGCGAGCGAGCGGGCCTTCGACTGGATCCTCCACAAATACGAGCGGTCGCTGGCGTGGGTGCTCCGCCACCAGTTCCTGGTGCTGCTGATCACCCTGGCGACCATGGGGGCCAGCGTCTACCTGTACATCATCATACCGAAGGGGTTCTTCCCGCAGCAGGACACCGGCCGGCTCAACGGCTCGATCGTCGCCGACCAGTCGAGCTCCTACCAGGCGATGGAGAAGCGGCACCAGCGGCTGGTGGCGATCGTCCAGCGCGATCCAGGGGTCGACAGCGTCACCAGCTTCACCGGCGGCAACAACTCGGCGCGCATGTTCGTAGCGCTCAAGACCAAGCGCAAGGACACCGCGGACCAGGTGATCAACCGCCTGCGCCCGCAGCTCTCCCACGAGCCGGGCGCCACGCTCTTCCTGCAAGCGGTGCAGGACCTGCGGGTGGGCGGGCGCCAGGGCAACGCGCAGTATCAGTACACATTGCAGGGGGACAACACCGACGAGCTCCTGCAATGGGCCCCCAAGGTGCAGGCGAAGCTGCGCACCCTCAAACAGCTGGTCGACGTCAACTCCGACCAGCAGAACAAAGGGTTGCAAAGCACGCTGGTGATCGATCGCACCACCGCCGCGCGGATGGGGATCACGCCGCAGGCGATCGACAACATCCTCTACGACGCCTTCGGCCAGCGCCAGGTCTCCACCATGTATGAGCAGCTCAACCAGTATCACGTGGTGATGGAGGTCGAGCCGCAGTTCTGGCAGAACCCCGACGGGCTGAAATACATCTACGTGCCGGTGGGTAGCACCAGTCCCACCAACGCTTCGGACGCGGCGGCCAGCGCCGCCTCCAACACCTCCCTGGGCATCTCGGCGGCCACCTCGTCCGCGCCGCAGGCGAACATCGCGACGAGCGACAGTAGTAGCTCCGGCACCTCGGGCACGTCCGGCACCGCGACGGCTGCGAGCGCGGCGGGCGGCGCGCCGTCGGCGCTGTCCGCGACCGCGGCGAGCACGACGAGCACCGCGAGCACCGCGGGCAAGCTGGTGCCGCTGGCGGCGTTCACCCACTACGAGAGCTCCAACGCGCCGCTGACCGTCAACCACCAGGGACAGTTCCCGGCGATCACCTTCTCCTTCAACCTGCCGCCCGGCGTGGCCCTCGGCGACGCCGTCAAGGCGGTCGATCAGGCGGAGGCGGAGATCCGGCTGCCGGAGAGCATCCACGGCAGCTTCGCCGGCACGGCGCAGGCGTTCCAGGACTCGTTGAAAAATGAGTCGCTGCTGATCCTGGCGGCGCTGTTCACCGTCTACATCGTGCTCGGCATGCTCTACGAGAGCACCATCCATCCGATCACGATTCTTTCGACCCTGCCGTCGGCCGGCGTCGGCGCGCTGCTGGCGTTGATCATCTGCAACACCGAGCTGTCGGTGATCGCGCTGATCGGCATCATCCTGCTGATCGGCATCGTCAAGAAGAACGCCATCCTGATGATCGACTTCGCCATCGAAGCCGAGCGCAAGGAGGGCAAGAGCCCGGCCGACGCCATCTACGAGGCGTGCCTGCTGCGCTTCCGGCCGATCACCATGACCACCATGGCGGCGATGCTCGGCGGCCTGCCGCTCGCCATCGGCCTCGGCACCGGCTCCGAGCTCCGCCGGCCGCTCGGCATCGCGATCGTCGGCGGCCTGCTGTTCAGCCAGCTCCTCACCCTCTACACCACTCCGGTGGTCTACCTCTACCTCGATCGTTTCCGCCTCTGGTGGGAGCGGCGCCGCCAGCCGCGCCGCCGCTCCGTGCCCGCGGGCTCGGAGGCCTGAACGTTATGAATGAGAGCCGAACGAACGCACGCATTTCCGGTCTGTTGATTTTCGGACTTCTCGCCGCGGCCTGCACCGCCGTGGGGCCGAACTATAAAAAGCCTTCCGTCGAGACGCCGGGGGGCTTCAAGGAGCCGCCGCCGGACGGCTGGAAGCGGGCGCAGCCGAGCGACGCCGCGCTGCGCGGCAAATGGTGGGAGCTGTACGGCGATCCGGCGCTCAACGTGCTCGAGGATCAGGTCTCGGTCTCCAACCAGAGCCTCGCCCAGGCGGAGGCGCAGTTCCGCGGCGCCCGCGCGGCCGTGGCGCTCGCCCGCGCCGGCCTGTTCCCCACGGTGACCGCGGGCGCCAACGCCACTCGCTCGAGCAGCGCCACCAGCCGCACCGGCACCGCCATCTCGACCCCGACCGGCACGGTCGCCACCGGCGGCGGCGCGGCCACCGTCTATCAGGTGCCGATCGACTTCACCTGGGAGCTCGACCTCTGGGGGAAGGTGCGGCGCAACATCGAGGCCAACGTCGCCACCGCGCAGGCGAGCGCCGCCGACGTCGAGAACGTCCGGCTGAGCCTGCAGACCGAGCTGGCGGACGACTACTTCCAGCTCCACGGCCTCGACGAGCAGAAGCAGCTGCTCGATTCGACCACCAAGGAGTATGCGGCCGCGCTCAAGATCACCTCCAACCGCCACGACCAGGGCGTGGCCTCGGGCGCCGACGTGGCGGAGGCGGAGACCCAGCTGGAGACGGCGCGGGCGCAGGCGATCGACCTCGGCGTCTCGCGCACGCAGCTCGAGCACGCCATCGCCATCCTCACCGGCAAGGCGCCGGTCGACCTGACGATCAGCGAGGCGCCGATCAAGTTCGCGCCGCCGGTGGTCCCCGTGGGGGTCCCCTCGGAGCTGCTGGAGCGCCGCCCCGACATCGCCGGCGCGGAGCGGCGGGTGGCGGCGGCCAACGCCCAGATCGGCGTCGCCCAGGCGGCCTACTATCCCACCCTCAGCCTGAGCGCCTCGGGCGGCTTCGAGAGCTCCACCCTCGGCAAGCTCTTCTCGCTGCCGAGCCGCTTCTGGTCGGTCGGCCCGGGGCTCCTCGGCACCCTCTTCGACGGCGGCGCGCGCCACGCGGTCGTCGAGCAGGCCGAGGCCAACTACGACGCCACCGTGGCCGCCTACCGCGAGAGCGTGCTGGAGGCCTTCCAGACTGTCGAGGACAACCTCTCGGCCCTGCGCGTGCTCGCCGCCGAAGCCACCCAGCAGATGGCCGCCACCGCCGCCGCCGAGCGCTCGCTGGCCCTTACCCGCAACCGCTATAACTCCGGCATCGCCACCTATCTCGAAGTGATCACCGCCGAGAACGCCGCCTACGCTAACGAGCGCAACGACGTCGACCTGCGCGTCCGCCAGATGACCGCCAGCGTCAACCTGATCAAGGCGCTGGGAGGAGGGTGGACGACCGGAGACCTGCCGGCGTCGCCGGGGCTGGCGGCGAAGTAGTCGCGAGTTCCGGGTACTTTGACCGCCTGGGCGAAATTCGCCTATACTGCCGCCATGGCCGATCCGCTCCGCAAGATGCCGGCCGTCGAGGAACGGGATCCCTTCCGCTACGGATCGCGGTGGCGGCGCGTCCGTCTGCCCGGCGGCGAGGTCATCGACGAGGAGATTCCGCTCACGCCGGACGATCTGCTCGACCCGCAGCCCGGAGACGAAGTGACCCAGAGCGATCCGCACGCGCAAGTCGTCATCGCGCTGTACGAGCTGCTGAAGCGGCGATTCGAGGGGATCGAGGACGTGGTGGTCCTCTTCGACATGAAGATCCTCTGGGGGATTCCGGGTCTGCCCGAGCCCTCTCCCGACATCGCGGTCATCCGTGGCATTCCGAAGCGGGACGGGCGATCGACCTACAAGGTCGCCGAGGAAGGCGCGCTCCCCAGTCTGATCATCGAGGTCGTTTCCTATTCGGACGCCGAGATGTACCGGAACGATCACGACAAGAAGGTCAAGCTGTACCAGCGGGTCGGAATTCCGGAATACCTGATCATCGATCCACCCTTTCCCCCTCACGATCCGCTGACCCTGATAGGGTATCGCCTCGCCGCGGACGGTCGCTATCGGCGGATCGAGCCCGACGCGCAAGGCCGTCTCCACTCCGAGACCACCGACCTTCTGTTCGCGCCCGCCGCCGACCGCCGCACCGTTCAGGTCAGCGACGGCGCCACCGGCGAGCGGCTCCTCACCGCCAGCGAGGAGCAGGCCGCCCGCAAGGCCGCCGAGGAGCGCGTCCGCGAGGCCGAGGCGGAGGTCGCGCAGTTGCGCGCCGAGCTGGAGCGGTTCAAGAAAACGAACGGGGTGGGATAAAAGGCAATGGGAGCTTCCGTACGCCAATGGAAGCTTCCATCCGGCTCCGTAAGCTCCCAAACGCCGATGGGAGCTTCCATTCCGGCTCCGTAAGCTCCCAAACGCCGATGGGAGCTTCCATCCGGCTCCGTAAGCTTCTCAACGCCAATGGGAGCTTCCATTCTGACTCCGTAAGCTTCCATCGGCTGATGGGAGCTTCCATTCTGGCTCGGTAAGCTTCCAAACGCGAATGGGAGCTTCCGTCGGCCTCTGTAAGCTTCCATACGCCGATGGGAGCTTCCATCTGGGACTGTAAGCTTCCGAGCGCCGTTGGGAGCTTCCAATGGCGTTTGCAAGCTTACGGTCTCTCTCTGCACGGGATCGACCTGCTGCTACTCTGCCGACCATGGACGTCGCGACGTACCACCTGCGTCATGCCTGGCGCGCCCTGCGGACCTCTCCCGGCTTCACCATTCCGGCCCTCCTCACTTTGGCCCTCGGGCTCGGCGCCAACACGGCGATGTTTTCGGCGACGTATGCGCTGCTTCTGAAGCCGCTCCCATATCCGCGGCCGGATCGCCTCGTGAGGCTCTACGAGACTCGCGGCGACCAGGGAGAGCAGCCGGTCTCGCTCGCCGACCTTCTCGACTGGCGGAGCCAGAACCGCGACTTTGCCGGCATCGCGGCCTTCCGGCCTCGGACCTTCGGCCTGAGCCTGGACGGAGAGGTCGACGTCATCTCGGCGGGCATGGTCACCACGGACTTCTTCGGCGTCCTCGGCGCCTCGCCGGTCCTGGGACGCTCGTTCACCGAAAACGAAGAGATCGGCGAGGCTCCGGTGGTGGTGCTGAGCGACCGGCTCTGGCGCGAGCGCTTCGGCTCCCGAACGAACGTCGTCGGCCGCCGGATCCGCCTCAACGACGTTCCCCGGACCATTCTCGGCGTCCTGCCGCCGGGTTTCGAGTTTCCGATGAACGGCAAGGTCTCCGATCTCTACCTGCCGCTCAGCCGGAAGGACTACGGAACGAGCCGCGAGACTCGCTCCCTGGGAGCCATCGGCCGGTTGCGGCGGGACATCACTTTGACGGCCGCTCAGGCCGAGCTGCGCGGGATCGCCGCTCGCCTCGCGCAGGCATACCCGGGGAGCAACGCCAGGGTCGGCGCCGAGATCCTGACGCTGAACGAGGCCCTGCGCGGCAAGAACCAGCGCCCCTTGCTTCTGCTGACCGGCGCCGGGTTCCTGCTGCTGATCATCGCCTGCACCAACGTGGCGAATCTCCTCCTGGTGAGGTTTTTCACGCGGATCCATGCCGTTGCGATCCGCGCCGCGCTCGGTGCCCGCCTGGGAGATCTGAGCCGTCAATTTCTCGCCGAGGGCCTGCTCCTGAGCCTGCTGGGGGCCGCCCTCGGCCTTCTCACCGCGGCGGCCTGTCTGCGGCTGTTGCCGCTGGTGCTGCCTTTGGCCGGAGGAACCGCCTTGCCCTCTGGATCGGAGGCGAATCCACTGCGCCTCAGCGGCTCCACGCTCCTCGTGGCTCTGGGGCTCGCCGCCGCGACCGGTCTGCTGTTCACCATGATTCCCAGTCTCATGGTCCACCGTTCGGACCTGCAGAGAGTGCTCCGCGACGGCGGCTCCTCCGTCACCTCGCATCACCGCCTGACCTCCTCGCTGGTGGTCGGCCAGGTGGCGCTCAGCGTGATGCTCCTGCTCGCCGCCGGGCTGCTGCTGCGCAGCTTTTTCGATCTGCTGGCGATCGATCCCGGCTTCCAGAGCGCGGGCGTGTCACATTTCGGAATCGGCCTGCCGGACGCGCGGTACGGCTCCGATCTCAAGATCCTGCCTTTTCATCAGGCGCTGCTCGATCGTCTCGCCCAGATCAACGGCGTCGAAGCGGTGGGCGCGGTGGGGCGCCTGCCGCTCTGGGGAGAGGGCTTCACGTCCTCCTTTGCCTTCGTGGGCGCTCCGCCAGTCCCGCGGGAGCGGATGCCGTCGGCGGCTCTCAACGTGGCGAGCCCCGGCTATTTCA
>DATBAW010000307.1:0-8064 GCA_036271335.1 Thermoanaerobaculia bacterium
GGCCAAGGTCCGCGAGGCCAACGTCGGGATCAAGGGCAAGCTCACCGACTTCACCTCGCTCGGCCGGGTCTCGGGCTCCTACTCGAACCTCGCCGCCGGCGTGGTCGACTTCTCGGTGGTCCGCAAGGGGGACGACTTCACTTTCGACAGCGTGAAGCTGAAGACCGACCAGGGCGCCACCCTCAACGCGCGCGGCAAGGCGAGCATCGCCAAGAACGGCCGTCTCGACGTGGCGGCGGACTGGAACCACCTCGCCTATCCGCTGGTGGGCGGGCCGCCGGTGGTGACCTCGCAGACCGGCAACGCGCACGTCACCGGCACGCTCGCCGACTACCAGCTCGCCGTCGACGCCCAGCTGGCCGGTCCCGGCATCCCGCCCGGCCACTGGGTGCTCGCCGGTCGCGGCACGCAGGAGCGGATGGACCTCCACTCGCTGCACGGCGACGTCCTCGGCGGCCAGCTCGCGGCGATGGGGACCGTCGCCTGGAAGCCGCAGATCGCCTGGAACCTGCGGCTGAACGGCGACGGCCTCGACCCCGAGGCGCTCGCCGCCGGCTATCCCGGCCGCATCACCTTCGCCGCCGCCACCGCCGGCTCCCTGCGCAACGGCGCGCCCTACGGCAAGGTGGATCTCAACCAGGTCAGCGGCCAGCTCCGCGGCAACCCGCTCGCCGGCCAGGCCCACCTGGAGCTGGCAGGCAACGACTACAGCCTCCCCGGCCTCGACCTGCGCTCCGGCTCGGCCCACGTCACCGCCAAGGGCACCTTCACCAAGAGCGCCGGCAACCTCGACTTCACGCTGGCCGCGCCCAACCTCGCCGAAGCCCTGGCGGGCATGGGGGGCTCGATCAATGCCCAGGGCCACGTCTCCGGCCCGTGGACGGCGCCGCACGTGAACGCCAAGGCGACGGCGCAGTCGCTCGTCTACCAGACCTACAGCGCCGAGAGCCTGAGCCTGCAGGCGAACGTCGACCTCGCCGCCAACGGTCCGCTGCAGATCGACCTCGGCGCGAAGAACGTCGGGCTCAACGGGCAGAAATACGACACCGTCACCCTCACCGGTCAAGGAACGCGGCAGGCTCACCAGGTCACGCTCGCCGTGCGGCAGGCGGCGGCGGCTTCCGGCACGGGAGCGGCGCAGCAGGGTCAGTCCCTCGACCTGGCGCTGGCCGGCGGCCTGCGCGGCACCACCGCCTGGAGCGGCGAGATTCGCCGTCTCGACCTCACCCTGCCGCAGACCGGCACCTGGAAGCTGAGCGGTCCGGCGGCCTTAAGCGCCGGCGCCACGCAGGCGTCGCTGAAAAACTTCTGCTGGACCTCCGGCGGCGCCCGGCTGTGCGCCGACGGCCAGTGGGTGAAGAACGGTCCGTGGAGCGCCAACGGCAACCTCGCCGCCGTGCCCTTCTCCCTGCTTCAGCCCTTCCTGCCGCCGGGCGTCCAGATCAGCGGCGCCGTGGGCGGCACCTTCACCGGCACCGGCACTCCCGCGGGCGCCGTCACCGCCAACGTCGACCTCCATCCCGGTCCGGGCGACATCAACTACCCGGCGTCGGCGGGTCAGACCGCGAAGGTGCATTTCGATCAGGGGACGATCCGGCTGGTGGCCGGCGCCGACGGGGTGACCGGCCACGCCGACCTCAACTTCGTCAACACCGGCGTCCTGCGCGCCGACCTGCGGCTGCCGCAGTACAACAAGATCGGGCTTCCCCTCCAGAGCCAGACCCTGGCGGGGCATATCGTCGCCAACTTCACCAACCTCAGCCTCGCCGAGGCCTTCGTCTCCGACCTCAGCAACGTCAAGGGCACGCTCAACGCCGACCTGACCCTCGGCGGCACGGTCGCCAAGCCCACGGCCAACGGCACGGCCGAGCTCAAGCAGGCGCAGGTGGACGTGCCGGCCTACAATCTCCAGGTGCGGCAGATCGAGCTCACCGCCAAGGCCGCGGGGAGCGGACCGATCCAGATCCAGGGCTCCGCCCACTCCGGCACCGGCAGCCTGACGATCGCCGGCGGCGTCCCCCTCGACGGCTCGGCGGGCAAGATCACCCTCGACGGCAAGAACTTCCTGGTCTCCAACACCCGGGAGATCAAGGTGCTCGCCTCGCCCAGCCTGAAGATCGCCCTCAACGGTCTGCGGACGGACGTCACCGGCGACGTCACCATCCCGGAGATGATGGTGAATATGGAGAATCCGCCGAAGAAGGGGGCGGTGCAGGTCTCCAAGGACGTGATCATCGTGCCGGCATCCGAGGAGAAGGTCACCACCCCGGCGCCGGCGCGGCAGCTCTACGCCCACGTCCGCGCGATCCTCGGGGACAAGGTCATGATCAAGGCCTCCGGCTTCAGCGGCGGCCTCAAGGGGAGCGTGCTGGTGACCGAGCAGCCGGACAAGCCCACCACCGCCATCGGCGAGCTCGAGGTGCAGAACGGCATCTACAAGGCGTACGGGCAGGACCTGACCCTCGACCACGGCCGGCTGATCTTCGCCGGCGGGCCGATCGACAATCCCGGGCTCGACCTCAAGGCCTTCCGCAAGGCGACGGACGGCACGGTGGCGGGGATCAACGTCGCCGGCACGCTCAACGCGCCGCAGGCCACCATCTACTCGGACCCGGTGATGGACGAGGGGGACGCCCTCGCCTACCTCCTGCTCGGGCATCCGCTCGGCCAGTCCTCGCCGCAGGAGGGGAACCTGGTCGCCAACGCCGCCACGTCGCTGGGGCTGAAGGGGGGGAACCTGATCGCCAAGAAGGTCGCCTCGCGCTTCGGCCTGGAGGAGGCGACGTTCCAGACCACCGGCGGCATCAAGGAGTCCTCGCTGGTGGTGGGGAAGTACCTCTCGCCCCGTCTCTACGTCAACTACGGCCTGGGGCTCTTCTCGCCGATCAGCACCTTCACCATCCGCTATCTCCTCGGCCGCCAGTGGAGCGTCCAGGCCCAGCAGGGCGCCGCGATCGGCGGCGAGGGGCAGGCGACCGGCGTGGACCTCCTCTACACGGTCGAGCGCGGCAAGGGCGGAGCGACTCCACCGCCGCCCAAGAAGGACCGGGGAGAGGATGTGAAGGGTCCGACGGGATCTGAGGGTTCGGGAGGGTGATGAAAGAACGGTAGGGTGCCGGCCCGAACCGGCGGAAGGTCCCCCTCCTCCCGCCGCGGCCGAGGTTCGGGCCGGCACGTGGTGCTTCAGTTTTCAAAGAACGACCTTGCGGCGAGCCATTCCTGGCTTGCCATGCTTCCCGCCAGGCTCGATCCCGGCGTTTCAGCCTTGCGGCGGGCCGGATCGAGCTTGACGGCCGCGGCGCAAGCCTGCTCCGGCCGGTTCGCGCTCGCTCCACCTGATCGCAAGTCTGACGGCATACCGCCAAGACCGGGATCCGCCGCCTCAAGCGTACGTACCGCCTGCCAGGCTCCGTCCAAGGCACATCAGGAGCGGGCAGGGCCCACGCAGGCTTGAGCGCCTCGTCTCGCACCTGTCCGCGGAGAATCCACGCTCCCGCGCCGCTGTTCAGACTCGAACGGCCTGGCGCAAGAGAGCGGAGAGCTGTCTCAAGCTTGCCCTGGAAGGGGGGCTTGCGTCAAGCACCTCGGATGCTGTAACGTGTGCATAGACGTTTTGATTTCCAGATACGTAGAAGAATGAGCGGGAGGGGAAGGGGGCGTTCTTTGACAACTGAAGCACCCTGTCCACGGCCCTCCGGCGGGGGGAGGGCCCGTGGACTCTTTACGCTCCCGCGGGAACAGCCCCTCGATCGTGGCGGGCTCGCATGCCGTATACTCAGGCCGTTGCTCGAAAGGAGACCGACGATGTTCCGCCCTCTCTGTGTCGCTACGCTGGCCTTGGGCTTTCTGGCCACCGCCGCCTTCGCCGCCAATCCCTGCGCCGGTCCGGGACCGGTCCATAAGGTCGACGTCAAGAAGGCTGGCTGGACGAACGTCGTGCCGGCCAACGGCGTCGGCCGGACCTTCACCGCGACCGGGAATCACATCGCCGGCATCGAGGTCGACGTCGTCACCGGGAATCCCCGGGAAGGCGACAACGACACCCTGACCCTGAGGCTCGCCAACCGTCGCGGCGACGTTCTGGCGACGGTCGATCGGACCGTGGTTTCAGGGAAGGACGGCTGGGTCTGCTTCGCCCTGCCGGAGGGAGGCATCGACGTCGTCCCCGGCGAGACCCTGGACCTCAGCCTCCACGACACCGGCAAGGTGCTCTTCGGCTGGCGCTACAGCAACGACACCCCGAAATTCGACCCCGCCAAGGGCGACTTCGACTTCGGATTCCGCGTGCATGACGGGTCTGGGGTGGGGGACTCGTAGCCTGCTCACAGGCTGATCGAAAGGCTTTTTTGTAGAGACGCTCCCAGCCCGTCCACGACACCTTTACGCAGGCCACGGGGACGGCGGGACGTCTCCGCCGGAGAGGAATCCTTTCCTTCTTCCACTACCTGTGAGAAGACCACCGCGACAACCGCTTGGTTCGAGCTGCGTCCTGCCCAGAAGACGTTTGCCGTCGGCGCCGGCCATCCCTCCGGCGGAGACGTCCCGCCGTCCCCGTGGCCTGCACAGGGTGTCGTGGACGGGCTGGGAACGTCTCTACAAAAAGGCTTTGGACGGCAATTTTCTGCCGTGCGGACTCACAGAGGATGCCGCCCTCAGTATTCTGACCACTCGGTCTCGTCACGAAAGAGCTCCTCAGCTGTCGCCGCCCAACCACCCGCGATACAGCTCCGGCCGCCGGTCGCGCCAGAACAGCCGGCGCGCCGTCGAGGTCTCACACGCCTTGAGGTCGACGTCCGCGAGCACCAGATCCTCCTCCAGGCTCTTGCCGCGCGCGATCACCCGCCCCTCGGGATCGACCGCGAAGGACTCGCCCGCGAAGTGGAGGCCGGCTTCGGGACCGACGCGGTTGGCCAGGGCGACGAAGTAGCCGTTCTGGAAGGCGGCGGTGCGGACCTCGGCCTCGTAGAGACCTTCGGGCCACTCGCCGACCGTGCCCGCCTGCGGGATCACCACCAGCTCGGCGCCGGCGACCCCCAGGGCACGCATCACCTCTGGATAGTGGCGGTCGTAGCAGATGGCGACGCCGATCCGTCCGACCTTCGTCTCGTAGACCGGCACCCCGCGGTCGCCCGGATGGTAATAGTCCTGCTCGTGGAACCCGGGGTAGTCGGTGATGTGGATCATGCGGGTCACGCCCAGCAGGCGGCCATCCGCGTCGAACACCGGCGAGCTGTCGAAGCGGCGCCCCTGGTCGTCGAGCTCGTAGAGGTTGAAGATGGTGACCAGCCCCAGCTCGCGGGCGCGTTCTGCGATCCGCTCGGTCGTGGGACCGGGGATCGTCTCGGCGAGCGCGAGGGCTTCCTCGCTTCCCGCGCTTTCTTGAAGAGGATACTGAGGGAAAAAGGGATCGAGGATGACCTCGGGGAACGCGATCAGCCCGGCACCGGCCTCATGGGCCGCGGTCATCGCCGCCAGACACCGGTCGAGATTGGCGGCGCGGTCCGGGGAGGCGGCGAGCTGGGCAAGCGCGATCTTCACGGGACTACCCCTTCGAGCGCCGCTTGAACGACCAGGTGAACGCGAACCGGGCTACGACCGTGCCGTCCGGCGAGCGGCCGACCGTCTCCATGCGGGCCGTCGCGGGCTGGCCCGTCCGGACCGTCTCGGCGACGGCGGCGAAGGCCTTCGGCCCGTCCTCGCAGGTGAAGGTGGTCAATGCCTGCGCCTTCTTCTCGAAGCTCGCCTCGAGGTTGACGATCAGCAGCGCCACGGGCGCGCCGGCCAGCTCGGTCGCCATCATCGCCAGGGCCCCGGTGGACATCTCGGCGGCCATGCTCTGCGCCGCGAAGTAGGTGGACTGGAAGGGGTTCGTCGTCCGCCAGCCGTAGGGAACGGTGACCACGCATCGTTCCGTGTCCACCTCCCGCACCCGCAGGCCCGCGAACAGAGCCAGCGGCAGCTTCGCGAGCATGAAGCCGCGGAACAGGAAGGGATGCTTGAGGCGCGCCGCCAGCTTGGCGGCCTGGGGGGCGGGGGCGGCTAGGGCGACCGGTTCGGCCATGGCTGACATCCTCGGTGGCGACTATATCGTGGCTTACGAACACAATTCGATTCGGGATCGGATTCTATGGCATCGGCCGAAGTACTGCGGCCGAAACATTTCGGGTCTTGTTCAACTCAAGCAATTCTGCGATATAGGTAATGGGCAGGCGAAACAAATTGCGAACCTCCAAGATATGCTCATAGCTCGGTACTTGAAGACCCAAAGAACGCGCTATCTTGTCAGCGAAGTCTATACAACTAAATCCGGCGAGGTCGTACTTGAACTCGCCTGCATCAGCTCTTTTTCTCCAGTCCTCTTTTGTGTTCAAAGAATTTTTAAATTGAGGCCCGGTTACCTCGACGCGGAGTGTCACAAGTCCAGATTCATTGTTATCGTCTTGTATCTTCCCGGGTGTATTGATGAACCATACTCCTTTATTGTAGAATCCGAATGCTTCTTGCTGAGGGATTCGGCGGTCGGGATCGACCTTTATCCACTTTACGAAAGCATGGCCGATTGGGCTAGAGCTGCCGCTGGAGCTGCTGCTAGAGCTGCTGGCGGCCCCGGAGCTCGCGCTGCTGCTGGAGCTACCGCTGGTGCCTCCGACAGAACTACCGATGAAACTACCACTAGAACTGCCACCAGAACTCCCGGCAGAAAGGCTGCTGCCACGGCCAACGAACTCGATAAAATATCGGGTTCGCAAATCGCGAGGAGGCCTCTCTCCATTTTTGCGAGGAGCGATCTTGAGTGATTTTGAAGAGCTATCGCCCTGAGCGCTGTTACGTAACACATGTTGATTTTTCATACGCCCTTTTCAGGTTGGGATACGATATGTCACAAGTCTCGTGCTGTTTGGCCGATCGAATCGTCATCTGCCTTCCCAAGCGCAGTCTGAGTTGAATAGCTCGTTGTCGAGGAAGAATCTCACGCGGCAGCAGCGAGCTTGTTTTCGAACTCCACCGCGTCCAGGACCGACTTGGGATGAACCATGAGCCAGCGCGACACGGCCTCCACGGACCCTTCGGCTTCGTAGGCGTTGGCAAGCACCGTCGTCGGCACAGACTCGGGCGAGCAGATGGGCTGACCGAAGGCTCGCTCCGGATCGATCGTGACGCGGCGGTTCCTGCCCAAGGGCCACCAGCGGACAGGCGCGATGCCAAGGTCCGGAAATTCGAGCCCCTGGAACAGGAACGGCTCGACGAAAGACTTGAACTCGTACTGACGCTTGGACAGGTCCAGCAACGACTCCTCACCGGTGGCCTGAACGATCTCGGCGAAGATGCTCCGGCCGTCGGTTTTGAACCGTTTGGTCGAAAACGGATGGGAATCCTGGACGATCTCACTGGCGCATTCGGCGGCCCGCTTGATCGCTTTCCAGCCCACCCCTTTGCTCCGGAAGAACTGAACGAACCGGACTTCGATCAGATCCCGGAAACCGAGAGCGGTGGAGTGATCGACCGCGGCGATCTGCCCTTCCCATAGAGGGCTTGAGCTGTGAGCGACTCCGTTCCGGGTGTAGGTGTAGCCGGTCAGCCACCGCCGGATGGTGGGCGCGGAAATCCCCGTGAGGCGAGCGGCCTCCGGGACCGTGTAGACGCCGACTCCGAGAAGGCTTTGATGAGTGTCTGTCATGGGCGTAAGCAGGCGGTGAAGCGCCGCAAGTCGATGCTAACACGGTCCGCGAAGGAAGAGCCTCCCGTCACGTCTCGAACGTCACCACCACCGGCGCGTGGTCGCTGGTGCCGACGTCCGCCAGGACTTTGGAGGAGATCGGTTTCAGGGCGGCGCTCGCCAGGACGTAGTCGATCCGCCAGCCGATGTTGCGCTGGCGCATGTTCCGCCAGGGGGCCCACCAGGTGAAGAGGCCGTCGTTGTCGGGGTCGAGGGCGCGGCCGACGTCGACCAGGCCGTGGGCGAGGATCGCCGCGAAGATCTCGCGCTCCTCCGGGCGCTGGCCGATGACGAAAGGCTTGCGCTCCTTGGGGTGGAGATCCTGGTCGGAGCGGGTGACGTTCATG
>DATBAW010000308.1:0-7234 GCA_036271335.1 Thermoanaerobaculia bacterium
CTCGGCCACGGCTGGCCGATCGCCCTCTATTGCGACCGCGAGGCGCTCGCCGGTAAGCGGGTGATGGAGATGGGGTGCGGCTGCGGCAATCTCGGCAAGCTGATCGGCCGCTACGTCGGCTCCTATCTCGGCACCGACTACAGCACCCTGGCGCTCAAGATCGCCCGGCTGGTCTCGCCGCCGAACTGCGCCTACGTCCACGTCGCCGACCGCGCCGGGCTCACCCCTTTCTTCGGCACCGTCGACACGGTGATCAGCCGCTTCTTCTGGATCCATCAGAACTTCCAGCTCGCCGGCTGGAACCTGGAGTTCCTGGCGATCTTCCTGAAGCCCGGCGGGCGGCTCTATGCCGATTTCTACTGGCCGAACCCCAAGACTGAGCAGGCGGTGGTCTTTCCCCCGGATCACGCGCTGTCGAAGGCCTACCCCTCCGCGACCTTCCGCTACGCCGCCGAGGACGTCCGGCGCCTGATCGCGGGGCGCCCGTTCCGGATCGTGCGAGAGGAGGTTTCGCCCGAGATGCAGCGCCGCTACGTCGTCCTCGAACGGCTGGAGAGTCCGTGACCGAGGACCGCCGCGGGGAGTGGCTCGGCCTCATCGCTCTTCTCGCCGCCGGGCTCCTCCCCCGGCTCGCCTTCGTGACCCTCTTCCCCACCCGGCCGGTCTCCGATTTCCGCGCCCTCGTCGACTTCGGCCTCGCCATGCGGGACCACTCGGTGGCCACAGGCGGCTTCTACTGGGACCTCCTGAACCCCGGCCTGCCGCTCACGCTCTCCCTGATCCTGCGCCTCTTCCCCGCCTCGCCGGACGCCGCCGCCCGCCTCGCGACCGCGGTGGCCACGGGGCTTCTGCCAGTCCTCCCCTTTCTGCTCTGGCGCGGTGTCCAACCCCGCTGGGTCCGCCTGTTGGCGGGAGGCCTGCTCGCCCTCTGGCCGGGGCAGATCCTGTTTTCCGGCGTCGTGGCCCAGGACAACTGGGTCCTCCTCCCCGCCGTCGCCCTGGGAGCCCTGGCCGTGCGGTCGGTGGCCGGCCGCCGGGGACATCCGGTGGCGGCGGGTCTGCTCTACGCGCTCGGCGTGGCCTTCCGCCAGGAGATGCTGGTCGCGCTCCTCCCCCCGCTGCTGGCGGCGGCCGTCGGCGTACGGGGCGCTCCCGGTGATCGCTCCTGGCGTTGGCGGCGGGCGCTGCTGATCTGCGCGCTCACCGTCAGCGTCCCCCTGCTGCTCCTGGCGCTTCAGCGCCGGGCGGCGACCGGACGCTTCGCCCTCACGTCGCAGCACGCCGGCGCCGCCATGCTCGGCTCCTACATCCCCGGTTCGACCGCCGACGGCTGGGCCGATCCGCTCCCCTACGTCGCCGCCGTCGAGCCCGCGCTGCTGGACGACCTAGGGCGGCTGCGGAGCCAAGCCGGCCGCCTCGCCTGGCGCGCGGCCCTCGACCGTCCCCGGTTCCACGCCGAGCGCATCGCCGCCTTCTCCCTCGACGCCACAGTCGACAGTGAACAGGCCAACCTGGTCTGGAGCCTGTTGAGCCCGGATCTCCTCCCTGTCTCCGATCAGCCGCGCGCGCTCGCCTTCGCGCACGTCGCGGGCCCCGCTCTCCGCATCGAGATGGCGCTCCTGCTGGCGCTCTTCCTCGCCGCTCTCACCCTCACCTGGCGCGATCCCGCGGTCTGGGCGCTCTGCGCGGCGATCCTCCTGAAGGCCGGTATCCATGCCGTCACCGTCTCGCAGGGGCGGTTCTTCCTGGCGATCACGGCGCTGGAGATGCTGGTGATCGCCCTCGGCGCCCGGGAGGCCGTCCGCCGCTCCTCGGCGCACCCTCCGGCGGCGATCCTCGCCGGCTGCGCGCTCGCCGCCGCAGCGGTCTTCTTCGTCGGTCCCCGCGCCGTCGCCCGGGTGCGGGCGCGCGACATCGTCCCCCAGTACACCTACCGCTTCCGTCTCAGCCCTGCCCCAGGTGGGTCCCCGGCCCTCGATTGCAGGATCGAGCGGGGGATCCTCACCGCGGTCTCGCGGACGGGCGCCACCCTGGAGCTGTACCACCGCGATCCAGCCCCCGGCGAAACCGCCGCCGCGGACTGCGTCCTGCAACCCTCGGCCGTTGCTCCCCCGACTTTGCGCCTCCTGGACCCCTACGCGCCCGGCGGTCTGCCCCAGCGGATCGTGCAAAGGGTGCTGGTGGACGGCCGGGAAGCTTTTCGCCACGATGTCGCCGCGGAGCCCGGAACCGGCTGGAGCGAGGTCCCCTTGCCCGGAAGAGCAACCGCGGTCCGGGTCGAGGTGCTGGCGGTGCATCCCGACCCCGGAGCCGCCTGGGGGCGCGCGACGGCGACCGCTTTCGAGCTCGCCTCTCCCAAGTGACGACAGCTTGATGCCGCTTTGATTTTGATAAAAATGACGCCAGACGACCCCGCCGAGCTTCGCTACCGCCAGGAGCGCACCGCCCATTGGGACGCCGTGGCCCGCCGCTGGCGCCACCGCTCCGGCTTCGCCGGCGCCTACCACCGCCGCCTCGAGCGCGTCTACCGCTTCCTGGTGCCGCCGGGCTCGAAAGTGCTGGAGATCGGCTGCGGCACCGGCGATCTGCTTGCCGCGCTCCAGCCCGCCGTCGGCGTCGGCATCGACCTCTCCGGCGAGATGGTGCGCCTTGCCGCCGAGCGCCACCCGGGTCTGCGCTTCCTCCAGGCCGACGCCCACGAAATGGAAAGCCTCGACGGCATCCCAGCGGACGAGACGTTCGATTTCATCATCCTCTCCGACCTGATCAACGACGCCTGGGACGTCCAGCGGCTGCTGCAACGGGTCGCCGCGCTCTCGCATCGCCGGACGCGGGTGATCCTCAACGTCTACAGCCGCCTCTGGGAGCTGCCGCTCGCCCTCGCGGTGCGCCTGGGGCTCGCCCGCCCGGTGCTGTTCCAGAACTGGCTCACCGTGGCCGACGTCAAGAGCCTCCTGCGGCTCGCCGGTTTCCAGCCGATCCGGACCTGGCAGGAGGTGCTGCTGCCGCTGCCGGTCCCGCTGCTGGCGCCCCTCGCCAACCGTTTCCTGGCACGCCTCTGGCCCTTCCGGCACCTCTGCCTGAGCAACTTCCTGGTCGCCCGGCACGCTCCCGTTCCCCTCGCGGAAGAACCGGTCGTCACCGTCGTCGTTCCGGCGCGCAACGAGGAGGGGAACATCCCCAACATCTTCGCTCGCACCCCCGAAATGGGCGCCGGCACCGAGCTCCTGTTCGTCGAGGGACATTCCAAAGACGGCACTTGGGGCGCCATCCAGCGCGAGATCGCCGCCCACCCCGAGCGGCGGGCGCGGGCCTTCCAGCAGACCGGCAAGGGCAAGGGGGACGCCGTCCGCCTGGGGTTCGCCGAGGCGAGCGGCGGCGTGCTGATGATCCTCGACGCCGACCTCACCGTCCCCCCCGAGGACCTCCCCCGCTTCTACGAAGTGCTCCGCTCCGGCCAGGGAGAGTTCGTCAACGGCGTGCGCCTCGTCTATCCCATGGAGAAGCAGGCGATGCGCTTCGCCAACCTCCTCGGCAACAAGTTCTTCAGCCTCGCCTTCTCCTGGCTCCTCGGCCAGCCGATCAAGGACACCCTCTGCGGCACCAAGGTCCTGCGCCGCCCCGACTACGAAACCCTGGCCGCCAACCGCGCCTACTTCGGCGATTTCGACCCCTTCGGCGACTTCGACCTCCTGTTCGGCGCCGCCCGCATGAGCCTGGAGATCGTCGAGGTGCCGGTTCGCTACCGCGAACGCGTCTACGGCGAGACCAACATCCAGCGCTGGCGCCATGGCTGGCTGCTGCTCAAGATGTGCGCCTTCGCCGCCGGCCGGATCAAATTCATTTGAGGGCGCCATGCGGGGTATGAAGCGCTGGCTGGAGCACCCGCTGACCCGCGGGCTCGACATCGACGATCCCCGCACCACCCACCTGCGCCGGCGCATCCTCGCCGGCAAGCCCTTTCTGCGCCGGATCTACGAGGAGTGGTACGGCGCCCTGGCCTCCTCCCTCCCCACGGGACCCGAGCCCGTTCTGGAGCTCGGCGCCGGCGCCGGCTTCCTCGCCGACTTCGTCCCCGGTCTGATCCGCTCCGAGATCTTCCAGACGCCAGGGATCGACCTCGTGGCCGACGGCCTCGCGCTGCCGTTCGCGGCCGGCGCGCTGCGGGGAATCTCGATGACCAACGTCCTCCACCACCTGCCGCGCCCGTTGACCTTCTTCGCCGAGGCGGCCCGCGCCGTCCGGCCCGGCGGCGTGGTGACGATGATCGAGCCCTGGGCCACCCCATGGTCGCGTTGGGTCTATATGCGCCTCCATCACGAGCCCTTCCTGCCGGACGCGACGGACTGGGAGATCCCCGCCGGCGCCCCCCTCTCCGGCGCCAACGGCGCGCTCCCCTGGATCCTTTTCCAGCGCGACCGCGACCGCTTCACCCGCTCGGCGCCCGGGTGGCGGCTCCGCTCGGTCGCGCCGATCATGCCCTTCCGCTACCTGGTCTCCGGCGGCATCTCGCTACGGACGCTGGTCCCCGCCGCCAGCTACCCCCTCTGGCGCGGGCTCGAACGCGCGCTCTCCCCCCTCTCGGACCGGCTCGCCATGTTCGCCCATATCGTCCTCGAACGAGAGGAGAATCCACCATGCTGAAGCTGGAGATGCTCGCCGCTGGACACGGCGACTGCCTGTGGCTCGAATACGGCGATCCCGCGCACCCCCGGCGCGTCCTGATCGACGGCGGCACGAAGAGCACCTACGCGCGGGCCCTCCGCCCGAAGCTTGGCGCGCTGTCCGCGGATCAGCGCCGTTTCGAGCTGATGGTGGTCACCCACATCGACGCCGATCACATCGCGGGTTCCCTGGAGCTGCTGTCCGACGCGTCGGCGGACTTCCACCCGCGGGAGATCTGGTTCAACGGCTTCCGGCATCTGCCTGACGAAGCGCCCAAGACGCTGGGCCCCGTCCAGGGCGAGCTGCTGACCGACCGCATCCTCGCCTCGAAAACCCGCTGGAACGGCGCCTTTGATGAAGCCGCCGTGGTGGTGCCCGCCGCCGGCCCCCTGCCCCGCGTCGAGCTGGAAGGCGGGCTCGCCCTGACGCTCCTCTCCCCCACTCTCGACCGCCTCGCCGCCCTCAAGCCCAAGTGGGAGGACGCGGTGCGCAAGGCCGGCCTCGATCCCGAGAGAAAGGCTGCTGAGGAGTCCGTGGGGCCCGAGCTGCTCGGCGGAGACGGCCCGCCCGACGTCGAAGCGCTCGCCCAGAGTCCCTTCAGCGAGGACACCGCGGCCCCCAACGGCAGCAGCATCGCCCTGCTGGCTGAATTCGAGGGGCGCCGTCTCCTCCTCGCGGCGGACGCCCACCCGGGCGTGCTGAAAGCCAGCCTCGACCGTCTCGCGGCAGGCGGAAAGACCCGCCTCGATGCCTGCAAGCTCTCGCACCACGGCAGCAAGGCGAACACCAGCCCCGCCCTCCTCCGCGCGCTCGACTGCCCGGTCTATCTCTTCTCCACCAACGGCGATTATTTCAAGCATCCGGACCGCGAGGCCGTGGCGCGTGTGATCAAGCTGGGCGGACTCAAACCCTCGCTGCATTTCAATTATCGGACCGACTACAATACCCGCTGGGACCATCAGCCGCTCCGCGACGAATATGGATATTCGACCGTCTTCCCGGCGGCGGACGAAACGGGCTTGACGCTCGAATGGCCGTAAGAGAGGAATAACCATGAAATCCTTGCTGATCGAATTTCACCGGTTTGACGACCTCGGCACGGGCATCCTGCGCAAGGGCGACCGCTACCTCTCGGCGGCCGCGAACCATCCGGTGCATCAGGTAAAGATGCCTATCAGTCAGGCGCCTTTTCTGGATAACTTGAAATCCCTGAGATATCAGGCGGATACCGAAAAGCGAGAGGCCGCCCTGAAGCGGATGAGCGCCGTGGTCACCACTCTGCTGGGAGCGCGTGGGCTCAAGGAGCTCAAGGCGGGCGACGATCTCCTGCAATTGGATCTGGTCGTCAACGCCGCCGAGCTCGCGCCTCTGCCGTTTGAAATGCTGACCGATGGCACGGGAGAACCCCTTCTGGTTCGGAAGAACGGGGCCGTGGAGCTGACCCGCAGAGTCCGGAAGGATTTTGCGGAGAGCACCGTCCGCTGGCCGGCCCGGCCGCGGATCCTCTACGTCTGGGCCTCCCCTCCAGGAGTCGCCGCCGTGCCGCACGAGGAGCACGAAAGGGCATTGCGCGTCGCTCTGGAGCCCTGGATGCCCGCCCAGGGAGCCACCGGGGCAGGCACTCCCCTGACCGTCCTGCCGAAGGCTGGCATCGAGACCCTCCACGAGGCTTGTGCCAGCTCCGTCCAGGAGGAGAAACCCTTTACCCACGTCCATATCCTGGCGCACGGCTACCCGGTCGACATCGACCACCGCAAGCGTTTCGGCCTGGCGCTCCACGACAGGGACGGCGAGCTGGCCGCGGTGCCACCGGAAAAGCTCACCCAGGCGCTCGCACCGCTGAGCGGCTATGCGGTCGTGGTGACCCTGGCGGCGTGTGACGCGGCGAACGATTCGAACACGATCGTCCAGGAAAAAAGCATCGCCCACGAGCTTCACGAATCGGGCTTCCCTGTTGTCCTGGCCTCGCAGTTGCCCCTCACCGTCCCCGGTTCCACCGTGATGGTCGATCGTTTCTACCGGGAGCTGCTGGCCGGCAAGGATGTCCGCATGGCGCTCCACGAGGCGAGACTCGCCCTCTATGACGCTCGCGAGCAGGCCGGCCACGACTGGGCCAGCCTCGTTGCCTACGTGCGGCTGCCCGAAGGATATGCGGACTACCTGCAGGAAGTCCGGCTCGCCGCGGTGATGGCCTCGCTGCGGATCGCGCGTGAGCGCTCTCTCGAACCGGTGGCGACCGCCGGCTCGGAGGTGGAGCAGCTGGATGCGATCATGGAGATCCTGCGCGGACGCATCCAGGATCTCGAGGCCTTCCTGCCGGACACCAGGAAAGCCGCGCGCGAGGCCATGCTGCTGGAAAACCTGGGCTTGCTGGGGAGCGCCAACAAGCGTCTCGCCGAGCTGGTCTTCGCGCGAAGCAAGCGTCACGCCGAAGGCGACTGGCAAACCCCGATGAGGGATGCCCTGGAAAAGGCCCGTCTACGGTATCTGGAAGCCTACGAGTGCAATCTGTCGCACCACTGGAGCGGCGTCCAGTACCTCTCTCTTCAGGCCGCTCTGGACGGCACGC
>DATBAW010000309.1:0-11004 GCA_036271335.1 Thermoanaerobaculia bacterium
AGGCGGCGAGGACGGCCCGAGGTTGGGAGACGCCCCACGGGGCGTCTCTACAGTGGGGGGGAGGCACAGGAGAAGATCCGGACCTTTCTCGACGAGCTCATCGGGCAGGGGGTGATGTCCGCCGCCGTTGCACTCGTCGGATCGGGCACGGAGATCGAGATCGAAGAGGCCTCCGGCCTGGCCCGCGCGGCCGTGCCTGCGACGACCGCGACCCGCTTCGACTACGCCTCGCTGACCAAGCCGTTCATGGCGACGCTCGCCCTCGTGCTCGACGCGGCGGGCGTCCTGCCGCTCGCCACCCGGATCGGCGACGTCTGGCCGGGAGCGCATGCGCGGCTGGCGCGGCGGCCGCTCGCCGATCTCCTGCGCCACCGCTCGGGGCTGGCGGCCTGGACGCCGCTCTACGACCGTTGCCGCTCCCTGGAGGAAGCCGTCGCGCTGATCGTACAAGGAGGGCGGGGGGGCGATCTGATTGGCGCCCAGCCGGGCACGTACAGCGATCTTGGAGTTATCCTCTGGGGCCGGACCGCCGAGCGCTGTGCCGGAACGCCGCTGGCCGCTCTGCTCCAGGCGCGCGTGCTGGCGCCGCTCGGGCTGGACGGCGTGGAGGCGTCGCCCGGCGAGCGCCCGGACTTGGCCGAATCTCTCATGGGCACGGGCCAGGAGGTGAGGCTGGCGGCGAAGCAGGGCTTCACCGTCGCCGACCTCGGACCGCCTCCTCTGGGGCGGCCGCAGGACGGCAACGGTCGCTTCCTGGCGGGGACCGGCGAGATCTGCGGGCACGCCGGTTTGTTCGGCGGCGCGCGCTCTCTCTGGCGGCTCGGCGCGGAATGGCTGGCACCGGGGCGGTTGTTGCATCCCGAGGGCGTGGCCGCTGCCCTGGGCGGTGGCGGCCGGTTCGCTCTCGGCTGGTGGCGGCGAACGCTCCGCGGCAGCGCGGGGCGGTCGCTCTCGCCCACCGCCTTCGGTCACACCGGTTTTGCAGGCAACAGCTTCTGGATCGACCCGGAACGGGGCAGGATCTTCGTCCTGCTCGGCTCCCGGCTCGATCCCTCGATGGACATGAACCGCTCGCGCCGCCGCTTTCATCGGCTGGCGCTTTTGGAGGGATTCTCTTGATGGAACTTCGTGATCTCGTTCTGGTCGACGGGGTGCGTACCCCGATGGCCGACTACAACGGCTCCTTCGCCGACATCTCCGCGATCGACCTCGGGGCGCACGCGGCGCGTGCCCTGTTTGAGAAGACAGGCATCAGCCCCGAAGAGATCGACCACACCGTGGTCGGCAACGCGCTCCAGACCTCGCCCGACGCCATCTACGGCGCGCGCCACGTGGCGCTCAAGGCCGGCGTGGCGAAGGAGGTGCCGGCGCTGACCGTCAACCGTCTCTGCGGCTCCGGCGTCCAGTCGGTCATCTCGGGCGCGCAGACGATCCTCACCGGCGACGCCACCACCTGCCTGGTCGGCGGCATGGAGAACATGTCGCAGGCGCCGCACGTGATCTATGGCGCCCGGCGCGGCTTCAAGCTGGGCCAGGGTCAGCTCCAGGACCTGCTGATGATCTCGCTGATGGACAGCTACTGCGGCTGCTACATGGCGCAGACGAGCAACAATCTGGCCCGTGACTACAGCATCAGCCGCGAGGAGCAGGACCAGTTCGCCATCCGCTCGCAGCAGCGGGCGGGCGCGGCGTGGGCTTCCGGAAAGATGGCGGAAGAGGTGACGCCGGTCGAGGTGGGGAAGGGGAAGCGGGCGAAGCTGATCGACAAGGACGACCACCTGCGTCCGGAGACCACGATGGACGACCTCGTGGGGCTCCCCACGGCGTTCGACAAGGACGGCTTCGTCACCGCCGGCAATGCCTCGGGCATCGTGGACGGCGCGGCGATGATGATCCTCTCGACCGCGCAGAAGGCGCAGGAGAAGGGGTGGAAGCCGCTCGGCCGCATCCTCTCCTGGTCGGTGGTGGGCGTCGATCCCTCGCGCATGGGCATCGGTCCGGCGCCGGCCATCCGCGCGGCCCTCGGCAAGCTCGGCATGGGGCTCGGCGACGTCGACCTCTTCGAGATCAACGAGGCGTTCGCCGGGCAGATCCTGGCGGTGGTCAAGGACCTCGACCTCGACGTCGACAAGCTCAACGTCAACGGCGGCGCCATCGCCCTCGGCCATCCGCTGGGCGCCACCGGCACCCGCCTGCTGATCACCCTGCTCAAGGAGCTCAACCGGCGCGGAGGCGGCCGGGGCGTCGCCTCGGCGTGCATCGGCGGCGGACAGGGGATCGCGATGGTGGTCGAGGCCGCATGATCGACCTCACGGGGCGCCGGGTCGTCGTGACGGGAGGGAGCCGCGGCATCGGTGCCGCGTGCTGTCGTCTGTTCGCGCGGGCCGGCGCCTCGGTGCTCCTCCAGTATCTGGCGAGCGGCGACAAGGCGGCCACGGTATTGCGGGAGCTGCGCGGGATCTCGGAGGCGCCGCATCTGGCGGTGCGCTGCGACGTGGTCGATCCCGATCAGGTCTGCAAGCTCTTCGACACCGCCGAGGCTCACTGGGGCGGGATCGACTGCCTGATCAACAACGCCGGCGTCTGGGTCCACGATCCGCTGGCCGACCTCAAGCCCGAGCGGCTGCAGGCGACCCTCGCCGTCAACATCGTCGGCCCCTTCCTCTGCGCCCGCTGCGCGATCCCGCTGCTCGCCGGCTCGGAGGACGCCTCGATCCTCAACATCAGCTCGACCGCCGGCCAGCGGGGCGAGGCTTTCTACAGCGCCTACGCGGCGAGCAAGGGAGCGCTGATCTCCGCCACCAAGTCGTGGTCGTCGGAGCTGGCGCCGGGGATCCGCGTCAACGCCGTCGCGCCCGGCTGGGTGGATACGGAGATGACCGCCGGCGCCCTCGCGGGGGAAGCGCGAGAGGCGGTGCTCGCTTCGATTCCGCTCCGCCGCGTCGCGACGCCCGACGACGTCGCCGGCGCCGTCCTCTTCCTCGCCTCTCCCTTGGCGCGACACATCACCGGCGAGATCCTCAACGTCAACGGCGGGAGCGTCCTCGTTGGCTAACGCGCCTTCGCTCTGGCTCACGCGAGGCCATGACACGGAAGAGTTCGAGACCGTCGTCGTCGGCGCCGGCATCGTCGGCCTCTCCACCGCCTACTGGCTGACCCGCTCCGGCCGGCGGCCTCTCGTTCTGGACGCCGACGGCATCGCCTCCCATGCCTCCGGCCGCAACGCCGGCTATCTGATGACCGGCACCGCCGAGCCCTACTCGCGGCTCGTCCGCGCGATCGGCGAGGCCGCTGCCTTCCGGCTCTGGGAGCTGTCGAGCGAGAACCGGGAGCTGCTGCGGGGAGAGCTGCTGGATACGGGCAGGATCGACTGTGAATTCGTTCCCGAAGGGAGCTGGATCGCCGCCATGGCGGACGACGGCGAGCAGGAGCGGGAGCTGCGCGAGAGCGGCGAGCGTCTCCTGAAGCTGGGCCTGCCGCTCGAATGGCGCGAGGCCGCCGAGGTGCGCCATGCCAGCGGCAGCGACCGCCTGGGCGGCGCCCTCTTTCAGGCGCGGGATGGAGGTCTCGATCCCGCCCGCCTCTGCCGGGGGATCGCTCGTCTCGTCGTCGAGGCGGGAGGCCGGGTGCGCACCGGGGTTTGCGTCCGCCGTCTCGAGCCGGAGGGCGACCGGATCCGCATCGTCACCGACGGCGGGCATCTCCTCGCGGAACGGCTCGTTCTGGCGCTCAATGCTTATGCGCCGGCGCTCGTACCGCAACTCCACGGCGAGATTCGCCCTGTCCGCGGCCAGCTCTTCGCCACCGCGCCGGGAGCGCGCGATCTGACGGGAGTCTGGTACGTGAACGACGGCTATGAATATTTCCGCCAGCTGCCGGACGGCACCTTCGTGCTCGGCGGCTGCCGGCGCGTGGCGCGGGAGACCGAGGTCGGCTATGAAGAGACCTCGACCGCTCATGTCCAGGGAGCCTTGGAAAGGTTTTTAGGGGAAGCCCTGCCGCGCTTCACCGACCGCGCCATCCGGCATCGTTGGGCGGGCACCATGGGGTTCACCGCGGACGGCCTGCCACGGTCGGGAGAGGTTCCCGGAATGTCCGGCGCGATCTACGCGGCGGGCTTCAACGGCCACGGTATGTCGCTCGGCTTCGCGACAGGGAAGTGGCTGGCGAGGAAGGCTTCGGGAGAGGCGCAGGGGCCGCTGTTTCCGGCGGTACAGGCCTGATCAACCGGTGGCTTCCAGCCGGCGGATGCGGACTTCGTGGTCATCGCGGGAGCTGCGAAGCTCGTTGAAGACGCGGCGGTTGAGAGACTCGATTTCACCAAACTTCCTCGAGACTTCGTCGCGGTGCCGGTTGAGCTGCTCCGTAACGTTGACGATGCCGTCGGCGGCCACGAGGCGAACCTCGCTCTGTAGACCCTCAATGGCCACATAGGCTCTACGGATCTCGGTTTCTACCGTCTCGAAGCGTTGATCGACCCTCTCAAGCCGTTGGTCGACCGTCTCGAGTCGTTGGTCTACCGCCTCGAGCCGTTGGTCGACCGTCTCGAGCCGTTGGTCGACCGTCTCGAGCCGTTGGTCGACCGTCTCGAGCCGTTGATCGATCCTCTCGAACTGTCGCGCATTCTCTTCGCGCAACGCCTGGATTTGCTGCCCAGCCTCCTGGAAGCGCTGGTCGATCGAGGAGAAGCGCTGGTCGAGATAATTGAGGAGATCCTGATCCATAAGTTCCTGTTCCCAGTTCCCGCGACTCTACCAACAAGGGCGGGGCCCCGCAAGAGGTCGTTCGACGTCAGCCTCAGGTCCGGTCGCCCCTTCCCTCCTTCTCCCAAAGATATCCCAGGCACTTGTACGTCAGCTTGGCCGCCAGGAAGTCGCTCGCGGGATGGCCGCCGATCGGCGCCAGCTCGATCAGGTCCATGGCGACGACCGTCTTCGTCCGGAACAGGTGCTTCAGGAGGCGGAGCGTGGGAGACCAGTGGCCGCCTCCCGGCTCCGGCGTGCCGGTCGCGGGGACCAGCGCGGGATCGAAATAGTCGATGTCGAAGGTGAGATAGATCTTCTCCGGCAGCGCCGCCAGCATCGCTGGGAACATTTCCTCGGCGCGATCGAGCTGATGCCCCCAGATCACCGGCAGCCGCTTGTCCCGGATCACCCGGGCCTCCGGCGCCGAGAGCGAGCGGATGCCGATCGCCAGCGATGGGATGCCGGCGTCGACGATCCGCTTCATGACGCTGGCATGGCTGAACGGCGTGCCCTCGAACTCCTCCCGCAGATCCGAATGGGCGTCGAACTGCACCACTCCGATCTCGCCGAAGACTTCGCGGGCCGCCTTGACCGGCGCTTGCGTTAAGCTGTGCTCGCCCCCGAGGGTCACCAGGAATTTGCCGCGCTCCATGTGGGCCTTGCAGGCCTCCTGGAGCTCCGTCAGCCCCTCGCCCATGTCGAACGCTTCGGGGAGGAAGGGCGGCAAGGTCGCGATCCCCTGCACGTAGGGCTCGGCCTCCAGCTCTTCGTCGTAGAGCTCCATGGCCTGGGAGGCGCGGAGGATGGCCGCGGGCCCTGACGTGGTCCCCTTACCGTACGAGGTCGTACGCTCGAAGGGGACGGGGAGGACGGCGACACGGCTGGTTGCGTAGTCGCTCGCCGCGGGCTCCAGGAGGCCGAAGTTGTTGGGAAGATAAGGCATGGGGATTCCTGTGGCTGTGTGAAAGGAAGGACTGGGACGGCGGCGTTTGTAGCAGGTGGCTTTCGCAGTGTCAACGCGGAGGGAAGGAGGGGATTTGAGCCCGTTGGAGCTTTTTGAGCCGATCCGCGAACGGGTGCGGGTGGCGGAGCGTGTGGTGGTGTTCTCCGGCGCCGGCGTTTCGCGTGAGAGCGGCCTCGACACCTTCCGTGGCGCCGGCGGCCTCTGGCAGCAGATGCGTCCAGAGGATCTGGCCACGCCGGAAGCGTTCCGGGCCGATCCGGCGAAGGTC
The DNA here is from genome assembly GCA_036271335.1 of Thermoanaerobaculia bacterium. Classification (GTDB taxonomy): domain Bacteria; phylum Acidobacteriota; class Thermoanaerobaculia; order Multivoradales; family UBA5704; genus DATARR01. Next base: position 5,978 of record DATBAW010000309.1, read on the forward strand.
TGGCGCTGGTATGCTTGGCGCTACCGCCAGGCGGCGGCGGCCGAGCCCAACCCTGCTCACCAGGCGATCGCGCGGCTGGAGACCCTCTTTCCCTCGACCTGGGTGGTGACCCAGAACGTCGACGGACTCCATCAGCGGGCGGGCAGCCGGAATCTCCTCGAGCTGCACGGCACGATCACGCGCGCCGTCTGCGAACGCTGCGGCAACAGCCGGGACATGGGCGAGGCGATCGCGGAGTCCTCCGAGCAGCCGCCGATCTGCGCCTGCGGCGGCAGATTTCGTCCGGCGGTGGTCTGGTTCGGCGAAGCGCTTCCCGAGGATGTGCTCGTCCTCGCCTATGAGGAGGCGACGTTCTGCGACCTGTTCCTTTCGGTGGGAACCTCCTCGACGGTCTACCCGGCGGCAAACCTGATCGAGCTCTCGTCCCAGGCTGGCGCCTGCATGATCGAGATCAACCCCGAGCCCACCCCCTTCTCGAGCGTGATGGACATGCGCCTTGCTGCTCCGGCTGGCGAGGCGCTGCCGGCGCTGGTCGAGGCGATCGAGAGGAGCCGATGGCCTCTCTCATGATCCGCGAGCTTCCGCCGGCGGAACGGCCGCGCGAGCGCCTGCTCCGGCAGGGCGGCAGCTCGCTCTCCGACTCCGAGCTGCTCGCGGTGCTGCTGCGCACCGGGCGCGCCGGCGTCTCGGCTCTGCAGATGGCAATGGACGTCCTGCGCGAGAATGGGGATCTCACCGGTCTGCTCACCGCGACGCCCCACTCGCTCCGGCGCTCCGGCCTGGGGCCCGCCAAGGCCGCGTCGCTGCTCGCGGCCCTCGAGGTCGGCCGCCGCCTCGCTCGCGAGCAGCTCGACAGCGATCCGCTCTCGCGTCCCGTCGACGTGGCGCGCTATCTGGCCCTGAGGTATCAAACCAGCGATCAGGAGGTGATGGGAGCGCTGTTCCTCGATGCCCGCAACCGCCTGCTCGGCGAGCGCGAGATGTTCCGCGGCACTCTCTCGCGCATCTCCGTCGAGCCGCGGGAGATCCTTCGGGAGTGCCTGCAGCGCGGCGCGGTGGCCATCTATCTCTTCCACACCCATCCCAGCGGCGATCCCTCCCCAAGCGCCGAGGACCTCCTCTTCACCCGGCGGATGGCGGAAGCGGCGGAGATCGTCGGCGTGCGGCTGGCCGACCACATCGTCCTCGGCCACCGCGGGCGCTGGGCGTCGCTGAAGGAAAAAAGCGCGTGGTAGCCTTGCTGCCGCCATGGCCAACTACCACCTGGATTGCAGCAGCGGAATCGCCGGCGACATGTTCCTCGGCGCCTGCCTCGACCTCGGTCTGCCGGTCGAGGCTCTCGCCGACGTCGTCGCCCGGCTCGGCCTCGCGAACGTAACCGTCGAGAGCCGCAAGGCCTCGCGCGGCGGCTTCGTGGGGACCCGCTTCCGGGTCCTCGAGCACGGCCGGCCGATCGAGGGGCCGGACCCTGAGGAAGCGGCGGAACAACACCACCACGACCATCATCACCACGATGATCATCATCACCATGATCACGGCCACCCGCATGATCATCACCACGATCACGGCCATGACCGCCATCATCACGGCCCCACGCGCGGGCTGATGGAGATCCGCGAGCTGATCCAGAGAAGCGCCCTCTCCGGCACCGTGAAGGAGCGGGCGCTACGGCTCTTCCAGAGACTGGGAGAGGCGGAGGCCAAGGCGCATGGGGCGCCGATCGAGCACATCCACTTCCACGAGGTCGGGGCGATCGACTCGATCGTCGATCTGGTGGGCGCGGCCGCCGCGATCGAAGTTCTGGCTCCGGAGCGGCTCACCTGCGGCCCCGTCAACCTGGGGAGCGGCAGAGTCAGGATGGCGCATGGCGAGGTCGCGATCCCCGCCCCCGCCACGGCGGAGCTGCTGCGCGGCGTCCCCGTCTTCGGCGGACCGGGCGGCGAGCTGACCACGCCGACCGGCGCCGTGATCCTGGCCGAGCTGGTGGACGAGTTCACCGAGCTTCCCGCCATGGTGCTCGAAGGCTCCGGATATGGACTCGGGAAGAAGGATCTTCCGACTCATCCCAACGCCCTCCGGCTGCTGCGCGGACGGGCCACAGACGCGCGCGCCGGAGCCCGCAACGAGGTCATGAATGAGGTTATGGTGGTCGAGGCGGAGATCGACGACCTGCCGGGCGAGGGTTTCGGGTTCCTGATGGAGCGCCTGCTCGAAGCCGGCGCCCTCGACGTCTACTACACGCCGGTCCAGATGAAGAAGAGCCGGCCGGGAATCCTGGTGACCCTGCTCTGCCGCCGTCCGCAGCTGGAGGAGCTGGCGGGGATCCTCCTCACCGAGTCGGGCTCCCTCGGCTGCCGTTACCACGCCGCCGCCCGTTTCGAGGCGGAGCGCGAAATTCTCGAGGTCGCGACCGCGTTTGGAACCGTGAGAATCAAGCGCGCCCGCCTCGGCGGCCGGCCGCTGGCGGCGGCGCCCGAGTTCGAGGACTGCCGCCGGCTGGCGCTGGCAAATGGGGCCCCTTGGCGCGACGTCTACCATGCCGCTCTGACGGCGGCCGGGGCCCTCGAATCCTAGAAAGGGTTGGTTGTGAACGAGACACCGATCACAGCTCAGGGAACTCTTGAGCTGGGGCTGGCCGGCGCGGGCGCCTTCCGCTGGGCCGTCGCCGATATCACCGATGTGATGGAAGGGGTGCGTGACCGCTTCGACCTCTGGCCGGTGCCGGCCGCCGCGCTCGGCCGCTGCCTCGCCGGCGCGGCACTGCTTCAGCGTCTCTCCACCAAGAGCCCGAGCCGCCTGATGCTGGACGTCCGCGGCGACGGCCCGATCCAGCGGGTGCTGGCGGAGGCTGACGACGAGGGCAATCTCCGCGGAATGGTGGGGGACGGCCGCGTGCAGGTCCCGGACTGGCCGGGCGGCAAGCTGGGTGTCGGCCGGGCGGTGGGGAAGGGCGTCCTCCGCGTGCTCCGCGAATATGCGGGTGGGAACAACTATCAGACCCAGGTCGAGCTGGTGAGCGGCGAGATCGGCGAGGACGTGGCCTACTACCTGTCGCAGAGCGAGCAGCGGAAATCCGCCGTGCTCCTGGGCGTCCTCGGTAAGCCGAGCGGGGTGGTCGCCGCCGGCGGCATGGTCGTCGAGGTGCTGCCGGGCGCGCCGGAAGAGACGATCGCCCGGCTGGAGAGCAACATCGCCGGCATTCGCGGCGTCAGCCATCTGATCGAGGAAGGGGGCGCCGAGCACGTCGTCGAGCAGGTTCTCGCCGGGCTCGACCGCGAGGTCAAGGAGGTGCGCCCGTTGCGCTACCGCTGCCGGTGCAGCCGGGAGCGCCTGCTCGGCCATCTCACGCTTCTGCCGGCCGAGGACCGTGACTACCTGCGGGCGGACGACGGCGCCATCGAGGCCGACTGTACCTTCTGTGGCGCGCGCTACCGGTTTTCCCCGGAAGAGCTGGCTGGATCGGTGTAATAATCCCCCTCCCCATGAGCACCTTCTACGTCACCACCCCGATCTATTACGTGAATGCGTTGCCCCACATCGGGCACATCTTCACGACCACCGTCGGCGATACGCTGGCGCGGTATCACCGGCTAGCGGGAGCTGACGTCCGCTTCCTCACCGGGACCGACGAGCACGGCCAGAACATCGAGCGGGCCGCCCGCGCCGAGGGGATCGAGCCGATCGCTCTCGCCGACCGTGTCGTGGCCAAATACCGCGAGCTGCGCGACCGCCTGGAGTTCTCCTACGACGACTTCGTTCGCACGACCGAGGAGCGGCACAAGCTCGGGGTGATCGAGATCATCCGCCGGATCGAGGCGGCGGGGGATCTTTACACGGCGAAGCACGAGGGTTGGTACTGCCCCCCTTGCGAGACCTTCTACACCGAGAAGGAGCTGGGAGCGGAGAAGAGCTGCCCGGTCCACGGCACGCCGGTCGAATGGAAGTCGGAGGAGAACGTCTTCTTCCGGCTCTCCAAGTACCAGCAGCCGCTCCTCGATCTCTACGCGAAACAGCCGGATTTCGTGCGGCCCGAGAGCCGCCTGAACGAGGTCCGCTCCTTCGTCGAGGGGGGCCTGCGCGACCTCTCCGTTTCGCGCGCCAATCTGGAGTGGGGGATCCCGTTCCCCGGCCGTCCTGGGCAGGCCGTCTACGTCTGGCTCGACGCCCTGACGAACTACATCAGCGCTCTGGGCTTCGGCTCGGACGACGAGAGCCTCTACCGGAAGTTCTGGGAGAACGGCGACACCCGCCTCCAGATCGTCGGCAAGGACATCCTCCGTTTCCACACCGTCTACTGGCCGGCGTTCCTGCTGTCGGCCGGCCTGCCGCTCCCGAACACCGTCTGGGTCCATGGCTGGTGGCAGCGCGACGGCCGCAAGATCTCCAAATCGGCCGGCAACGTCGTGCGCCCGGACGAGCTGATCGACCGCTTCGGCAGCGACAGCGTCCGCTACTTCCTGATGCGCGAGATGGTCTTCGGCCAGGACGCCAGCTTCTCGGACGAGGCCTTCGTCGACCGCTACAACAGCGACCTCGCGAACGACCTCGGCAATACCGTGAGCCGGTTGGTGACTCTGTCGCGGAGCGCTTTCGATGGCCGGACGCCACCCCACGACGGTCTCGACGACCCGCTGGCGGCGACCGCGGCCAAGGCTGTGGAGGAATACCGCGCTGCCATGGCGGATCTCGCCTTCAGCCGGGCGCTCGAGGCTCTCTGGCGACTGCTCGCCGAAACCAATCAGCACATCGTCAGCCACGCGCCCTGGAAGCTGATCAAAAGCGAGGGACCGACTCCGAAGCTCGCCCACGTGCTCTGGGTCGGCATGGAGGCGGTGCGGATCGTCGCCACCGGGCTCCTGCCGTTCATGCCGCGGATGGCGCCGCGAGTCCTCGCCGCCCTCGGAGTCGCGACGCCGCCGGAAAGCCTCGACGGGCTGCGCTGGGGGGGCACGCCGGCGAACGCCGAGCTTCCCGAGCTGGCTCCCCTCTTCCCACGGATCGATAAAGAGGCTTACCTCGGCGAGGCC
>DATBAW010000310.1:0-3844 GCA_036271335.1 Thermoanaerobaculia bacterium
CATGGAAGCTCCCATCGGCGTAGGGAAGCTTGCAATGGCCCACGGAAGCTCCCATCGGCGTATGGAAGCTTACAACGGCTCACGGAAGCTTACTGAGGCGCTCCGGGACCTTCCGCCAGCCGGCTGATCGCCTCGCAGCCCTGTTTCTTCAGATCCACCTTCCAGATCCCCGCATATCCTTCGACCAGCAGGCTGCCGGGCTGGCCGGCGATCCCCAGCCGCTGGAAGCACTCCGCCTTGGCTCCGAGATGAACAAGGAGCTCAGGGACCGTGTTCGAGTGGCCGACGATCAGGATGGCGCGGTCTGCCGGGTGCTTCTCGCGCAGCCGCGCGAGAAAAGCGGACATCTCGTCCGGCTTGGTCGAGGCATCGTCGATGCCGATGGGGACGTGCGTGGCGTGGGCGAGTGGCGCGCCGGTCTCGAGGGTACGAGTGGTGCGGCTGGTGTAGATCGCGGCGATCCCGGCCGTTTTAAGGCGTTCCGCGAGAGCTTCGGCACGCGCGAGGCCGGCTGGCGAAAGCGGCTGAAAGAGATCGAGATCGCGATCCGCAGGCCAGAAATCGGCCTTCTCGGCGTGACGCACGAGGTAAATCTCGTCCAGAGGGAAGGCGGGCGCCGCCAGCTGGACGAACAAGAGGCCCCAGCAAAGGCTACGCACGAGACGGCGGACGATCATCGGAGCTCCTTTCTCACGACCGCCTGCGTGAGGCTGGCGCGGCCCTCTTTCAGGTTGCGGCCCAGATTGCCGGCCATCCCCCCGAAGCCGGGACCCATGACGACGTTGAGGCCGATCACGGGCGGTTGGCCCGACTGCACGGCGACCTGTTGCCCGAGCCATTCGATGGCAGCGGCGGTCTTGTCGGCCCAGGAGATCTCGGTGAAGCCGGCGTTGGCGAGCGCGTTGCGCATCGCCTGCGGCGTCAGCAGGAAGCTGGTCTCCGGCGTGCGCGACCAGGGGACGGGAAAGGTCAAGGGACCGTTCTCGCCGGCCGTCACATCGTAGATCGCCAGACGCCCGCCCGGTTTGAGCACGCGGTGAATGCTCCGGTACAACCCGTCGCGGTCCGCGATGTTCATCGCGACGTGCTGGGTCCAGGCGCAATCGAAGCTGGCGTCCGCGAAGGGGAGGTCGATCGCGTCCGCCTGCTGGAAGACCGTGCGGTCCGCGAGCCCGGTCCGCTCGCTGAGGAACCGGGCGGCGTCGATGAACGGCTGGCTGAGGTCGATGCCGGTCACCTGACAGCCATGGGTCGCCGCGAGGAACCGCGCCGGGCCGCCCAGACCACAGCCGACGTCCAGCACCGTCGTGCCGGGATGCGCCTGGAGGCTCTCCGCCATCTCCTCCGACGCGGCGAGGCCGCGGACGTGGAACTGATCGAGGGACGCGACGTCGGTCCAGTCGAGGACGCCAGTATCGAGGATGCCAGTATCGAGGATGCCAGTAATGAGACCGGCGCGCTGGAGGGCTTCAGCGATTCGCCCCACCAGATCGGAGCTGGAATAGTGTTCCTGGACTCTGTTCCGGACCTGGTCGGAATCGAGCATCGGATTTGGTCTCCTTTCCGTCCGGCATCGTATCCCGCATTCCGCCCAGCGCGCGGTAGAGCCCGACGAAGGCGGTGAAGACGTCCGTCTCCGCCTGCGCGGCGCTGTCCTCTGCCTGGAGCTGGGTGCGCTCGGCGTCGAGCAGCAGGAGGTAGTCCGCGACGCCCTCGCGGTAGCGGGCGCGGGCGATGTTGGCGGCGCGGGCGCTCTCGCGCACCTCGTCCGTGAGCTTGACCAGGCGCTCCTGCCGCTGGCCGTAGGTCACCAGCGCGTTGTCCGCCTCCTCCAGCGCCAGCAGCATCGTCTTCTCATAGTCCGCCAGCACTTCCCGCGTCATCGCCTGGGCGCCGCGGAGGCGGGCGCGGGCGCTGCCGAGATCGAAAGCGTTCCATTGCAGCGCCGGCGTGACGGCCCAGGCACGGGAATCGTTGCTGAACAGACGGCCACGGCCGGCGAGGAGCCCGAGCGTGCCGGCGATCGTGATCCGCGGATAGAGATCCGCCGCGGCGACCCCTTCGGTCGCGGCCGTGGCGGCGAGGCGGCGTTCGGCCGCGCGCACGTCCGGCCGGCGGCTCAGCAGCTGGTCGGGGGACCCGAGCGAAATGGTCTTGGCGAGCACCGGATAGACCCGCGGCGCCAGATCGACGGTCAGCTCTCCAGGCGCGCGGCCGGTCAATACCGCCAGCCGATATTGATGCGCCGCGAGCGCCACGCGGACCGGCGGGATCTCCGCCTCGATCGCCGAGACGCGGGCCGAGGCGCTGGCCACGTCCTGCTCTTCGCCGATCCCTTCGTCGCGCCGCACCGTCGTCAGGTGCAGCGCCTCCTTCTGGTTGACCAGGCTGCGGTCGAGCACCGCCATCCGTTGTTGCAGACCGCGCAGCTCAAAATAGTTGCGGGCGACGTCGGCGGCCACGCTCACCCGCACGGCCGCCAGCGCCGATTCAACGCTTTCGGCGTTCGCCGAGGCGGCGGCGATCGCCGCGCGGACCCGGCCGAAGAGGTCGAGCTCCCACGAGGCGTCGAACGCCGCGCGGTAGGTGTTGATGCGCACCGGCTGATCGATGAACCCCGGCACCTGCTGATCGCGCAGGTCGGCGGAGGCGTTGAGAGTCGCCTTCGGATACAGCGCGGTGCGGTCCTCGTCGAAAACCGCGCGCGCCTCGTCGAGCCGCGCCATCGCGGAGCGCACGTCATGATTGGCCGCCAGCGCCGCATCTTCCAGCTGCGCCAGCACCGGATCGTCGAGCTGGCGCCACCAGCGCGGATCATAGGCCTGATCCGAATACATCGCCGCGTCCCAACCGATCAGAGCCGTCGAATGCACGGCGGCGGCCGGCGGCGCCGTGTGGACCGCGCACCCGGCGATCGCGAGCATCGAGGCCAACAGGAAACTAACCTTCAAGGCGTGACGCATGATTTGACTCATAACTAATGACCCTCCACGATGGCGGTGCTCTGCGGAACGGCGGCGGGAGCCCGCCGCGACAGCCTGGCCGCGATGCCCTGCACCACGACGTAGAACACCGGCGTCAGCACGAGCCCGAACATCGTGACGCCGAGCATCCCGGCGAACACGGCCACGCCCATGGCGCGGCGCACCTCGGCGCCCGGCCCGGTCGCCAGGACGAGCGGCACGACGCCCATGATGAACGCCAGGGACGTCATCAGCACCGGCCGCAACCGGACCCGGCACGCCTCGACGATGGCGGTGCGTCGCGGCGCGCCCTCGGCCTCGCGTTGTCGGGCGAACTCGACGATGAGGATCGAGTTCTTGCACGCCAGCCCGGCGAGCACCAGAAAGCTGATCTGAGTGAACACGTTGTTGTCGCCGTGAGTCAGCCAGACGCCGCCGATCGCCGAGAGCAGAGTCATGGGCACGATCAGGATCACCGTGAACGGCAGCGACAGGCTTTCGTACTGTGCGGCGAGCACGCCGTAGACGAGCAGCACGCAGAGCGGAAAGATCAGGAACATCGTGTTGCCGGAGACCGCGTCCTGGTAGGCGAGCTCCGTCCACTCGAACGTCATGCCGTTGGGCAGCACGCGCTTGAGCAGAGCGGCCATCGCGCTCTGGGCCTGGCCCGAGCTGTGCCCGGGCGACGGCGCGCCGTTGATCTCGGCGGCCGGAAAACCGTTGTAATGCATCACCTGATCCGGCCCGTAGCTGCGGCTCACCTGCAACACCGATCCGAGCGGCACCATCTCGCCCCGGTCGTTGCGCGTCTGCAAACGGGCGATCTGCTCGGGCTGCAAGCGGAACTTCGATTCCGCCTGCACGTTGACCTGATAGGTCCG
>DATBAW010000311.1:0-4339 GCA_036271335.1 Thermoanaerobaculia bacterium
CCACCACCTCCTGCGCCTCAACTTTGCTAAACTCGACCACGGCCAACCTCCTTTCGCGTCTAACCGCGATTACCCCTGTTTGCAGGCCAGTATTCTGGCACTGCGCTAACAGGAGGTTGGCCTTCTCATCCCATCTCTACAGTGGGGGCGGCGGCTTCTCCTCGCCGCGATCCTTGTCCTTGTCTTTCTCCTTGGCATCCTTGGCGCGGTCCTCATTCCGGCGGCCGAAAAGCCGGCGGAAGAAGCTCCTGATGGGGTGCGCCTTCGCGGCCCGCTCCTCGGGCCGTAGCGCGGCGGCTCCCTCCTGGTCGCCCGGGACGGGTTCGGCTCCGGCGATCTGCGGCTCGGGCGCACCGCCGTGACGGTTGCACGCCTCGGTAGGCACCTCGCCCTCGCGGAAGACCTCGGTGAGCACGGCCGGGCAGAGCTCGGTGGCCAGCATGCCGGTGGTGGGATCGATCGTCGCAGTGGTGATTCCAGCCGGTTGGGCGAACGTGGAGTAGCCGCCCGGCGGCGCGACTTTGGCCATGAAGCGGACCCAGATCGGCAGCGCGGCGCGGGCGCCGGAGAGGCGGGTCTTGCCGTTGTCGTCATAGCCCACCCAGACGACCGTGGTGCGCTCCGGGGCATAGCCGGCGAACCAGGCGTCCCGCTGCTTATTGGTGGTTCCAGTCTTGCCGGCGAGCTCGCCGGGGATGCCGCGGGCGGCACCGGCGGCGGTGCCGCGCTGGAGCACTCCCTGGAGCAGGGAGGTCACCAGGTAGTCGGTCTGCGGGGAGATCACCCGCACCGGTTTCGGCAGGGGCGACCCCTGCACGACCTTGCCGTCATGATCGAGCACGCCGACCAGCGCGTGGACCGGCGGCCGCGAGCCGCCGCTGGCCAGAGTGGCGTAGACCGTCGCCATCTCCAGCGGCGAGACCGCGGCGGCGCCCAAAGCCATGGCGGGAAAGGGCTCCATGGGCGTCGTGATCCCCATGTCGTGCGCCAGCTTGATGATCTTCGGCATGCCGACGTCGAGCGCGAGACGGGTGGTCGCCGGGTTGTAGCTCTTCTCCAGGGCCGTGCGCACGCTGACCCAGCCGTGATAGCTGTCGTCGTCGTTTTTCGGACTCCAGATCTGACCGTTGGCGGTCGGCACCTCTAGCGGTTCGTCCTCCAGGAACGACGCGGGGGAAGCCTTGCCGGCCTCGAAGGCGGCGGCGTAGACGACCGGTTTGAAGGAGCTTCCGGGCTGGCGCTGCGACCGGCCTGCGCGGTCGAATTGGCTGGCGTCGTAGCCGCGGCCACCGATGTAGGCGAGGATGCCGCCGGTCGCCGGGTCCATCGAGATCAGGGCCGCCTGAAGAGACCGCGTCCGGTGGCCGCCGTCGATCTCCTTCAGGCCGCTCTCGACCGCTTCCTGCGCCGCTTTCTGGCCGGTCCAGTCGAGGGTGGAGAAGAGCACATAGCCGCCGTCGTCCAGATCCTCGATACCGAAGCGCTTCGAGGCTTCCAGCGCCGCCGAGTCGGCGAAATAGGGGGCTCGCCGGCGGACCACGGGCTCGGGAGCCGTGGCGATCGGCTCGGCCAGCGCCTGATCCACTCGTGCCTGCGGGACAAGGCCCAACTGTGCGAGGCGTCCCAGCACCCAGTCGCGCCGCGTCTTGGCCTTGTCCGGATGGGTGATCGGCGAATAATTGGCGGGCGACGGGATGATCCCGGCGAGCGTCGCCGCCTCGGAGAGGTCGAGCTGGTCGGCGTCCTTGCCGAAATAGGCGCGCGAGGCAGCGCCGACGCCGATGAGAGAGACGCCGTTGCCGCCACCGAGGTAGATCTCGTTGAGATAGGCCTCCAGGATCTTCTTCTTGGGGTAGCGCATCTCGAGCAGGACGGCGAGGAGGATCTCCTGGCTCTTGCGCGTCAGCGTCCGTTCCTGGGTGAGGTAGAGGTTCTTGACCAGCTGCTGGGTCAGCGTGCTCCCTCCCTGGCGCACCCCCTTGCCGCGTAGGTCGACCCAGATGGCGCGGGCGGTGCCGGTGAGCGAGACGCCGGCGTGGCCGAAGAAAGTCTCGTCCTCGGCCGCCAGGATCGAGGCGATCAGGTCGGGCGAGACCTCGCCGAGAGTCACCGGCCGGCGTTCAAGCAGGTTCTTGCCGTAGTACGAGGCGAGAAGGGGAGGGTCGAGGATCACGGAGTCGACCGCCGTGCCGTCGCGGCGCAGCTCGGCGATGTGGGTGCCCTGATAGCCGATCCGGACCAGTCCGCCCCCCCGGCTGCCGTCGGGCAGCAGAAAGCTCCGCAGGTGGATCGCCACGTCCTGTCCGGTCCGGCCCTGCTCCGTCCGACGATACCGGCCGGCAGGGAGGGCGGGCGAGCTCTTGTCCTCGCGATACCCCTCGTCCGCGAGGCTGGCGATCAGCACCTCCGGCGGGAAGTTCCGCCCCTCGAAGAGCCGCGTAGCCCGGCCGTAGAGCCGCGACGGCTGGCGGAAGGTGACCTCGTCGAAGTGGCTCGACAGGCGCCAGAAGGGCCGGATGACGAACAGCGCGGCGATCACCAGAACGGCGGCGACCGCGGCGAGGATCCACCGGAGGCGCCAGCGGCGCGTGATGGGAGAGAGCTTGGAGCTGCGGACGGCCATGTCGGATGACGAACGTACGATCGGATCGGTTCCCTGAGATCAGGGACCGCTCCTTAGAACGCGGGGAGACTAGCAGGATTTCAGGCGGGGAGATCGCCCAGCCAGACGAGGTCGATGGGGCTGCCTTCGAATTTGGCGATCAGCTTCTGATCAGCCGTAACCAAGGGGAGGCCGAGCTTCTGAGCCAGCGCCACATAGGACGCATCGTAGGCCGAGATGCCGAAATCGAGAGCCAGGTCGAGAGCGTCGTGGACGAGGTGAGTGCTTGCAATCGGCAGGAGATCCACAGAAACGAGATTCCTCAGGCTCCGCCGGGCATAATCCGCTTGGATCTCCAGGCGGCGGACATGCTTCCAGAAGATATTCGCGCACTCGTTATAAAAGAGGTCTGGAATATAGAGGGATGCCCTTCCCGCGCGAGCCTTCTGGAAAAGGCTCTCGGCGACTTCGCTCAGATCTTCGTCAAGGTACGGTTTGACTCCAACACTGGCATCAACGACCCAATCCCCCCTCAACGCTCCCGATCCTCTCGGAGAAGAACAGTGCTGTCAGTGAGCTGCATGCCCTTGGGAAGAGATTCGCGGAGGCGCCTCATCTCCGCGAGCACCTCTTCTTGATCCGGCACGGGATGTCGCTGCCGGAACTCCTGCGCCTCCTCGAGGATCCTACGTCTCAGCGCTTCTCGGGTGTCGTCTTGCCGCAAGATGGCCATTCTGTTTCCCCTGTCAGGAACCTCCGTCGCCGTCCAAGAATATCACGCTTGTCCCGATGCCCAAGCACCCCGCCTCTCCAACCTGCTATCATATCCGGCCCTATGATCGCTGTATCCGACCTTGGCAAATCCTTTGGCCCCCAGACGCTGTTCGAGGGGGTCTCGATCCAGTTCAACCCGGGCAACCGCTATGGCCTCGTGGGGGCCAACGGCTCGGGCAAGTCCACGTTCCTGAGAATCCTCGCCGGCGACGACATCCCCAGCGAGGGGACGATCGCGATGCCCAAGCGGCTCAAGCTGGGTGTCCTCAAGCAGGACCACTTCCAGTACGAGCACATGCCGATCCTCGAGGTCGCCATGATGGGCAACCACGACGTCTGGGAGGCGATGGTCGAGAAGGAGCATCTGCTCGCCAACGCCGAACAGGAGTTCGACGCCGACCGTTACTCCGAGCTGGAGGATCTGATCCTCCGCAACGACGGCTACACCCTGGAGGCCCGCGCCGGCGAGGTCCTCGAAGGGCTCGGCATTCAGACCGAGATCCACCGCCAGCCGCTCTCGACCCTCTCGGGCGGCTTCAAACTGCGCGTGCTCCTTGCCCAGGTGCTCGCCTCCGACCCCGGCGTGCTGCTCCTCGACGAGCCCACCAACCATCTCGACATCCTCTCCATCCGCTGGCTGGAGAAGTTCCTGATGGACTCCTACAAGGGCACGGCGCTCGTCATCTCCCACGACCACCGCTTCCTCGACAACATCTGCACCCACATCGTCGACGTCGACTACGAGACGATGATCCTCTATCCCGGCAACTACAACGCCTTCCTGTCCGCCAAGACGGGCAACCGGGATCGCAAGGAAGCCGAGATCGAGAAGCGCGAGGCCGAGATCGCGCGGCACAAGGAGTTCGTCGACCGCTTCAAGGCCAAGGCCACCAAGGCCCGGCAGGCGCAGAGCAAGATGAAGATGATGGAGAAGATCGTCATCGAGCGGCTGCCCCAGACCTC
>DATBAW010000312.1:0-11839 GCA_036271335.1 Thermoanaerobaculia bacterium
ATCTCGGACGGCTCGCTGACCGAGGTGACCTCCGGCGAGCTGAAGGCGGGCGACGTCGTCCTCACCGGCGCCACGATCGGCGGCGGCGCCGCCACTGCCGCCACTCCGGCGCGGGGCCAGGGCGCGGCGGGCAGCAACAACTTCCCGCGGCGGCTGATGTAGGGGGACGACGATTGAGCTCCCTGATCTCGCTCCAGGAAGTGACCAAGGTCTACCCCATGGGGGACGTGAACGTCCACGCCCTGCGCGGCGTCTCGCTGAGCATCGAGGCCGGCGAGTTCGTCGCCATCATGGGCGCCTCCGGCTCGGGGAAGTCGACGATCATGAACATCATCGGCTGCCTCGACCGGCCGACCACCGGGCACTACCTGCTCGCCGGCGAGGAGGTCTCGAAGCTCGACCGCTACGCGCTGGCGAAGAGGCGCAACACCACCCTCGGGTTCGTCTTCCAGAGCTTCAACCTGCTGCCGCGCACCACGGCCCTCGACAACGTCGAGCTGCCCCTCCTCTACGCCGGCATGCGCACCCGCGACCGCCACGAGCGGGCCCGCGCGGCGCTCGAACGGGTGGGGCTCGGCGACCGCGTCAACCACCACCCCAACCAGATGTCCGGCGGCCAGCAGCAGCGGGTAGCGATCGCCCGCGCCATCGTCTCCAGCCCGAAAGTGATCCTGGCCGACGAGCCGACCGGTAACCTCGACTCCGCCACCAGCGAGGGGGTCATCGCGGTCTTCCAGCAGCTGGGGGATTCCGGGATCACCATCGTGCTGGTCACTCACGAGCCCGACATCGCCACCTACGCCGCGCGGGTGGTGACGATGAAGGACGGCCGCGTGCAGTCCGACATCCGCCAGCAGCCCTTGCGCGCGGTGGCTTCCGATGCTGCCGTGGAGGCCGAATCATGAACATCCTGCAGACGCTCCGCGTCGCCATCCGGGCGTTGATGATCAACAAGCTGCGCTCGTTCCTCACCACCCTGGGCATCATCATCGGCGTCGCGGCGGTGATCGCCATGGTGGCCATCGGCGAGGGCGCCAAGGCGCGGGTCGAGGAGTCGTTCGCCTCGATGGGCTCGAACCTGCTGGTCGTCCTCCCCGGCAGCACCAGCCTCGGCGGCCAGCGCGGCGGCTTCGGCAGCCTGCCCACCCTCACCTGGGACGACCTGAAGGCGATCCAGACCGAGCTGCCGGACGTGCGTTACGCGGCGGCGCAGCTGCGCTCCAACGCCCAGCTCCTTTCGGAAGACCAGAACTGGAACACCAGCGTCTACGGCACCACCACCGAGTACTTCGAGATCCGCAACTGGCCGGCCGCCCTGGGCTCGCCGATGACCGAGTCGGACGTCGAGAGCGGCGCCAAGGTCGTGTTCCTCGGCAAGACGGTGGCGGACAAGCTGTTCGGCCCCAACGCCGATCCCACCGGCCAGCTGGTGCGGATCAAGAACATTCCCTTCCAGGTCAACGGCGTGCTGGCGCCCAAGGGGCAGTCGCCCACCGGCCAGGACTACGACGACGGGGTGTTCGTCCCCATGCGCGCCTTCCAGACCAAGATCCAGGGCGGGTTGCGGCAATTCATCTCCGGCACCATCTACGTCGCCGCCCAGTCGCAGCCGGCCACCGAGGCGGCCGAGAAGGAGATCACCAACCTCCTGCGCGACCGCCACCACATCGGCCCCGGCGCCGACGACGACTTCTCGATCCGCAACCTCACCGAGCTCGCCAGCGCCCAGGAGGAGGGGATGAAGACCCTCACCACCCTGCTCGCCAGCATCGCCGCCGTGTCGCTGCTGGTGGGAGGGATCGGGATCATGAACATCATGCTGGTGTCGGTCACCGAACGCACCCGCGAGATCGGCGTGCGGATGGCGGTGGGCGCCAACCCCGGCGACATCCTGGCGCAGTTCCTGGTCGAGGCGCTGACCCTCGCCACGGCCGGCGGCCTGATCGGCATCGCCGCCGGCTCGCTGGCCGCCGAGCGGCTGGCGGCGCAGTTCGGCTGGCCGACGCTGATCCGCGCCGACATCGTGATCATCGCCGTCCTCTTCTCGGCCGCGGTCGGCATCGTCTTCGGCCTCTACCCGGCGCGCAAGGCCTCGCGCCTCGATCCCATCGACGCCCTGAGGTTCGAATAGACGCCATGATCGCCCTGCTCCCGCTCCTCGCCCTCGCCGCCGCCGCGCCGCCAGCTCCGCCGCGGCCCATCCTGACGCTCGAGCAGGCGCTGGCGACCGCCCGCGAGCATCAGCCGCAGGTGACCGCCGCCGCCGCCGCCGCCCGCGCCGCGCTGGCGCGGGTGGACGAGGCGCACGCCCCGCTCCTGCCGCAGATCTCGGGCGTCGGCACCTACCAGCGCGCGACGGCGAACTTCGTGAGCCGGCCGGGCTCGCTCCCCCGCCAGCTCGGGACCTCCAGCGGCTCCGAGAGCATCGAGAGCTTCGGCTACTTCAACGCCGGCCTGAACCTGAACTACCTGCTCTTCGATTTCGGCCAGACCCGCGCCCGCTGGCGCTCGGCGGAAGCGAGCTACGACTCCCAGCGCGACAGCCAGCGGACCACCGAGAGTCTGGTGCTGTTCGACGTCCGCACCGCCTTCTTTCAGGCCCGCGCCAACCGCGAGCTGGTCGCCGTGGCCCGCGACACGCTGGCCAACCAGCGCAAGCACCTCGATCAGACGCAGGGGTTCGTCGAGGTCGGCACCCAGGCGCCGATCGCGCTCGCCCAGGAGAAGACGGCGGTCTCCAATGCCCAGGTGCAGCTGATCAACGCCGAGAACGGCTACGAGACCTCGAAGGCCCAGCTCAATCAGGCCATGGGGATTGAGACGCCGGACGACTACGACGTCGCGGACGAGGCCTACCCCGAGGTCCCGCTGGAGGACGGCAGTCCCGCCGCGCTGTTCGCCGAGGCCCTCAAGGCGCGCCCCGAGATCGCCTCCCTCGCCGACCAGGTACGGGCCCAGGAGCTGACCGTGCAGGCCCTGCGCGGCGGCTACCGGCCGAGCCTCGGCCTCAACAGCGGCGCCACCGACGCCGGCGCCAAGGTGAACGGCCTGACCTGGAACCTCAGTGCCGCGCTCCAGGTCTCGGTGCCGATCTTCACCGGCGGCCTGACCCGCGCGCAGGTGGCCGAGGGCGAGGCCAACCTCGCGGCCGCCCGGTCGCAGGTGGCGATCGAGCGCCTCCAGGTGCAGGTGGAGGTCGAGCAGGCCCGCCTCGCCGTCCGCGCCGCCAAGAGCTCGTTGGCGGCCAGCGCCGACGCGCTGGAGAACGCCCAGGACCAGCTCCACCTCGCCGAAGGGCGCTACGAGACGGGCGTCGGCAGCATCATCGAGCTGGGCGACGCCCAGGTGGCGCTCACCAGCGCGGCGCAGCAGAAGGTGCAGGCGGAGTACGGCCTGTTCCAGGCGCGCGCGCAGCTGGTCAAGGCGCTGGGGCGGGAGTGAGGCATCGCCGCAGCCAAGGCGAGCCCGAAGCCCTACAATCGTCCCCATGCAACTCCCCTGGTTCGAACGCCACTTCACCTTCGATCTCCCCGAAGCGCTCTTCCCCGACGTCATCGAGCGCCTGCGCGGAACGCCGGCGCGGATCGAGGACAAGGTCCGCGACCTCTCCCCCGCTCTGCTCACCCGCCGGGACGGCGAGGCCTGGTCGGTCCAGGAGCACATCGGCCACCTGCTCGACCTCGACGGACTGCACGACGGCCGGCTGGACGATTTTCTCGCCGGCGCCGAGGTGCTGCGCGCTGCCGACCTGGCGAACCGCCAGACCCACGAGGCCGGCTACAACGGGCGACCGCTCGCCGGAATCCTCCAGGCATTCCGGCAACGGCGCGAACAATTCGTCGCCCGCCTCGACGGCTGGGACGCGGGGCTGATCTCGCTGACCGCTCTCCACCCTCGCCTGAAGCAGCCGATGCGGGTGATCGACATGTCCCTCTTCACCGCCGAGCACGACGACCACCACCTGGCCAGGATGACGGCGCTGATTCAGGGCGCCACGGCCTGATACGAGTCGCCGATCCGCACCTCGTCGAAGAAGACGTGGTTGGTGGTCGGCACCCCCTTGCCGCGGTAGAGGCCGAGGCGCAGATAGTTGGAGAGGGCGCTATAGAGCGTCGGGCCGTGCACCTTCCCCGGGGTGAACGGCCGGCCGCCGAGCCAGGCCTCGACGAAGCCGTCGTTCCCGGTCGACCAGCGGATGTGGAAGACGAGGTCGATCCAGGCCCCCTTGCGGATCGGCCGCGCGCCGAGCGTCCGGCGCGGCCCGTGCGCCTCCCCGCGGCCGATCAGGCTCAGCAGGTGCTGCCGCTGGTAGAAGTCGAGGTGCAGGGTCAGCGGCGGCGGACCCGTGACGTGGAACCGTTCCCCGGCCTTCACGCCTTCGACGGGGCGATGGTGCCACTGGGCGAGGATCTGGAACTGGTCCCCCGGCGGATCGGCGTAGTCGGCCGGGATCAGCACGCTCCAGCCGTACCAGGCCTCGCGCCCCTGCGTGCCATGGACGCGCTCGATCTCCCTGTCGCCGATCTTGAGCTCGACCCGCTCCTTGCTGGCGGCGATGTCGCCGGGAGCCAGGGTGACGCGCACGGCGTGGCTTCCCTTGCGGACGGGCTGCGTCACCACCTGGATGGAGTCGGGCCCCGGCCGGTCCCAGATCCAGCCGGCGAGCCCGCCCGTCTCGAAATCGCCGCAGAACCAGACGCCGCCGGGGCGAGGAGCGGCCTTTCCCGCCGGCACGGCCGTCGCGGCGCACATCGTGAGAGCCAGGCAGGCCCTTGCGTATCGGGTCATCGCCAGCATAGATACCGCAGCAGTTTCTTGCATGAGATCATAAGCGGACCGGGCCCCGGCGGACAATCGAAATTTTGCGCACTCCCCCGGGGGTTTTCAAAAGCCGAACTTTGGCTCGCCGTCTGCGTAGCTGTGGGAGCCATGCCCACCGTCCCCAAAGAGGAGAGATTTCCATGATCCGCACCCCCCTTCGCCTCACCGCGGCCCTCGCCGTCGCCGCTCTCGGCCTCGCCGGCACCGCCTTCGCCCAGGCCGGCGTTACCCTGCCGCCCAGCGGGGGCAACGAGCGGCAGACCGTCATCCAGACGATCGGCCTCGTCCGCGTCAGCGTCGACTACAGCAGCCCGCACGTCCACAGCCCGTCCGGCGAGGACCGGAAGGGGCGGATCTGGGGGCAGCTCGTGCCCTACGGCATGGCCGGCCTCGGCTTCGGCTCCTGCGGCAACCAGTGCCCCTGGCGAGGCGGTGCCAACGAGAACACCGTCTTCACCACCTCCCACGACGTCAAGGTCGAGGGACAGACCCTGCCGGCCGGCTCCTACGGCCTCCACTTCATCCCGGGCAAGGACGAGTGGACGGTCATCTTCTCCAAGAACTACACCTCCTGGGGGAGCTTCTTCTACGACGCCAAGGAGGACGCGCTGCGCGTCAAGGTGAAGCCGGCGGCCAGCGACTACCACGAGGTTCTGACCTACGACTTCCCCGAGCGCCGGAACGACAAGGCCACGCTGGCTCTGAAGTGGGAGAATCTGGCGGTCCCGGTCGCGATCACCGTCGACAACGCCAACCAGCTCTACGTCGACAACCTGCGCCGCGAGCTCCGCTCGAGCCCCGGCTTCTCCTGGGAGAACTGGGTCGCCGCCGCCGATTTCTGCCGGCAGAACCACATCGACCTGGAAGAGGCCCAGACCTGGGCGCAGAAGGCGACCGATCCTACGCAGAGCGGCCAGGAGAATTTCACCACCCTCTCCCTGCTCGCGCAGCTCCAGATCCTCAACGGCCACGCCGAGGACGGCGCCAGGACCATGGACCGGGCGCTCAACCACCCCACCGCCCAGGCCGCCGACCTCCACCAGTACGGCCGCCAGCTCCTGGCCGACAAGAAGCCCGAGGAGGCGCTGAAGATCTTCCAGCTCAACGCCAGGCGCCACCCCGACGTCTGGCCCGTACACGTCGGCCTCACCCGCGGCTACGCCGCCAACGGCAAGACCAAGGAAGCGCTGGACGAGGCACGGCTCGCGCTGGCTCAGGCCCCGAACGAGGCGGCCCGCAACAACGTGAAAGATCTGATCCAGAAGCTCGAAGCCGGCCAGAAAATCGACTGAGGGAAATTCGGTTGACATCCCGTGCTGAGCTGTGATCGACTACGCGCCATCATGAACCGCTCGCAGAGTCTTCCCAGGAATTACCGAGGTCAGGTGAATACTCCCGCCTGGAGGACGCTCGTGTAGTCTTTGGAAGATCCAAAGCGGCACACAACGAACCCTCCCGGCATTGAGCCGCGGAGGGTTTTTTGTTTTCTGGACAGGAATAGAAAGGAGACGTCATGAAGAGCAGTGAGCTGTTGGAGCTGGGACTGCCCCGCGCCTTGTTGCCCGAAGCCTTTCAGTTGATCCGGACGCTGAAGGCGCGCGGAGCCGGCGACGACCTGCGCGCCGCGTTCGAAAACGTGATGCAGGATCCCCGGGCGGCGACGGCCGACCCGGAGCTCCGCGCGCTGGCCGAGGGCGTGCTCGCCCGGCCGAAGGCCCATGCTCCGCGCGAGGCGCCGGCCCCATACCGGATCTGGGGCGAGGGGCTGGAGCCGGGAAGCCTGCTCCAGATGAAGCACGCCGCCGACCTGCCGGTCGCCGTCCGCGGCGCGCTGATGCCGGACGCTCATCAGGGATACGGCCTGCCGATCGGCGGCGTGCTGGCGACGGAGAACGCCGTCATCCCCTACGCGGTCGGCGTGGACATCGCGTGCCGCATGCGGCTGAGCGTCTTCGACGTCGAGGGCGCGGAAGGAGCTTTCGCCTCTCCCGTCCGCGACCGCCTGCGCGCGGCCCTGCAGGACGAAACCCGCTTCGGCGTCGGCGCCGAGTTCAAGGGCAAGCTCCGGCGCGACCACCCCGTGATGGAGGCGGACTGGCAGGTCACGCCGGTGACGGCGAAGCTGCGCGACCGCGCCTGGACGCAGCTCGGCACTTCCGGCAGCGGCAACCATTTCGTCGAGTTCGGCCTGCTCGGGATCGAGCGCGAAGGCGCTGGTCTGGCGCCCGGCACCTACCTCGCCCTGCTCTCGCACAGCGGCAGCCGGGGGACGGGAGCGACCGTGGCGTCGCATTACTCGAAGCTCGCCAAGGAGCTCCACCCCGAGCTGCCGGCCGAGCTGCGGAACCTGGCGTGGCTCGACCTCGACCTTTCCGAGGGGCAGGAGTACTGGCACGCGATGAACCTGATGGGCGAGTACGCCGCCGCCAACCACGAGCGGATCCATCATCACGTCGCCCAGGCGCTCGGCTTCGAGGTATTGGCGGTAGTCGAGAACCACCACAACTTCGCCTGGAAGGAGGAGCACGACGGCCGCGAGCTGATCGTCCATCGCAAGGGCGCGACGCCGGCCGGCCCCGGCGTCCTCGGCATGATTCCGGGGACGATGGCCGATCCGGCATTCCTGGTGAGCGGGCTGGGAGATCCCTCCTCGCTCCGCTCGGCCTCGCACGGCGCGGGCCGCCGGATGAGCCGCACCGAGGCCCGGAAGCGCTTCACCTGGGAAGAGACGCGGGCGTTGCTGGCGGACCGCAACGTCGAGCTGATCTCCGCCGACATCGACGAGGCGCCGATGGCCTATAAGGACATCCGCGAGGTCATGGCGGCGCAGACCGACCTCGTGGAGGTTCTCGGGACGTTCCACCCCCGGCTGGTCAAGATGGCGCCGGCGGGCGAGCGTCCGGAGGACTGAGCGGCGATCGGGGCTCAATTCTGGTACATTCCGGAACGATCCTGGTGCATTGCCGAGCCTATTCGTTGTTCCAAGCCGGAGCTTGGAACAACGCGGATCGAGCTTGAATGATTCAGAATGAATTTTGAAACAAATCCCCCGGGGGGGAATGATTCAAGCACCGGCCGCAATTCGTCAAGCCGGGGGGTGGAGAGTCGGCGCGCCGGGCGTCACGCGTGGAGATCGCCCTCCGGGGCCGCGATCCTGGCGGCGCCGGACGACGAGCCCCGCTGGGCCTTCCGCTCCTGCCTGGGGCTCGTTCCGAAGCGCGCGCGGAAAGCGACGTTGAAGCGGCGCACGCTCTCGAAGCCGCTCGCGAAAGCGATGTCGATCACCGGCAGAGAGGTCTCGGCGAGAAGGCGGTGGGCGAGCTCCAGGCGATGCGTCAGCGCCAGCTCGACCGGCGAGACGCCGAGCTCGCGCCGTAACGCGCGCCGCAGATGACGCTCGCTCACGCCGAGCTCCGCGGCCAGCTCCGCCACGCCACGGCCGTTCAGCGCGCCCGCGCAGATCCGGTGCGCGGCCGCGTGGGCGAGGCACGCCACCGAATCGATCAGCTCCTTCCGCACCGCCAGCTCCGGATGGCATCGCCGGCACGCCCGGAACCCGGCGCGCTCGGCCTCCGCCGCCGAGCCGAAAAACCGCCGATGATCGGGGTTCGCGCGCCGCGACGGGCAGGTCGGCCGGCAATAGATCCGCGTCGTGACGATCGCGACGAAGAAGAGACCGTCGAAGCGCCGGTCGCGGGCGTCCACCGCGCGATGACAGACGTCGGGAGGGAGCGGCAGGTTGAGGACGACATCGACCATGCCAAAACTCTACACTACCGGCAGGCCGACATCGCGCCGGATTCGGACGTCGAATCCTGGCCGGTGATACGATGACCGCGCACCGGGCGCCAGCCCGGTCGTCGCGTTTCAGGATCATGGCCGACTCCGACTTCTCCGCCACCGTCGAACGATTCACGGGCTTCGGCCCGCACTACGACCGGGTGCGCCCCGCGCCGCCGCAGGCTTTGGCCGGACTCCTGCTGTCCATGACGCGCTCCACCCTGCCGGCCCTCATCGTCGACCTCGGCTCCGGCACCGGCCTTTCCACCCGCTACTGGTCGACGCGGGCCGCCTCGGTGATCGGCGTCGAGCCCACCGATTCCATGCGCGAGCAGGCGGAGACGATGGGCGGGGAAAACCTTTTCTACCGCCGGGGATTCTCCCACGCCACGGGGCTGCCCGACGGCTGCGCCGATCTCGTGGTCTGTTCCCAGGCCCTGCACTGGATGGAGCCCGCGTCCACCTTCGCCGAGGCCGCCCGCATCCTGCGGCAGGGCGGCGCGTTCGCCGCCACCGATTACGACTGGCCCCCCGCGACCTCGTTCTGGGAGGTCGATCAGGCCTACACGCAGTGCATGGAGCGGGTGCGGCACCTCGAGCGGGAGCACGGCATCGCCGACCGCGTCCAGCGCTGGAGCAAGTCCGGCCATCTCGCCCGGATGCAGGAGAGCGGCCGCTTTCGCTACGCGCGGGAGTGCCTCCTCCACCACGAGGACGAAGGGGGCGCGGAGCGCCTCGTGGGGCTCCTCCTCAGCCAGGGCTCCGTGCAATCGCTGCTCAAGCTGGGCCTGTCCGAGGAAGATCTGCAGCTCGACCGCGTCCGGCAGATCGCGACGCGCGCCTTCGGCGCTTCGTCCACGCGATGGTTCTGGAGCGCGCGTATCCGGATCGGCGTCAAGTAGGCGACCTGGACGGGAAAGCTCACCGTCAAAGACCATGCCGCGGATCTTCATCAGCCATGCGAGCGCGGACAACGCGGAGGCCTTGGCCTTGCGCGATTGGCTGGTCGCACGCGGCTGGGACGACCTCTTCCTCGACATCGATCCGCAGCGCGGTCTGGTCTCGGGCCAGCGCTGGCTCGATCGGTTGGACGAGAGCGCACGGCGATGCAAGGCCGTTCTCTTCGTACTCTCCCGAGCATGGCTTGCATCGCGGTACTGCATCGCGGAATTCTCGGCGGCGCGCAGTCAGGGTCGCCCACTCTTCGCGCTGCTCATCGACGACACCGCGGTCGAGGACGTGCCGGCGGAGATACGCGGCGTCTGGCAGCTCACCGATCTCATTCACGGCTCGGACTTCGAAACGTTTTCGGTGCTGCCTCCGCCCGGCTACTCCCCCACTCCCGTTCGCTTCTCGCGCGAAGGGCTCGAAAGCCTGCGGCTCGGGCTCTCCCGGGCCGGGCTGACGAGCTTCGAGACCGAGAGCTTCCCATGGCCGGCCCAGCGGTTCGAGCACGAGGCGGACGGTACGACGCCACGGCGGCCGTACCGTGGGCTGAAGCCGGTCGACGTCCCCGACGCCGGCGTCTTCTTCGGCCGCGACGCCGACCTGGTGAGAGCGCGCGACCATCTCGCCGAACTGCGTGACCGCGGCGGCCGAAAACTCGTCGTCCTCCTCGGCGCCTCCGGCTCCGGCAAGTCCTCTTTTCTCCGCGCCGGCCTGCTGCCGCGGCTCGCCCGCGACGACCGCCGCTTCCTGCCGCTACCTGTGATCCGGCCGCGCGGCGCGGCGATGTGGGGCGACGAGGGGCTGCTCGCCGCGCTGGAGACAGCGCACCGAAAGGCAGGGCTTACGGCCACGCGCGCTGCTCTGCGGGTCGATCTGGAGGCGGGCGGCGCCGGATTCCTCCGCCGCCTCGCCGACCTGCGCTCGGCGTCCGTGCGGGATCTGCCGGAGGACGCCAAGCCTCCGACCCTCGTCGTACCGATCGATCAGGCCGAGGAGCTGTTCACGACGGTGCGCGGCGATCGCCCCGGCGAGACCGACGCCGCCGAAGCCGGCCTCTTCCTCGCCCGACTGGCGGAGATCCTGCGCTACGGTCCGGAAGCGCTCGCTCTGGCCACCATCCGTTCGGATGCCTACGAGCCCTTGCAGAGTTCAGCGGCGTTGGAAGGCGTGCCGCAGGTCCCGTTCAACCTGCCTCCTCTCGCAGCCGGCGAGTATCGCAGCGTCATCGAGGGGCCCACAGAGCGCGTGGGCGAGGCCGGACGACCCCTGACCTTCGAACCCGGATTGGCCGCCTCCCTGCTCGCCGACGCCCAGGGTGCCGACGCGCTGCCGTTGCTCGGTTTCGCTCTGGAGCGGCTGTACATCGAGCACGGCGGCGACGGTGCGCAAACCCTCGCCGATTACGAAGCTCTGGGCGGCGTTCAGGGCTCGATCGAGGCCGCGGTGGCTGAGGCCTTCGCCAATCCCGAAACAGAGCCGCGAATCCCCGCCGTTGTCGCCGAACGCGAAGCGCTCCTGAAGCGCGCCTTCGTGCCGCACCTGATGGGCGTCAACGAGGCCAACGGCGAGCCGGTGCGCCGTACAGCCCGCCTCAACGATCTCCCGGAAGCGACGCGTGGCCTGATCGACCGGTTGATCGATCGCCGTCTCCTCGTGGTCGACCGGCGGGTCCTCGAAAGCGGCGCCGAAGAAACCGTGATCGAAGTGGCGCACGAAGCGCTGCTGCGCCGTTGGCCGACGCTCCGGCGGTTGCACGATCAAGAGCGCGGGGCGCTTGAAATCCAGCAGGAGATCACCCGCGCCGCCGCGGCCTGGAGTCAGAACGGGCACGGCTCCGATTGGCTCATCCATCGCGGTGCGCGCCTCGCCGAAGCCGAAAAGGTTGGGAGTCGCGAAGACTTTGCCACGGTATTCGTGGGGATGTCGCGCGTCTATCTCGATGCCTGCCGACAGGCCGAGGATGCCGCACGTGATGCCGAATCCCAGCGCTTGGCCCGCCAGCGCACGATGCAACGGCGGGTGGGCATCTTGTTGACGATGGTAGCGATCGTGATGGTGATAGGAGGTTGGCTAGTGGTGGCCGGTCGGCGGGATTTGTCGAGGCAAGCTTCTCGATCGATCTCAGCCAACGCGAGGGAAGCCTTGGATGCCGGCAATTATTACCGCGCCATGCGGCTCGCGTTAGTAGCAAGCGATCGCACATGGCTTGAGCCTCCTTCAGTGGATGCCGGGCTTCAACTTGGCCGCGCTGCGTATTTTTCTCGACTAGAAGCACAACTTACGGGCCACA
>DATBAW010000313.1:0-5021 GCA_036271335.1 Thermoanaerobaculia bacterium
TCCGCCGGCAGCGGATCGACGTGCTCGACTGCACGCCGTCGCAGCTCCGGCCGCTGCTCGCCGCCGGGCTGGGAGAAGGCGACGCCGCACCCGCGCTCGTCCTGGTGGGAGGCGAAGCCGTCGACGCCGACCTCCGCGACGCGGCCCTCTCGCGAAGTCGTCAAGGCCGCACCCGCTTCTGGAACGTCTATGGGCCGACCGAGTGCACGGTGGACACCGCTGTCGCTCCCTTCACGGCCGGCGCGGCCCCGTCGCGCATCGGCCGGCCGCTGCCGAACGTCCGCGTCCACACCGTCATGGCCTCTGGCACTCTCGCCGCGCTGGGCGTTCCGGGCGAGCTCCAGATCGGCGGAGCCGGCCTCGCCCGCGGCTATCTCGGCCGGCCGGACCTGACCGCCGAGCGCTTCATTCCTGATCCGTTCAGCGGCGACTCCGGCGCCCGGCTGTACCGCACCGGCGATCTCGTGCGCCAGCTTCCCGACGGCTCCCTCGAATTCCTCGGCCGCCTGGACAACCAGGTCAAGGTGCGCGGCTACCGCATCGAGCTCGGAGAGATCGAAGCCACGCTGAGCGCCCTGCCCGGCGTGCGCGAGGCGGTTGTGGTTTTGAGATCCGACCGCCTGATCGCCTACGTCATCGGCGAAGTCGACACCGCTGCGCTCCGCCAGGCCCTGCGCGACAAGCTGCCCGATTTCATGCTCCCCTCGGCGATTGTGGCGCTCCCAGCCCTGCCGCTCACACCCAGCGGCAAAGTGGACCGGAAGGCCCTGCCCGAGCCGGACAGCGGACCGGCCCCCGGCTTCGTCGCGCCGCGGACCGCGGTCGAAGAGGTCCTGGCGGAGATCTGGGCCGAGCTCCTCGGCATCGCCCACATCGGCGTTCACGACAACTTCTTCGAACGCGGCGGCCATTCCCTCCTCGCCGTCCTCCTGATGGCCCGGATCGAGAAGCGCCTCGGCACGACCCTCCCCCTCGCGGCCCTGTTCTCCGCTCCGACCCTGGAAGCC
This sequence comes from Thermoanaerobaculia bacterium, assembly GCA_036271335.1. Taxonomy (GTDB): domain Bacteria; phylum Acidobacteriota; class Thermoanaerobaculia; order Multivoradales; family UBA5704; genus DATARR01. The sequence continues at coordinate 1,008 of DATBAW010000313.1, forward strand.
CTCGCGGCGCTCGCCGAGACGTCCGGCGGCCACCCGGCCGGCCGGAAGGGACGCGGCTCTCTCGTCGCCATCAAACCCGCCACGAATCGGGACACCGATCAGGCTCCCTTCTTCTGTGTCCATCCGATCGGCGGCAACGTCCTCTGCTATCTGGACCTCGCCCGCCATCTCGCGCCGGACCAGCCGTTCTATGCCCTCCAGACTCCAGACGACCGGCCGCCGGCGAAAAGCATCGAAGAGATGGCGGCCCGCTACCTCGCCGAGGTGCGCCACGTCCAGCCGCAAGGACCCTACCGGCTCGGCGGCTGGTCCATGGGCGGGCTGGTCGCTTTCGCAATGGCCAGGCAGCTCGCGGCGGAAGGCCAGGCTCCCGAGATCCTCGCGCTGATCGACACCTTGCCGCCGGAGACCGCAACCGCGCCGGCCACGGACGAGGAGCTCGTGGCCTCGTTCGCACAGGACATGGCCCGCCTGCTCGGCTCCAATGTCGGGATCTCCCCCGAAGAGCTGCGCTCCCTGCCGGAGCAGGAAAAGCTCGGACACGTCGTCCGCCTCGGCCACAGCGCCGGCCTCCTGCCCGCCGATTTCGGCTTGGCCCAGATCGAGCCGCTCTTCGCCACCTTCGCCGCCAACCTCCAGGCGAGCCGCGCCTACGCGCCCGAGCCCTACACCGGCCGCCTCACCCTCTGGGTTTCCGAGGCGACCGCCGCTTTCTACGCCGCCGCGCTCGACGCCTGGAGCCGGCTCGTCCCGGCCGGCCTCGACCGGACCCTCCTGCCCGGAGATCACTACAGCCTCCTCCGCCGGCCCGCGGTCGAGCGGCTGGCGAGGGAGCTGACCGCTCGGCTCGTCCGGAACAAGGTGTAGACCAGGATCGAATAGATCCCCACGACGGCCAGCACCAGGGCCGCCGCGGCGAAGAAGCTCAGCAGGATCGTATTGAGGCGGACTCGGCAGCTACTCGGGAACAAAAAGAACCGAAGTTCCAGAAGGCCAGACGCGCCGGAAGTCCTTGACGTTGAACGTGAGCAGCCGATCCGCTGCCGACTTCTCAGCGGCTCGCGCCAAGAGGGCATCATAGACAACGCCGCCCGGCAGTCCAAGCTCCGCAACTCGCTGAAGCGTCAGCGAATAATCGGCCGGAGACAGAGAAACCATTTCCGCTACGGTCTCCACATTCTCGTGAATCAACTCTTGAGCCGCGCCAGGAGTGATCTTCGGCTTGACCGGCAAACTGGTCAGTGCCGAATACAGCTCGGCCAACGTATGGGTCGCCACGAAGGAGAGAATTCGCGCTCGCGGGCACGCTTCAGCCAGGGAAAAGCCTGGCGATGGAAAGCATGCCCTTCAAAGAGGGCGGCAACCAGAACGGAGGTATCGAAAAAGACCCTCACCCGAGGCCGGCCACCTTACGTGACCGCTCGTCTCGGTCACTCTGCACCGCCAGGGCAAGGTCCTCTTCGGCTTCTCCGGCGAACACGAGGACCCCTTCCTTGCGGACCAGACCTGTTCGGCCGCCGACCGGCTTCAGGAGGATGCCGCCGCTCCTCTCTTCAATGGTCAGCACAGTTCCGGCCGATAGCCCTAGATCGTCGCGGAGCTCCTTGGGGAGCTCGATCCTGCCGAGTTGGTCGAGAGTCGCTTCCATGGCTCACCTCGCAGTCATTCTACACCTCTCGCAGCAGCCCAACCCATGGGCTCGCTCATGCCCCCACCTGCGGCCGACGCCCCATCACCCAGGGTTGAAACCCTGGGCAGCTCTTCGCCCCCTTCGCCGCCAACCTCCAGGTGAGCCGCGTCTACGCGCCCTGCACTGCCTTTGCGCATTATGGTAGAGGCGAAATGGCGACGTAAAGACCTCCAGGGTGGTGGACTCTGCGAAGTCCTGCCCCCTGGAATCAGTGGAGCACTGGGCGCAAGACCTTTTCGTAGTCGATCGGGATGAAGTTTTCGTCCCCTTTGCATCTGACGGTCCCCGCCGCCCCGGCCCCGCCGCCGCCCGACTCACCTTCTATGTGGCCTCGTTGTGTCAAGAGTCTGTTTTTTCGTCGCACCTTCCCGTTCCCAGGCTTGAGGGCGGGCACAATGGGGAGTGACAAAAAACAGACGTAGCTGGCGGCTTCCCTTTCTGCGTGAGGCTCGTAGTGACCCCTTGACAGCCTTCTATCCGTGCTGGCACCCATCGGGGGGCGCACCAACAAGAAGGGTAGAATGGAGTATGAGCCAGATCAAAGAGAGAAAGCTGATACCGCCACCGACGTTCCTTTTCCGCTACCGTCCTCCTGAGGAAGTCACGCTCGGATACTTCGAAGGACTTCTCCGCAATAATCACATTTGGGCGAGCCCGCCTAGGGGATTTATCGACTCGCAAGATTGCCGAGCGCAGATCGACTTCAAGCTGACCAGGGAGGAAATGCACCGATATTGGGTAGGTAATTTCAAGATGCTCGGCAAAAAGGGGCTAGAGGCATCGAAAGCAGCGAACAGAGTCCTCGCAAGCCTTGCATGGAAAGATCCCGGCAAGCTCGAAGAAATCATTCAGAAAATCCAGAAAACGCTAGACAATTCGGGTATCATCTGTTTGACAGATACGGCGCTGGACAGGCGAGTGTGGGAAGAATATGCCGGTGGCCACCGAGGCGTCTGTCTGTGCTTTGAAACCTCCGGATCTCCTTTTTCTACGGCGCGCTACGTCAACTATATGGTGGAGCTGCCCATCGTGAAGATCAGCGCCGACAGCGGGGAAAAAGTCGAGGCCTTTCTCCTCACCAAGGGCTCTTCGTACTCATGGGAACGCGAATGGCGGTTTGTGGACTACAACAAGGGCGGCGGGTACAAGCCGATTTTGCCTAAGGCTTTGCGAGCGGTGGTTTTCGGAAGTCAGGCTGAGGAGACGATAAGACAGGAGGTGACCCGGCTCATAGCTCAGTGGAAGCCGGATGTGATGTTGCTGGCGGTGGATGATACTGGGGCGGAACTTCGTCTGAAAGCTGTCGACGGGCCTCAAGCTTCAACGAGTAGGCGCATCAACGCTCCAATTCAAGAGCGTTCCAGGAGCGAGCCTGCCCCGAGGCTTGTGCCTGTGCGGCTGCTCGATTATTTGGGCTCGGTACCGTCAGAACATCGACGGCCTGACCTCGACAGCCGAATCGAGGGTGTGGCAGCCTGGCTTATGACCTTCTTTTCCGAAGGCGGGCGGAGCCAAGATGTTCTGGCTGGTTATCTCGCTGTGCTCCAAGAGGCGACGAGTCTCGTGCAGGAGATCGTCGATCGAAGGGGCGCTGCGATACCCGGCTATGGAGAGGTGGCTGTGCTCTTGTACGAGTTTGTGTATGAGTTCAGCATAAAAAGCAGGTCTGACCTTTTGGCAGGAGCGAAGATTTAGGCGGGTGGCCGTGGCAGCTCTCGCTCTGCCGATTCCAGGACCTTCAAGAACGCGGCGAAGCCCTAGCGGCTGAGCAGGAGGATGAATTCGGCGAGGGCTTCTTCGGGCAAACTGAGGGGTTGCCTTAGGCGAAGCCTCTTCTCAGGAGGTCTTTGAGCTCTTCGGCGGTCAGGGTGAGGAGGATGGTGTCGGCCATGGGTGAGGTAGAGAGTAGCACTGGTGGTAGGGCAAGGACGGACCCGGACGAACACGGGGCCATGGCAAAGCCATGACACGAAATGCGGCGAATCTGGAGGAAAGACACAATCGAGCATCTCGGCTCTCCCGCGTCCCCTCAGCGGGCCGCCGCTAGCTCGCGCTCGAGCTCGTCCAGGAGGAGCTCCTCGGCGGCCAGGGCGAGCGCCGCGGCGGTCGTCCGCTCGAGGAGGCTCGCGAGCGACAGGCGGACGCCGAGCTCCTGCTCCAGGCGATGGCGGACGCGAGGGAGAAGGAGCGAGCGGCCGCCCAGGGCGAAGAAGTCGTCCTTCCGCCCGACGCGCGGGACGCCCAGGACGTCGCGCCAGACGTAGGCCACCGCCTCCTCGGCCGGCGTCGCCGGCGCTTCGTAGCCGCCGGCCGAGGTCGCCTCG
>DATBAW010000314.1:0-26934 GCA_036271335.1 Thermoanaerobaculia bacterium
GAGGCAAGGCGCAAGCGTAAGGCCCGCAAAGGATAGATGGGGCCGGTTCCTTCTCGGAACCGGCCCGCTTACCTAGACGTCTTCCCGCTGGAACCGCTGGAGAAGCGGCGCGGGATCTTCGGATGGTTCCTGACCGCCCCACCGTACCCACGTCCGCGCAAGCTCTGAAGCCAAGCTCTTGCAGTGGGCCGCCGTCCGGAACGTCGCCACAAGGCGCCCGGACGGCAAATAGGCGAGGGTGTAGCGGTGCGTCGAGCCCTGGGGGATCGGCCCGGCTTCAGAGCCGTGGAAGATGCCGAAGGGGCGGGCGATCCATCCCGGCAGCTCGGGCTCCGTGCCGTCTTCCAGGTGGACGCGGAAGCGCCCTCGACTCCAGAACAGGGGGAGCGGCTTCCCGGCCTGCGCTCTGACCTTGAGGTAGGCGTCCAGAGCGTCGGCCGCCCAGGTCCCGACCGAAGCATGACCTTCCGCCTCAGCGGCTCGCTTCCAGGCGACGGACTGCGCCATGGTCGCCCGGACAGTGAAGGACGCTACCTTGAGCCGCGACGGTACTTGCGCTGCCACTCCGCCAGCCCCCTTTCCAGGTCCATGGAAACATCCTGAAGGCCTGCTGCCGCTCCGGCCGCGAGCGCACAGAGCTTTTCCACTCTAGGCGGGAGAGACGAGACATCCTTCTCCCGCATGACGGACACGAGGTAGCCCTCCAGGAAGCGTATCTCCGCCAGGGCGGCGTGAAGCTCCCAGGCGGTCCAAGGGCCGGGCAGGGGGTGCTCGGCGGGCTTCTCCAGGATCGCGTCATAGGCGAACCGTGCGATGTGCTGGAAGGCCTCCTGTGTCTCCAGAGGGAAGTGGATCAGGAAGGTCTGGCGCAGGCCTTCGTACTTCTCCCAGTCGGTGACGGTGGAGCTGACTGCGGGCGGGGGTGGCGGAGAGGGCGGCGGCGGGGGCTCCGGTGGCCCGGAGGGCGGCGCGGCGTACAGGGAAGGCGGAAGGGGGTTGGGTGGGCTAGACTTCTGAATCAGCTCGGGCATGGGTCAAGGCTCCTGTCCGGGTCAGGCTCGGCGGCGTGCTCCAACACCCGCCGGGCCGTCTGTAGGGATCGAGGGGAACAGCTCCCCCCGGTACCTGGGAACCTACAGCAGAGCCTTCCAGCCGATTGCTACCCACATCGGATTAGGACACGACCTTGTTGGGAGACCCCTCTCCCTCGTGGGGAGACTCCTCTCCCTCGTTGGGAGACCCCTCTCCCTCGTTGGGGGACCACCTCCCCACTAGCTTCCTTCCGCCGCGGCCACCATCTCCTCCCCCAACCCCTCCACCTCGCGCAGGAAGGGCGACGCCTTTCCCTCCAGCCATTCGGCGTGCAGCTCCGCGAAGAGGTGGTCCCGGCGGGCGCGGTTCAGGCGGGCGAGGGCGATCAGACCAGACTCGCGGGCGCGGCGGCGCTCGGCGCCGAGGCGTCCGGCGTCCGGCGGGTCGGCGAGCGACAGCTCGAGGATCTTCCGCGCCCGCTCGGCGGCTGCGGTCTCGACGGCCGAGGCGAGCTCGGCTTCCAGGACGTGGGCGTCGTGGAGATCGCCGAGGAGATCCTGGAGGGCCTTGAAGCGCTTGACGACCGGTCCAGCGCCGGGGATCTCCTCCACCAGCGGCTCGAGCAGGTAGCGCACCCGCTTGGCCCGGATCCGCGCCTCGTGCGCTTCGGTCTCGTCGCCAGCCGCCGTGATCCTCCCCAGCTTCTCCTCGAGATCGGCCACCTGGTCATGGAGGATCTCCGCCGTGGCCGCCGCCAGCGTTGGACGGTCGGCCTTGGCGTCGAGGTGGATCTCGGCGCGGTAGACGGAGAGACGGGGCCGGAGATCCTTGTCGAGCTTGTCGAATTCTTCCGCGACCTCCTCCTGCATCTCTTCGTAGGCCTGCCGCTTCCGCTCGCCGAGGCGGTGGAGGAGCCAGGCGCTGCCAATCCGTTGATGTCCCTTGAGATGGGGAGCGCGGCCACGCAGCCACTCCATCTGGACCTCGGTATCGCGGCCGGGGCCGGTCGAGCCGGCGAGCCGTTTCAGGCGTTTGGCGAGCTTTTTGGGAACGCTGCCGGCGAGCTGGCCGTCATAGGCCTTGAGGGCGCTCCGCAGCCGGCGCAGGCCGACGCGGAAGTCGTGGAGCGCCTCGGCGTCCGCCGGGTCGGCCAGACGGGGGTGGGCGGCGGCGGCCTGATCGAGGAAAGAGAGGGCGAGCAGGCGCGCCCCCTCCTCGGGAGAACGGGAGAGGAGTCCTGCGCTCATCGGCCGCCTCGTCGTCAGTCCGCGATGTCGCGCAGTTGGGCGGGGGTGAGCGCCCAGAGCAGGGTGGCGGTGCCGGCGCCGACCTCGTCGGGGAAGTCGAGCAGGCAGGCGCCCCCCTTGCGAAAGGCGAAGATCCGGCGCTCGCTGCCGGTCAGCAGCCAGGAGAGGAGCAGGCTGATGCTCGGCTCGTGTCCGACGGCGGCGATGCACTCGGCTTTCTGCTTGCGGAGCCAGCGGAGGAACTCGGTAGGGGTGGCCTCGGGCGTCAGCTCGGCGATCTCGACCTCCTTCAGGCCGCCATAGACCGAGTCGACGACGGCGCCGGTCTGGGCGGCGCGGGTCAGGGGGCTGGTGGCCAGCAGGCCGATCTCCGGTGCGATCTTCTTGAGGCCGCGGGCCGCCTGCCTCATCCGCTTGCGCCCCTCGTCGGTCAGCGGGCGCAGGCGGTCGTCCTTGCCGGTCTTGGCGAAATCGTCGCGCTCTTCGGCGATGGCGTGGCGGATCAGAAGAAGCTTCATGCGTGGTACCCCCGGCTGGAGAGAAACCTATCGCAAAGCGCTGAAAGGAAAAAGAGGCCGGTGCGGCGCCCGCTCTCGTGATAGCGTTTTGATCCGCAGGCAACGTGGGCCCGGACCTCTCCGGGGAGGATCGATCCAAATGTCGGAAGGCCAGAGCTTGAAACGCACGCCGCTGTATGAGTGCCATCTCGAGGCAGGGGCGCGGATGGTGGATTTCGCCGGCTGGGAGATGCCGGTCCAGTACACCGGGGTCATCGAGGAGCATCGCGCCGTGCGCACCGCGGCCGGGCTGTTCGACGTCTCGCACATGGGTGAGGTCCGGGTGCGGGGCGCCGGCGCCGAGGCCTTTCTGCAGCGGTTGACCCCCAACGACGTCACCAGGCTGGTCCCCGGGCGGGCGCATTACAGCGGCCTGCTGACGGACCGCGCCACTTACATCGACGACATCCTGATCTACAAGCTGGCCGCCGAGGACTTCATGGTGGTCGTCAACGCCGCCAACGCGCCGCGCGACTTCGAGTGGATCGCGTCGCGCGCCCAGGGCGAAGCCGAAGTGGAGGTGATCGACGAGAGCGACGGCTACGCCCTGCTGGCGCTGCAGGGCCCGCGGGCGCTCACGATGCTGGCGCCGCTCGCCTCCGTCGACGTCGCGGGGCTCAAGTACTACGGTTTCGCCCAAGGGACGGTAGACGGCGCGCCGGCGCTGATCTCGCGCACCGGCTACACCGGCGAGGACGGCTTCGAGCTCTACCTGCCGCCGGAGCACGCGGCGGCCGTCTGGCGCCGGCTGCTGGCGGCGGGCGCCACCGCGGCCGGCCTCGGCGCCCGCGACACCCTCCGCCTGGAAGCGGCGATGGCTCTCTACGGCCACGAGATCGACGAGGCGACCACGCCGTTCGAGGCGGGGCTCGCCTGGGTGGTGAAGCTGGAGAAGGGGGACTTCCTCGGCCGCGACGCGCTGCTGGCGCAGAAGGCTGCGGGGGTCGGCAAGAAGCTGGTGGGCTTCGAGGTACAGGGACGGGGAATCGCGCGCCAGGGTCACACGGTTGTCTCGGAAGGCCAGGCCGTGGGCGTCGTGACCAGCGGCACCTGGAGCCCCACGTTCGAGAAGGCCTTGGGGCTCGCGTACGTGCCGCCGGAGATGGCGGTGGCGGGAACGGCGCTCGCGATCGACGTCCGCGGCAGATCGCTGCCGGCGGTGGTCGCGGAGATCCCCTTTTATAAAAAGCCCAGATCGAGCTAGGATCTGTGGCGGTTAAACCGGCCAGACTGGAGGGCGATAAACGAATGTATCCGCGAGATTATCTCTATTCGAGGGAGCACGAGTGGCTCCGCGTCGAGGACGATCTCTGTGTGCTCGGCATCACCGAGTTCGCGCAGCACGAGCTGGGCGAGGTGGTGTTCGTGGAGTTGCCGGAGGTCGGACAGGTGGTCGACGCCAACGACGAGCTCGGCACGATCGAGTCGGTCAAGGCGGTCGCCGAGTTCTACTCGCCTGTGGCGGGGGAAGTGGTCGAGGTCAACGAGGCCGTGGTGGACGATCCCGAGCTGCTCAACGACGATCCGCAAGGCGACGGGTGGCTGATCAAGGTGCGGTTCTCTTCCGCGGACGATCTGAAATCCATGATGAAGGCCGAGGAGTACGAGGAGTACGTCAAGAGTGGAGAAGCGTAAGGACTCGCCCGGGGCGACAGGCGCCGTCGCCCTCGGGGGTTCCCCCGGCCCGCGGTCCGGGGACGGCGGCGCCGTCCTGAATCCCACCGACACCTTCGTCCGCCGCCATGTCGGCGCGAATGAGGAAGAGCTCCGGCAGATGCTGGCCACGGTCGGCGCCGGCTCGCTCTCCGAGCTGGTGCGCGAGACCGTCCCGGAGTCGATCTTCCGCGACGCCCCACTGGCCCTCGCCGGGCTGCCGGCCGACCGTGAGCTGGGCGAGCGGGAGTTGCTCGGCGCCCTGCGCGGGATCGTCGGCAGGAACCGGGTCTGCCGCTCGTTCCTGGGGCTGGGGTACCACGGCTGCATCACGCCGGGGGTGATCCAGCGCAACATCCTCGAGAATCCGGGCTGGTACACCCAGTACACCCCCTATCAGTCTGAGATCTCGCAAGGGCGCCTCGAGGCGCTGCTCAACTTCCAGACGATGATCGCGGACCTCACCGCACTGCCGGTCGCCAACGCCTCCCTGCTCGACGAGGGCACCGCGGCGGCCGAGGCGATGAATCTCTGCCACAACCTCTCTTCCGGCAAGCGGAACGCCTTCTTCGTCGCCGAGGACTGCCATCCGCAGACGATCGCGGTGGTCCAGACCCGCGCCTCCGCCATCGGCATCGAGATCCGGGTGGGCGATCCGGCGGCGGTCGACTTCGCGGCCGGTGATCTGTTCGGCGTCCTCGTCCAGTATCCGGCGACCGACGGCCGGGTCGTCGACTACGCCCCACTCGCCGAGCGGGCCCATGCCGCCGGCGCGCTGGTGGTGGCGGCGTGCGACCTGCTGGCGCTCACCCTGCTGCGGGCGCCGGGCGAATTTGGCGCCGACATCGCGGTCGGCTCGGCGCAGCGCTTCGGCGTGCCGATGGGCTTCGGCGGTCCGCACGCCGCGTTCCTCGCCACTCGCGACGAGTACAAGCGCCAGCTTCCCGGCCGGATCATCGGCGTCTCGCGCGACCGCCGCGGCAAGACCGCACTGCGCATGGCGATGCAGACCCGCGAGCAGCACATCCGCCGTGAGAAGGCGACCAGCAACATCTGCACCGCCCAGGTGCTGCTCGCCATCATGGCCAGCATGTACGCCGTGTATCATGGCCCCGAGGGGCTGAAAGCGATCGCGCGGCGGGTGCATGCCCTGGCGGCCGCCCTTGCCGAGGGGCTGCGCCATCTCGGCTATGCCGTCGGCCGCGATCCCTTCTTCGACACTCTGAGGGTCGGCACCGGCGAGCGCGCCGCCGCCGACCTCGTGGCCGCCGCCGAGGCGCGGGGGATCAACCTGCGCCTCCTCGGCGAGCGGGCCGTCGGCATCGCCCTCGACGAGGCGGCCGTGGCCGCCGATGTCGAAGAGCTGCTGGAGATCTTCGGCGGCGAGCGGGCGGCGGGGCTCTCCGCCGAGACGCTGGCGGCGGCCGCGGATCCCGGTTTCGCGGCGTTCGCCCGCGAGTCCGCCTTCCTGACCCACCCGGTGTTCAACAGCTTCCACACCGAGCACGAGATGCTGCGCTACATCAAGCGCCTGGAGGCGCGCGACCTGTCGCTCGCCACCTCGATGATCCCGCTCGGCTCCTGCACCATGAAGCTCAACGCCACCTCCGAGATGGTGCCGGTGACCTGGCCGGAGATCGGCGCTCTGCACCCGTTCGCGCCGGCGAGCCAGACGGCGGGATACCAGGAGCTCTTCCTCTCCCTCGAATCGTGGCTCAACGAGATCACCGGCTTCGCCGCCTGCTCCCTGCAGCCGAACGCGGGATCGCAGGGCGAGTACACCGGCCTGATGGTGATCCGCGCCTATCACCACGCGCGCGGCGACCAGCACCGCGACGTCTGCCTGATCCCGGTCTCGGCGCACGGCACCAACCCGGCCTCAGCGGTGATGGCCGGGCTCAAGGTGGTGGTGGTCGCCTGCGACGAGGGGGGGAACGTCGACCTCGCCGACCTCAAGGTCAAGGCCGAGGCGAACCGCGACAACCTGGCCGGGCTGATGGTCACCTACCCCTCGACCCACGGCGTGTTCGAGCCGGGGATCCGCGAGATCTGCCGGATCGTCCACGACAACGGCGGCCAGGTCTACCTCGACGGCGCCAACATGAACGCCCAGGTGGGCCTCTGCCGGCCCGGCGACTACGGCGCCGACGTCTGCCATCTGAACCTGCACAAGACCTTCTGCATCCCGCACGGCGGTGGCGGTCCCGGGATGGGGCCGATCTGCGTCGCCGCGCACCTGGCGCCCTTCCTGCCGGGGCACCCGGTGGTGCCCACCGGCGGCGCCGAGGCGATCGGACCGGTCTCGGCGGCGCCCTGGGGGAGCGCGAGCATCCTGCCGATCTCCTGGGTCTACATCGCCTTGATGGGTGGCGCCGGGCTCACCCGCGCCACTCAGACGGCGATCCTCAACGCCAACTACATGGCGGCCCGGCTGCGCGAGCACTACCCAGTGCTCTACACCGGCGGCCACGGGCGGGTGGCGCACGAGTTCATCCTCGACCTGCGGCCGTTCAAGACCACCGCCGGCATCGAGGCCGAGGACGTGGCGAAGCGGCTGATGGATTTCAGCTTCCACGCGCCGACGATGTCCTTTCCAGTGGCCGGCACGCTGATGATCGAGCCGACCGAGAGCGAGTCGAAACCGGAGCTCGACCGCTTCTGCGACGCGATGATCCGCATCCGCGAGGAGATCCGCGCCATCGAGCAGGGAAAGATGGACCGGCAGAACAACCCGCTCAAGAACGCCCCCCACACGGCCGACGACGTCACGGACGACGCCTGGGACCGCCCCTACGGCCGCGAGCAGGCGGTCTTCCCCGCGCCCTGGGTCCGCGAACGGAAGTTCTGGCCCTACGTCAACCGTGTGGACAACCCCTGGGGCGACCGCAACCTGACGTGCACCTGCCCGCCGATGGAGGCGTATGTCTGAGCCGCGGCGGTCCGGACCGCGGTGACGGCGTCTCCCGGACCTTCGAGGCGCCCGGGACCTCCCGGGGACGTCACCCGGGGGGACGCCGTCTTCCTCGGCCTCTTCCTGGCCTGCTGGGCGCTGAGCGTGCTGAGCTTCACCCACGTCGTGAGGCTCGCCGGCAGCTTGCCGCTGACCCTCTACAGCTACTACGGCGTGGCGGTGTGCCTGGGCTGGGCCTTCGGCATCATCTACGTCCGCCGGACCTGGGGGCTCCCGAACCCGATCCGCCGGCGTTTCCTCCTCATCTACTACCTGGGGCCGCCGGCGATCCTCGGCCTCCTGCGCTCCATGGCCCCGCTGATCGATCAGCGCGCCGCGCCGTTCGTGCCGCTTTACGCCTTCGGCGTCTTCAGCATCCTGTTTTTGGTTCCGGTGACGATGAAGTTCCCGCGGCCGCTGCGCTGACCCTTCAAAAGCGCGTGTAAGCCACTCTCCTGCAAGGATTTGTCAGGAGTGCCCAGATTTTGCGTCTTATTGGGAGAACGTTGGTCTCCGAGACGGAGGGCGGATGGCGGGGAACGATCCCAAGTACAGGCTGCTTTTTTCCCATCCACGGATGGTCGAAGATCTGTTGCGCGGCTTCATCCACGAAAATTGGGTCGCCTGGCTCGACTTCGGAACGCTGGAGAGAGTGAACGGAAGTTTCGTCAGCGAGGACCTTAAGGATCGCCGGAACGACGTTGTCTGGAGGCTCCGCTGGCGAGACGAGAGGAATGAGGAGGACTGGTTCTATCTCTACCTGCTGCTGGAATTCCAGTCGACTCCTGAGCCGTTCATGGCGGTGCGGCTGTTCGTTTATGTCGGGCTGTTGCTCCAGGAGCTGATCCGGGCTCAGAAGCTGAAGGCCACTGACCGGCTGCCGCCGATCCTGCCGGTCGTCCTCTACAACGGCAAACGCCCCTGGAAAGCGCCGCTCGATTTGCTGAGCCTCTTCGCGTCGGCTCCTGAGAGCTTACGCAGGCGCCTCCCGCGTTTGGAGTACATCCTTGTGGACGAAAGCCGCCTCAGTCCCGAGGACCGTGAGCAGGCGGGAAACCTGGTCTCCGTTCTGGCCCGGCTGGAAACGAGCCACGACGCCGAGGAACTGTCCCGATCGACACGAGAGCTGGTACGACTTCTGCCAAAGGGAGAGGAGAGCGATCTGCGGCGGATTTTTACCGCCTGGGCTCTGCAGGCGCTACGGCGTACTCATCGAGGCGCTACAATCCCGGAGGTCGAGGAGCTTGAGGAGGTACCCATGCTGGAAGAGAGAATCAGAGACTGGGAGCGGAAGGCCCGGAGAGAGGGCCGGATCGAAGGGGCTCGACGCATGGTGCTTAGACTTCTGGAGCGGCGTTTCGGTCCGGTGCCCCGGCGTATCCGGGAGCGGGTCAACGCCATCGCCTCACTTCGGGAGCTGGACGACTTGGCCGACAAGATCTTTATCGTGGGCTCTCTACAAGCGATGGGGCTCGACGGATGATCGATCCCGCTCTCCAGATCGACCGTCTCGTCGCCGACCTCGCCTGCCGCGGCTCCGCCCTCGTCGCCTATTCGGGCGGGGTCGACTCGGCCGTGGTAGCGGCCCTGGCGTTCCGGGCCCTCGGCGACCGCGCGCTGGCGGTGACGGCGGCGGCGGAGACGCTCGCCGGGGTGGAGCTGGACCATGCGCGCCTCGTCGCGGCCGAGATCGGAATCCGCCACGAGGTGGTCACCTACAGCGAGCTCGACGATCCGGAGTTCGTGGCCAACCCGAGCCACCGGTGTTACGTCTGCCAGGGGATGCGGATGGGCACGATGGTCCGTCTGGCAGCCGAGCGCGGCTTCGCGGTGGTCTGCGACGGCACCAACGCCTCCGATCCGGGGCCGGACCGGCCGGGGCTCCGCGCCGTCCGCGAGCGCGGTGTCTACTCTCCCCTGCTCGAGCACGGGGTGACCAAGGAGGAGACCCGCGCCCTTGCCCGCTCCTTCGGCCTCTCGGTCTGGGACCGGCCGGCCAACGCCTGCCTTTCCTCGCGCATCCCGCACGGGCAGGTAGTCACGCTCGGCAAGCTCCGCCGTATCGAGGCCGCAGAAGAGGTTCTGGCCGGAGAGGGGTTCCGCGTCGTTCGCGTGCGGCACGATCAGGGCGCGGCCCGCGTCGAGGTCGCTCCCGACGAGGTGCCCCGCCTCTCCGCGCTCTGGAACGACTTGGAGCCGCGCCTGCGCTCTCTCGGCTTCGAGCGGGTCGCCTACGATCCTCAGGGGTACCGCCGGGGCGGCGCGGATCTGGCTTCGTGAATCCCGACCAGCTCAAGCAGCTCCTGGAGGCGGTCGCCGCCGGCGAGCGCTCCCCCGCCGATGCCCTGCGCGACCTGGCGGAGCTCCCCTATGCCGACCTCGGCTTCGCCAAGCTCGATTTCCACCGCGAGCTGCGCAACGGCCTTCCCGAAGCGGTCTACGCCGAGGGGAAGCGGACGGCGGATTTGCAGGCGATCACGGAGCGGATGATCCGCGCCCACGGCAAAGTCCTGGTCACCCGCCTGAGCCCGGAGGTGGCGGCGTCGCTGCTGGCCGAGCATCCGCAGGCGACGTACCACGAACGCCCCCGCATCCTCACCTTCGGTCAGGGCGAGCCCTTGCCGGGAGCGATCGCCGTGCTCGCCGCGGGGACCTCGGACCTGGGGGTGGCGGAGGAGGCGGCGGTCTGTCTCTCCTGGTTCGGCCACGAGGTCGAGCGCTGCTACGACGTCGGCGTCGCCGGGCTCCATCGGCTGCTCGGCAACCTCCCCGCGATCCGCCGGGCGAACGTGGTGGTCGCGGTCGCGGGGATGGACGGCGCCCTCCCCACGGTCGTCGCCAGTCTCGTTCCGGCTCCGGTCGTGGCCGTGCCCACCAGCGTCGGCTATGGATCGAGCTTCGGCGGACTCGCCGCCCTGTTGACCATGCTGAACGGCTGCGCGCCGGGGATCGGCGTGGTGAACATCGACAACGGCTACGGCGCCGCCGTGCTGGCCAGCCGGATTGCCCGGACCTTTCAGAGCCGCTCGACGAGCATCGCGTCGCCGTAGGAGTAGAAGCGGTACCCCTCGCGGATCGCCTCCGCGTAGGCGGCCAGCACCCGCTCGCGGCCGGCGAAGGCGGAGACCAGCATCAGCAGGGTGGAGCGAGGGAGGTGGAAGTTGGTGAGCAGCGCGTCCACCACCTGGAACTGGAAACCTGGACCGTCTGGACTGCCGGGATAAATGAAGATCCTCGTCGAGTTGCTCCCAGCTCGGACCTCGCCGTCTCCCACGGCCGCGGCCCCTTCGAGGGTCCGGACGACCGTGGTCCCCACCGCCACGATCCGCCGCCCTTCCGCGCGGGCGCGACCGATCGCCCCGGCCGCCTCCTCGCAGATCGCGTAGCGCTCGCTCTCCATCTGGTGCTCCGCGATTCGCTCGGCGCTGACCGGCTTGAAGGTACCGAGGCCGACGTGGAGCGTCACCCGCGCGATCTCGACGCCGGCGTCCGCGATCTCCCGCAGGATCTGATCCGTGAAATGGAGACCGGCCGTGGGCGCCGCGACGGCTCCCGGCTCGCGGGCGAAGACGGTCTGGTAGCGTTCCCGGTCTTCCGGGGTGTCTGAACGATGGATATAGGGAGGTAGAGGGATGTGCCCCAGCCGGTCGAGGTGCGGCTCGATCGGTTCAGTGAAGCGGAGACGATGGCGGCCGTCCTCGCGCTTGTCGATCACTTCCGCGGCGAGCCCGGCCGCTAAGGTGATGACGGCGCCGGGCCTCGCGCGCCGCCCCGGTTTGACCAGGGCATCCCACTCGCATTCCGCCACGCGCTCGACGAGCAGGATCTCCATCCTGCCGCCTCCACCGCTCTGGCCGAAGAGGCGCGCCGGGATCACTCGCGTATCGTTGAGGACCAGCAGATCACCGGGGTGGAGCAGGCGCGGCAGGTCGCTCACCCGGGCGTGCCGCTCAGGGCCCTCCCGGTCGAGCACCAGAAGGCGGCTCTCGCCGCGCGGGGCGGCCTCCTGGGCGATGCTAGCCGCCGGCAGGTCGAAGTCGAAGTCGCTGGTCAGCACCGGACAATAAGGGCCGTCAGACGATGGTGACCCGGCGCAGGACGCCGACCGCCACGGCGAGCGCCACCAGCATAAGAATCCCGGCGCTCCAGAACGGCCAGCCGGCGCCGGCCAAGCCGAAGATCAGCGTGCCGGCCGGCGGCCCGACGATGCGAGCGAGGGCGCCGAAGGAGCGGGAGAGGCCGATCGTGCTCCCCTGCGAGCGCTCGTCGGTGAGGCGGCTGAGGAGGCCGGTCGTCGAAGGGTTGTGGATGCCGTTGCCGACGGCCAGGAGAGCCAGGCCGACGAAAAGAAGCCAGAGCTTCGACCAGACAGCCGGGATGACCGTCGGGGTCAGCGGCAGCAGCAAGAGTCCGAGCGCCATCAGGACGATCCCGGAGAGGATGAGCCGGCGCTCGCCATATTTGCGGACCAGCCGGCCGAGCAGCCCCCCCTGGACGATGACCAGCACGACGCCGACGAAGACGAAGAGCCACGAGGTCTGGCGGGCGCCGAAGCCGAAGCGGGACTGGCAGAACAGGGCGAGCGTCGTCTCCATCATCGAGAAGCAGAGCATGACCAGGAAGAAGAGGACCATCAGCCCGCGCAGAGGTGTGTCGCGCCAGACGGCGCGGAGGTCCGAAAAGCCGAGCCATGAGCCACCACGGGCGGTCGCGCCGCGCCGCAGCTCGGGCGACAGCGATTCCGGCAGGCTGAAGATGGCGATCAGCAGGTTGACGCCCGAGAGCGCGGCGGCGGCGAACGGCACCAGTCGGGGACCGAGGGTGGCGAGCGAGGGCACGACGCCGCCGAGCTGTTCCAGGATACCGCCGAGCGCCGGCCCGAGCACGAAGCCGAGGCCGAAGGCCGCGCCCACCAGCCCCATGGCCTTCGAGCGCTCCTGGGGTGAGGAGACGTCGGCCATGTAGGCCTGGGCGATGGCGTAGTTCGCCGCCGCCACCCCGGAGAGAGCACGCGCGAGGAGCAGCACGGCGTACGAGGGAGCGAGCGCAAAGATCACGTAGCAGACGACGCTGCCGGCGATCGAGGCGAGCAGCACGGGGCGCCGGCCGACCCGGTCCGACAAGCGCCCCAGCAGCGGGGCGCAGAGGAGCTGGGTCAGGCTGTAGGAAGAGAAGAGGAGGCCGATCTGCAGCGGCGTCGCCTGGAAGGCCTGAGCGTAGAAGGTCAGGAACGGCAGGATCATGCCGAACCCGATCAGGTCGAGCAGGATGGTCAGGAAAACGGTGAGCAGCGCGCGGCGGCGCGGCGGGCTGTGGAAAGTCGACGGCTCGTTCACGGCGGCGGCAGTGTAACACCGCCGCCGGTGCCGATCTGGCGGGGGTCGAGGACGTCGCGCAGGCCATCGGCCAGCAGGTTGAAGGCGATCACCGTCACCGCCAGTGCGGCGCCTGGGAAGGTGGCGATCCACCAGGACTGGACCAGCACATCCTGCCCCTCGGAGATCAGATTTCCCCAGCTCGGCGTGGGGGGCTGGATGCCGAGCCCCAGGAAGGAGAGGGAGGCCTCGAGCAGGATCAGGTTGCCAATCAGCAGCGCCGCCTGGATCAGCACCGGCGTGAAGGCGTTGGGGAGCATGTGGCGCCAGAGGATGGCGAGCGGATGCTGCCCCATGGCGCGGGCGGCGACGACGAATTCCCGGTGCTTGAGGCTGAGCAGCTCGGCCCGGGTCAGCCGGCTGATCCCCATCCAGGCGATGCCGCTGAGGAGCGCCACCATCGCCGGCGGTCCCGGACGGAAGAAGGCGGCGAGCGCGATCATCAGGAAGAGCTTGGGAAAGGCGAGCAGGGCGTCCACCCCGCGCATGATGACGGCGTCGCCCAACCCTCCGGCGAGAGCGGCGGCGGCCCCCACGGCCACGCCCAGGGTTATCGCCAGCAGCACTGCGATCAGGCCCACGGCAAGCGACACGCGAGCGCCGAAGAGGACCCGGGAGAGGAGGTCGCGGCCGAAGCGGTCGCTGCCGAGGCGGTAGACCCGGCGGTCGGAGACCCCGCTGGACGTCAGGTTCAGCACCTGGGAGGCGGGGAGCGTCTCGACGGCGCCGAGGCGAGTGATCTCCAGGCCCGAGGGTGTCCGCCGGATCCGCTCGGCCAGGCGCCAGGAATCGCCCTTCAGATGGACCGCCGCCAGGATCGTCCCCGGGGGCTGATAGTTGGCGGCCGGCGGATCGAGCTGCTCGTCTGGATCATAGGGTGCGAGCAGGGGGGCTCCCAGGGCGCCAGCGGTCAGGATGGCGATCAGCCCGGCGCCCCAGAGAAGGGAGGGCGAGCGGCGCCGGCGCCCGTCAGGCATCGCGCACCCGCGGATCGACCAGGGCGTGGAGGACGTCGGCCAGCAGGTTGCCCGCGATCACCAGGGCGGCGGAGAGCGCCGTGGCGCCGAGGATCAGCGGGTAGTCGCGCGTGCTGATCGCCTGGAAAGTGAGCTGGCCGAGCCCGGGCCAGGAGAAGACCACCTCGACGATCAGCACCCCCGAGAGCAACAGCGGCAGGGAGAGCGCGAACACCTGGATCAGCGGCACGGCGGCGTTGCGCAGGCCGTGCACCCAGACGACCCGCCACTCAGAGAGGCCCTTGGCGCGGGCAGCTCGGATGTAGTCCTGGCTCATCACCTCGATCAGGCTGGCGCGCAGGAAGCGGGCGGTGCCGCCGGCGGTGCCCAGGCCCGTCACCAGCGCGGGCAGGACGAGGTGGCGGGCGAGGTCGAGCCACCGGCCGGCCGGACTCATGAGGTCGGCGTCCACCGAGTGCATGTGGCTCGCCGGCAAGATCGGCCAGACATAGGAAAAAAGGAGGACCGCCATCAGCCCGACCCAGAAGACCGGCTGCGAGAAGAGGAGGAGGGTGCCGAGGCGGATCGCGTGGTCCACGGCCGACCCGCGCCGGAGAGCGGCGGCGACGCCGAGCAGCAGCGCGAAGGCGTAGTCGACCGCGAGCGCGGCCGAGCCCAGGGCCGCCGTCGCCGGCAGGGCCTCGCGGAGCACGGTGGAGACCGCCCGCTGCTGCGAGATCGAGGTGCCCCAGTCCCACCGCGCCACCGAGGAGATCCAGGCGAGATACTGTGCCCAGAGGGGCCGGTCGAGACCGTAGAGCCGCTCCAGCCGATGCTGCTGGGCCAGGGAGAGACTCTGCCCTTCGAAGAGGTGGATCGGATCGCCCGGGACCAGATGGACGCAGAAGAAGAGGACGGTCAGGACCAGCAGCAGGAGCAGCAGGGAGGCGGCGAGACGCCGCAGGAGGAAGGCGATCAAGGGCGCTCGACCCACCACTCCTTGAGGTTGGAGAACGACTGGATGGCCGTGGGGTGCACGTTTCTCACCCGCTTGTTGACGGCGGTCAGGCGCTGCGACTCCCAGAGGAACGTGACCGGCTGCTCCTGGTGGATCTTTTCCTGGATCTGGTCGAGGTAGGGGCGCTCCGTCAGGATGTCCGGCTGCGACGCCGCGAGGTCGACCAGCCGGTCCACCTCCGGATTGCGATAGCGGGGGTAGTTGCTCCCCTCCTGGATCATGGCGCTATGGAAGTTGCTCTTGAGATCGAGACTGGTGTCGATCGTGTAGCCCATCATCGACGCCTCGAACTTGCCGGCGATGGTCGACGAGGCGAGGGTGTTGAACTCGACCTGGCGCGGCGTGGCGCGGATGTTCACCTTCTTGAGCTGGCTCTGGACCATCACGGTGGCGTCCGCCCGGAGCTGGTTGCCGGTGTTGGTGAGCAGCTCGAAGGCGAAGGGCTTGCCATCCTTGTCGAGCACGCCGTCGCCGTCGGTGTCTTTCCATCCTCTAGCAGCGAGGATCCGCGCCGCCTCCTTTGGGTCATAACGCCAGGGATGGACGTTTGGATCGTGGGCCCATACAGAGGTCAGAATGGGGGAGTCGGCGACCTTGCCATAGGGCCCCAGCAGGGTCTCGACGATCGTCTTGCGGTCGATGGCGAGGGTCAGCGCCCGCCGCACCTCGGGATCGCGGAAGAGGGGATCCTCGTTGTTCCAGACGACGGCGACGTAGATGTTGAACCAGTAGGCGATCAGCTCCAGCTGGGGGGAGGCCTTGACGCGCGGCGCGTCGGTCGGCGCGATCTGCGGCAGAAAGTCGAGCTCGCCGCTCAGGAGCTGGGTCAGGCCGCTCGCCTGGCTCGGGATCTGGCGCAGCACCACCCGGTCGAGATGGGGGAGCCCCTTCTCGTAATACTTGTCGTTGCGTTGCAGGACGATCTGCTGCTGTGGCTGCCAGGAGCCGATCGTGAACGGACCGTCCACCACCAGGTGCTGGCGGAACCAGTCGCCGTTCTGCCGCCACTTGGAGAAAGGGAGCGTTTCCCAGGCGTGCTTGGGGAAGACCGGCCCCTCGTTGGCGTCGAGGAGCTGTTTGGCGTAGACGCGCGAGAAGTGGAAGCGGACGGTGTGCGGATCGACCGCCTCGACGTCGTCGATCCAGTGCTTCGAATCGGCCAGCTCCCAGGCGACGTCCTTGTCGCGCTGCGCCTGCCAGGTCCAGCGCACGTCCGCGGACGTCACCGGCACGCCGTCGGTCCAGACCACGTCGTCGCGGAGGTGGAAGGTCAGGACCTTGTGGTCGGGCGACCATTCATAAGACTTCGCGAGCTGCGGCGTGAGGGTGGCGGGATGTTGCTGGAAATCGGCCTGCTCCTCGTAGAGATGGAGGAACATCCGGAACAGCACCTCGCTGTTGATCTGGGTCGACGGCAGGATCAGGCTGTTGACCCCGCCCGGCTCGGCCGTCCAGCCGGTGACCACGGTCCCTCCCCGGTGCGGTCCCGTCGTTCCTGAGACGGTGGCGCGGTCCGGGGCCTGCCGGCAGCCGGCCGCGAGCAGGGCGCCGGCCGCGACCAGGGCGCAGGCCCTTGAGATCGAGACGATCAACGCTGAGGTTTTTCCGCGCATGGAACGCTGTGATGGTACTCGACGGTGGGGGGAAAAAGAAGGGCCGCCGGATCTCCCCGAAACCGGGTGCTATCCTTGGAGCGGCATGGAACGGGCCGCACCCTCCTCCTCGTCGCGCAAGCTCCTGATCGCCTCGCTGGTCTTCGGGCTCTTCGTCCTCTGCGACATCACGCTGTTCAGCTGGCTGATCTTCCGCTCGCTCTCGCAGCGCGAAATCGACCGCGTGCTGCTGGAGACCAAGTCCGAGGCCGAGAAGCTGGCGCAGCAGATCGCCCGCCGCGCCGATCGCGAGGGGAAGGACCTCTATACCGCCGTGGCCGTCGAACGGGAGACGCAGACCTACATCGACCAGGTGATGCGCCAGAAGGAGCTGGTGCGGCGGGTCGAGATCCACGACCGCAACGGCGTGCTCGTCTACGAGGCCCGCGGCGAGGCGAGGACGAAGGTGGGACCGGAGAACGTGCCGCCCCAGATCGCGCCGCCGATCCTCACCTCTCCCGAGCTTCAGCAACACCTCGACGTGGCCCCGCGGGTCGAAAAGAAGGTGCGCGAGACGGAGTCGTCGTTCGACGTTCCCGACATCCAGGTGCCGATCGGCAATTACGGTCAGCTCGAGATCGGCATCAGCGCCACCGAGCTCGGCCGGCGCATCGAGGTGCTGCGCACCGACCTGATCCGGCAGACGTCGGTGATCGCTATCGTCTCGATGCTGCTGCTGATCTCCGCCTACGTCGTCGTCTGGCTCGTCCTCCGCCGCTCGCAGCGGCTGGAGGTGCAGGCGGCCGAGGCCGAGCGGCTCGCCTACCTCGGTACCCTCGCGTCCGGACTGGCGCACGAGATCCGCAACCCGCTGAACTCGCTCAACCTCAACATGCAGATGCTCGAGGAGGAGATCGACGAGCACGGCTCGGCCCCCACCGGCAAGCGGCTGCTGTCGATCACCCGCTCGGA
The DNA here is from genome assembly GCA_036271335.1 of Thermoanaerobaculia bacterium. Taxonomy (GTDB): domain Bacteria; phylum Acidobacteriota; class Thermoanaerobaculia; order Multivoradales; family UBA5704; genus DATARR01. The sequence continues at coordinate 17,353 of DATBAW010000314.1, forward strand.
GCTCAGCCGGCTCGAACGGCTGGTCTCGGACTTCCTCGCCTACGCCAAGCCCCGTCCTCTTGAGCTGGAGGAGGTGCCGGCGGCGCGGCCGCTCGAGCGGATTCGGGAGCTCCTGGCCGGCGAGATCCAGAAGCGCCAGGTGCAGATCGAGCTCGACGACCGCAGCGGCGGCGCGCGGATCCGGATCGATCCCGCCCAGATGAGCCAGCTCCTGCTCAACCTGGCGCAGAACGCTTTCGCCGCCGCCGAGGAGGCGGGGCGCCGGCCGCTCCTCAAGCTCGCCGCCTACCGGCAGGGGCCGGCGGTGGCGCTGGAGCTGACCGACAACGGGATCGGCATGACGGCGGCGGAGCAGGCGAAGATCTTCGAGCTCTTCTACTCCACCCGCAAAGGGGGGACCGGCCTCGGCCTCGCCATCGCCGAGCGGATCGCCCGCACCCACGGCGGCCGGCTCGGCATCCGCAGCACCAAGGGAGTCGGCACCAGCGTCGTCCTCGAGCTGCCGGCCGTCTCCCCGGAGCCCTCGCCTCGCCCGGCGGTCGAGGCGGCGGCGAGCGCGTAGGGGTCAGATCAGGACGACATCTCCTCGATGTCCTCGGGGAGGGCGAACTGGTCGGGATCCTCGTTGCCGCAGCTCTGGCAGAGGACCTCCCGGATCTTGCCGTCCTCCCACTCGAAGACGTAACAGGGCGTCTCGCACTCCAGGCAGACTAGGTACTCGGGGCTGGCCATGGCTTTCCTCCTGGGCTCTGCCGGGATTCTAGCCCGTCCGTGGCGGCGCGGAAGCGCTGGAGCGCGGCCACCAGCGCGCGGGGGCGCTCGATGTGGATGGCGTGGCCGCAGCCGGGCACGACCTCCAGCCGGGCGTGGGGGAGGGCCGCGGCGATCGCCCGGCCGGTCTCCAGGGTGAACAGGCCGTCCTGCTCGGCCCAGATCACCACCGCCGGCATCCGCAGGGTGGCGAGGTCGGCGTCGTCGAAGGTGTCGGCCTCGGTGAGCCCGGCCAGGACGTTGCGCACCGCCCGCGAGGTGTAGACCTTCAGGAAGGTGGCGCGCGAGACGCTCATCAGCCAGGGGGTCCGGTGGAACATCGCCTTGTAGAGGCGGTCGACGCCGGCGAGGTCGCGCACCTCGATCAGCTCCTGGATCCGGTCCCAGTCCTGATCGTGGTAGCCGGCGGTGTCGACCAGCGCCAGCCGGGCCACCCGTTCGGGGTGGGCGAGAGCCAGCCGCACGGCCATCCAGCCGCCGAGGCTGAGGCCGAGCACGGTGACCGGCCGCGAGCCGGTCTCGCGGTCCATCAGCGCCATGAGCGCCTCGACCGCCGCCGCGATCCCGAGCCCGTCGCCAGGGCTCCGGGTGCCTCCGAGCGCCGAAAGCTCGGGCACCAGCAGGCGGCAATTCCGGCGCAGCCGCCGCATCACCGGGCTCCAGGAGGCCGCGATCGACCCCAATCCGTGCAGCACCAACCACGGCTCGCCGTCCGCCGGTCCGATCGAGTAGTAGATCAGCGACACCGGGCCGGCCTCCAGCACGTGCCGGCGGGCGCCGAGCAGGCGCAGGTAGAAGGCGACGAGAGGGCGGATGATCCGCAGCAGCATCGAGGGACCCTTGCAGCAAGAAGGATACCTGTTTATTGACCGGATGGGCCTCCTGTGGTAGGTTCCACCGTCCACGTGTCTTCGGACGCCTGTCCTCGGACGACTCTGGGAGTGTTCCTATGTACGCAGTGATTCAAAGTGGCGGTAAGCAATACCGCGTCGCCCCGGGCGACGTGATCGACGTCGAGCTCCTCGGCGACCCGGGCGAGGGTGGCTCGTTCCGTTTCGACCAGGTGCTCATGGTCTCCGGCGGCGCTGGCGGCAACGAGGGCCTCCAGCTCGGCAAGGCGCTCGCGGGAGCCGCCGTGACGGCGTCCCTGGTGGGCGAGGTGAAGGGCCCCAAGATCCGCGTCTTCAAGAAGAAGAAGCGGAGCACCTACCGCCGCACCACCGGTCACCGGCAGCACATGCACCGGGTCCGCATCGACGAGATCCAGTTGCCGTCCTCCCGCTAGGGCGGACCCCAAGAGAGAGGTAAACCAGCTCATGGCACATAAAAAAGGACAGGGCTCGAGCCGCAACGGACGCGACTCGAACTCTCAGCACCTCGGCGTCAAGGTCTTTGGCGGCGAGCGGGTCAACGGCGGCACGATCATCGTGCGCCAGCGGGGCACCAAGATCTTCCCCGGCGACAACGTCGGCCGTGGCAAGGACGACACTCTGTTCGCGAAGCTCGACGGCGTGGTGAAGTTCCAGGACCGGGGACGGCGTGGCAAGTTCGTCCACATCATCACCCCCTCCGAGACCCCGCTCGAGACCGCCGCGGCCGACGCGTCTGCCTGAACAATCTCCGGGAGCCGGACGCTCGAGTCCGGCTCCACGTTCTCTCGCTCTCCGACTTTGATCTTCCTCGACGAAGCCAGAATCCACGTCCGGGCCGGGCGTGGCGGCAATGGCTGCGTGGCCTTCCGGCGCGAGAAGTACGTCCCGCGTGGCGGCCCCTCGGGCGGCGACGGCGGCGACGGCGGATCGGTCGACCTGGTCGGCTACGCCAACCGGAACACCCTCTATCATCTGCGCTTCGCCTCGCTCTATCCGGCGCAGCGCGGGCGCCACGGTGAGGGCTCCAACTGCTCCGGCAAGGAGGGCGAGGACCTCGAGATCCCGGTGCCGCTGGGCACGGTGGTCTACGACGAGGAGACGGGCGAGCTGCTGGGCGAGATCCTCGCCGACGGCCAGCACCTGCGCGTCGCCGCCGGCGGCCGCGGCGGCCGCGGCAACGCCCGTTTCGCGACCGCCACCCATCAGGCGCCGCGGCGGGCCGATCCGGGCACCGACGGCGACGAGCGCCACCTCCGTCTGGAGCTCAAGCTGCTCGCCGACGTCGGCGTCATCGGGCTCCCCAACGCCGGCAAGTCGACGCTGATCAGCGTCGTCTCGGCGGCGCGGCCGAAGATCGCCGACTATCCGTTTACCACTCTCGTCCCTCAGCTCGGCGTGGTCGCCGAGGGTCCGCTCTCGGAGCCCTTCGTGATCGCCGACCTCCCCGGCCTGATCGCCGGCGCGGCGCAGGGGGCGGGGCTCGGCATCCAGTTCCTCCGCCACGTCGAGCGCTGCCGGGTGCTGCTCCATCTGGTCGACCTCTCCAGCTTCGAGGGGAGCGCGCTCGAAGACCTGACCACGGTCGAGCACGAGCTGACGGAGTTCAACCCCGAGCTCCTGGAGCGCCCGCGGCTGCTGGTGGGGAGCAAGCTCGACGCTGCCCGGCCGGAACGTCAGGAGGAGCTCCGCCAGGCGGCAGCCGAGCGCGGGCTCCCGTATCGCGAGATCAGCTCGGCCACGCGCGAGGGGATCGCCGGCCTGATCGGCGACCTCGCCCAGCGCCTCCAGGTCGACCCCAGCCTCCAGGTCGATCCCATACAAGCCGCCCCATGAAGGCCCCTTGAAGGCCCTATGAAAGTCGGACTCTTCGGCGGCAGCTTCGACCCGATCCACCGTGGTCATCTCGACCCGGTCCGCGCGGCGAAGCGGGATCTCGGGCTCGACCGGGTGATCTACCTGCCCACCGCGCGCCCCCCTCACAAGCCGGGGCGGGCCCTGGCGCCGGCGCTCGCCCGCTTTGCCATGGTGGAGCTGGCGCTGCTCGACGAGGAGGGGCTCGAGGCCTCGTCCCACGAGCTGACCCTCGACCGCCCGGCCTATACGATCGAGACCCTGGAGCACTTCCGCCGCGAGATGCCGGCGGCCGAGCTCTTCCTGCTGATCGGCGGCGACTCGTTCGCCGACCTCCACCACTGGGTGCGCTTCCGGGAGATCCCCGAGGTGGCCCGCCTGGTGGTGCTGACCCGTCCTGGCTGGGACCTCGAAGAGGCCCGGCTCCATCCTGAGGTGGCCGCGCTGGCCGGTTCGGACCGGGCCCTGCTGCTGCGGCAGCCGCCGGTCGACGTCTCCTCGACCCGCCTGCGCGAGCTCCTCGCCGCCGGCCTCCCCCTCCCTGTGGGGGCGGTCCCCGACTTGGTGGTACGATACCTGCACAAATACGACCTCTACCGATGAATCCAGAGCCCATCACTCCAGCGACCGATACCCTCGAAAGAGTTCGTGAAGCCGTCGCCGCCGCCGAAGATCGCAAGGCGGTGAATCTCCAGGTGCTGCACCTGGGGAAGGTCACGGACTTCACCGAGTACTTCCTGATTTGCAGCGGCACCAACGATCGTCAGGTGCAGGCGATCGCCGACGCCGTGCAGGAGAATCTCCGCGCGCGCCGCGTGCGCCCCCTGCACGTCGAAGGCTACAACCGCGCCCAGTGGATCCTGATCGACTACGGCGATCTGGTGGTCCACGTCTTCCTGGAAGAGCAGCGGCGGTACTACGCTCTGGAGCGGCTGTGGGGCGACGCGCCCGACGTGACCGCCGGTTTGACCGCCGGATCGCGCGCGTGACCGCCGGCGCCTCGCCGCTTTCTCTTTTCCGTCTGCTGCAAGATTTTCCCGCGCTCGCCGAGAGCCTGCGCGGGGTCGACCGCGCCGCCCCCTCGGAGGCGCCGGTGCTGATCCTCGGCGAGCCGGGGAGCGGCCGGTCGACGCTCGCCCGCGCTCTCCACGGCGCCAGCCCGCGCGCCGCCGGGCCGCTGATCGAGGTCGATCCCGGCACGGTTCCCACCACCCTGTTCGAAAGCGAGCTCTTCGGCTACCGTGCCGGCGCCTTCACCGGCGCCGGCGAGGCGAGCCCCGGACGGGTGGCCTGGGCCGCGGGCGGGACGCTCGTGCTCGACCACGTCGAGGAGCTGCCGCTCCCTTCGCAGCCGAAGCTGTTGCGGCTGATCGCCGAACGGCGCTACGCCCCCCTGGGTGGCGCGGAGGTCGCGGCCGACGTCCGCTTTGTCGCCATCGGCGCGGAGGATCTCCCACGGCGGGTGGCCCGCGAGACGTTCCGCTCCGACCTCTTCTACCGCCTCGAGGTGCTGGCCTTCCGCGTCCCGCCGTTGCGCGAGCGGCGGGCGGACCTCCCGGCGATCCTCGATCACCTCCTGGCAGATCTCGGCGAGCGCTTCGGCGTCCGCGATGCCACCCTCTCCTCTCGTGCCCGCGCCTGGATGCTCGAGCACCCCTGGCCGGGGAACCTCCGGCAGCTCCGCAACACCCTCGAGCGCAGTCTCATTCTGATCGAGACCGGGGGTGGCACGATCGATCCACCGCCGCCGGAAGGAGTGCTCGAAACCCGCCCCCGGCCGCTTGCCGAGGTCGAGAAGGAGCAGATCCGGAACGCCCTCGCCTACACCCGTGGTCACCAGGGGCAGGCGGCCGGGCTGCTGGGGATCAGCCGGAAGGCGCTTTGGGAGAAGCGGCGGCGGTTCGGAATTCCGTAGGGAGGGTGGGGGGAGCCGCCCTGAAAGGGCGGGTATGAATCAGCCTGGGGTTTCAACCCCAGGCGGAGCTCCCGCGCCGGCGCCCGGTGAAACCCCAGGCGGGAGCCCCGCGCCGGCATCCGGTGAAACCCCAGGCGGGAGTTCCCCCGCACCGGCGCCTGGGGTTGAAACCCCAGGCTCGTCAAAGCCCGCCCTTTCAGGGCGGTCCACCACCCGATTCAGCGCCGGCACCGGCGGCGGTTCCCCAAGTCGCCGCTCCAGCCACATTTCCCATCGGCTCACCTGCGCCAGCAAGTCCGCGACGTCGAGTCCGAGCGCGACCGGCGCGTAGGGCTCCAGGCGCCGGCGGGCCTTGGCGAGGGTGCGGCGGGGGCCTTGGATTCGCTGGAGGTCGAGGAATTGATGCAGGGCGGCGGCGACCTGGATCAGACCTTGGAAGAGATCCCTGGGCTCCGGCGTGGTCGAGCGCCAGATCTCCTCCCACGCCTCGTGGGCCGCGAAGAACCGGCCGCCATTGAAGAGGTCGATCCCCACCCGGATCAGCCGCGAGCGTTCGTCAGGCGAGAGCTCGGGATGCAGGACCCTCATCGGACCCGATTTTGAGGGTTTTCAATCTAAAAGCCAAAATCGGCTTGTTCCGGCTGGGCCAGCGAAGCCACCAGGTCGGCCGGCAGGCTCAACCCCGGATGGACTTGCCGGCAGAGCTCGCGCAGGCGCCGCAGCTCGACCTCGGGCATCTGGCGGAAGGCTTCGACGACGGTGGGATCGAGCTGCTGGCCGGCCACCCGCTGGAGCTCGGCGAGGGCCGCCTGATGCGGACGGGCGCGGCGATAGGGGCGGTCGGAGGTGATCGCGTCGTAGGTATCGACCACGGCGAAGATGCGGGCGCTCAAGGGGAGGGCCTCGCCGGCGATCCCCCGGGGGTAGCCCTGGCCGTCCCACCGCTCGTGATGGCTGTAGATGATCTCGAGCGCCGCCGGCTGCAGGAAGCTCACCTCGGCCAGCATGTCGAAGCCCCAGGTCGGGTGCTGCTTCATGATGTGCCACTCCTCGTCGGTGAGCGGTCCCATCTTGCGCAGGATCTCGTCCGGCACCACCATCTTGCCTACGTCGTGGAGGAGAGCCCCCCACTCGATCGCCTTCAGGGGCTCGCCGTGCACGCCCATCGCCTTGCCGAGCGCCACGGCGTAGAGGGCGACGCGGAAGGAGTGGCCGGTCGTTTCGTGGTCGCGGGCGTCCGCCGCGGTGACCACGGCGCCGACGGCCTCCACATAGGAACGCTCGCGGGCGCGCTGCGACTCCTCGAGCGAGGCCATCAGCCGGCGGAACGTCTCCTCGATGAGCTGGACCTCGGTGCCGCCGCCGGCCGTCGGGAAATCGCTCAGGAGCTGGCCCGTCCGCGCCATCCCTGACATCGTCTCCGAGAGCCGCCGCAGGGGGAGCGTGATCCGCCGCACCACCCAGAACGCCGCGCCGGCCGCGAGGAGGCCGGCCGAGAGGCCGATGAACAGGAGGTTCCAGCCGATCTGGCGGGCGAGCTGCGGATCGTCCGCGACGGTGACCAGGCGAGCCACCAGGAGGAGGGCGATCCAGAAGACCGCCACCGTCACCGCCACCACGAGCCGGAGAGATCTCGTACGGAGATTCAACTCGGACGACTCCATTCTTCCAGGGCTCCTGAGCCCCGGCCTGAAACCCTCGGCCGGGCGCGCCGTCGCGGGCGCTCCGGCCGGCGGAGATTCCTCTCCGCGCAGTTCTTTTGTTTCGTGATCCCGCGTAATTGCGTGCAGTATACGCCATTCCCGTCCCGCCGGCGAGGCTTCGCGCGAAGGCTCGGCCCAGAACGCCTGCGCCAGGGAACCCCCACCGGGAAACATCCCGTCGGACGGAGCGATGGACGCTCCGGCGGAGCCGGTCCTAGAAGATCTCATTCATAAAAGACGGTGCTTCGAAGGGAGATTTTCGAGCCCATCCTCCGTGGTGGTTCTTTGGCGGCGGTCTCACAATGCCGTATGTACCCACGAACCGCCGAGAGGTTCCCAGGACTTCGGGAGAAAAGAAACGGGCCGTCCGGCGAGGCGGACGGCCCGAGTCAGGGAACGGCTGGGCGGGGAGGTCTCAGTTACCGGGGACGTCCTGCACCAGGAACACGTTCTTCTGGATCTCGTTCTTTCCGATCGGCGTGTTGCGCAGGATGACGTCGGAGAAGTGGAGACCGTTGAAGTAGTCGACCCACTTCTGCGGGAAGGTATGGAGATAGAAGAAGCGATCGCCGTCGCGGCTGCGGGTGAACTGATCGGCGAGGACGGCGCGCACCAGCTCGCTGACCACGGCGCCCGGGAACGGCGGCTCGGCGAGACCGCCCACCCAGGGGTCGATGTCGTTGACGTTGGTGTAGACCTGCGAGAGACGGCGGGTGATCTCCGGGTTCGGATTGACCGACGCGATGTCGGCCTTCGCCGGCAGATTGAACGCGGTACGGACGTCGTTGTAGCCCGGCAGGCCGTGGTCACGGCCACGCTGGATGTTGAGCGAGGCGAGGTCGAAGCTGCCCGGCATCGGGTCGTTGACCAGGAAGTTGCGCACGTCGTCGACGATGAACGGGTCGAAGGCGTTGGCGTGCTGGTGGGCGGCGCCGCGGATGAACGGCTCGATGCCGCCGGAAGCCCGCACCATGTTGGGATTGAAGAAGGCCTTTTGCAGGGTCAGCGGGCCGCCCGCGATCGGCTTGAGATCCGGTCCGAGCCGGTTGAGGATGTGGGTCAGCAGCGTGTGGCCCATGCGGAACGAGGCGGTCGAGAAGACGACGCTGATCGCCGGATTGACGTCCGCGTGATAGCCGGAGTAGGCCGGGATGGCGGTGGACCCGAGCAGCACGGGGAGCCACTCGTTGTAGGTGATGGCCTCGAACTCCGCGCCCACGATCATCCGCGCCCGCTGGTAGATCTGCTCATCGGAGAACTGCGGGTTCTCCGAGCGGATCTTGCGCGCCCAGTAGTTGTGCTCGCGCATCCAGGTGGTGTGCATGGTGGTGAGGTTGGTGTTCTCCTCGCACCGGATGTCGCCGCAAACGAACTCATTGGGCCCCGGGATCGCATTCTTCAGCCCATGGACGTTGAGCGGCAGGAGCTCCTCGCCATGTGGGCCGGGGCTCGTCCGCAACTCGCCGGAGCCGTCGTTCTTGCGCAGGTCCGCGGCGCGCACGGCGTCCGAGCCGTAGACGTTCGAGGCGTCGATGAACGAGGTGATCTGGTTCGTCTGCAGGCGCGGATGCTTCGCGTTCGAACCCGTCGTGTCATCGAATTGCGAGCGGCAGAAGGTGATCACCGCGGTGCCGGTGCCGTTGGGATCGAAGGTGGGATCCCCCTTCGGCACCGCGATGTCGTCGGTCTGCGTGCAGAACGGTGGCGAGGACGCCGACTGCGTACCGGTGAGGTCGAGGTCGTGGTCCATGAACTGGCCCCACATCCAGATGAAGTTGCTGACCGTCGGGTGCACCGGCACGTTCGGCTGGGCGACCACGGTGTTGCTGATCAGGCGCGGGTTGGGGCGGTTGGCGCCGGCCATCGTGCCGATGCCGTCACCGTAGCCGATCGGAGTGTTCTGCAGCAGCAGGCCACCAGCGGCCCCCAACAGAGGATTGGCAGCGTTGTTACCCCCGCCGTCGGCGGCGCGGAACGGCCCCTTCGGCAGCGTACGGGTATTGGGCGCCTGCGCCGCGAAAGCGGGGAGGCCGGCGAGGAGCAGGGCGGTAGCGAGAAGGGTGCTTCGAGACACGTTCATGTTTCCTCCTGGATTGGGAGTCCCACAAAATCGGGCGCTACCGGGCTCGTGCGCGGCTTGTGCGCGAAGTACCGCCCCATGGTGATCCAATTTTGGCTTCGGTACGTAGAATAACATGGCTGGGTCCGGGGACCCTGGTCAAAGGTCGTCTGGATATCAGGGTGCCGCGCTTTGCGTAAAGCGGGACACGCTCCGCTTTACTCTTCTTCCCGGCTCCCCTCCCTCCCGGTATGATCCTGAAATGAACGGCCGGTCTCGGGTGACGCGCGTTGGCGTGCTGGCCTTCCTGCTGACGGGAGCCCTGGCGGCGAAAGCGGAGCTCGTCGCCACCCACCTGCGCGGCGAGACCCGGGCGGTGAAGGTCGCGGAGGCCGGTGGTGGCGCCATCCG
>DATBAW010000315.1:0-8267 GCA_036271335.1 Thermoanaerobaculia bacterium
CGTGCGTCCGGGCCTGTTCCTGATCACGACGGCGATCGGCCTCATCCCGGGAAACGTGGTCTTCACCTACTTCGCCTCGCTGATTCCCCGCGCGGCAAAAGGTGGCGACCGCACCAGCCTCATCGTCCAGTTCGTCTGCGCAACCACGGCGCTGATCCTTCTGACGGCCATTCCGCAGATCCTGGCGGCGAGGAAGCGGCGGGCGCGCTACCAGGAGATCCGCGCGCGACGGCAGATGCGGGCCGAAGCCCACTAGATATCCGGTCTGGCGCTACAATGGCGCCAGCCCAGGAGGTAGCCATGACAAGGTCTTTCACGCTCGAATATTGGATGGATGACGACTGGTACATCGGCAGATTGAGGGAAGTTCCCAGTGTTTTCAGTCAGGGCGAGACATTGCCGGAGCTGGAAGAGAACATCCGCGATGCCTACCAGCTCCTGCGTGAGAACGAGCCCGGACTGGTGCACGCACATTCTCAGGTGAAGGAGATCGAGGTCGAGGTGTGAATCGTCGTGAATTGCTCAGGGAACTTACCCGCAAGGGGTGTCACCTGGAACGGCACGGCGGTCGCCACGACATCTACGTCAATCCTGTCAACGGCCGAAAAGTGCCAATCCCCCGGCATAACGAGGTCAAGAACAGCCTTTGTGACTTGATCCGGAAACAGCTTGGGATCGAAGAACCCTGAGCCCTTGTCTTATCCCTTCCCCAGCACCGCTTCCACCTCTGGCAAGTCGATGAGCAGCGCCCCACCGTTGACGAACTTCGCCGGCTCGAACTCGTAGTCGCGGATCACGCGGCGGAAGACCTCCTTCAGCGCGCGCGCTCCCAGACGGGGCTGGCGGCCGGCCTCGGTGGCGACACGGCGAACGGCGGCGGGCGAGATCGCCAAGTGGATGCCGCGGCTCTCGAAGTAGGACCGGCTCTGGTGGAACGCGGAATCGGGGGTCTCGAGGAAGATGCGGACCAGCTCGTCCTGCCCGAGGTCCGGCAGCAGCACGACGGCGTCGAAGCGGGAGAGGAACTGCGGGCTCATGCCATAGTCGAAGAGGTCCTCGTTGCGCAGCCAGTCGCGCAGGTTGAAGACCAGCTTCTCCATCACCTTTCCGCCCTCGACCACGGTGACCGGCTGGAGCGCGCCGCGGTCCTTGCCGATCGTCACCCGGTCGAAGACGGCGTCGTAGAGCCCCTCGAAGGCGCCGGCGCAGACGAACAGGAGCTCGGAGGAGTCGACGGTGGCACTGCCGCCGCCGGCCCAGGCGGGGAGCCCGAGCGGCACGGCCTCGTTCTCGATCAGCGTCAGCAGCGCCTCCTGCGCCCGGATCCCCGAGACGTTCGCCTGGCCACCGACGTGCGAGCGGATCTTGTCCACCTCGTCCACGAACACCAGCCCCGCGGCGGCCCGGCGGAGCAGCATGTCGACCGGCACCTTCGGCCCCAGCTGCTCGCGAGCCCGTTCGAGGAGCCGGCCGAGCACCACCTCTCCCGGCCGTCCCCGCTCCGCCTCTTCGCCGAGGACGTTGGCGTGGATGCGGATGACCGCCGAGCGCGCGGTGAGCACCGGGTCCGAGGCGAGATAGCCCTCGACAGAGCGCATCAGCGTCGTCTTGCCCGTGCCCGACGAGCCGATCATCAGGATGTTCCCCACCCTCAAGCCCGCGAGCTGCTTCGACAGCGCCACCGCCATCTCGCGCACCGCCTCGTCCTGACCCAGGATGCGGCGCGACAGGGCCTCGGCGATGGCGGACGGCTCGGGAGCTGGGTGCGGCATGCGGCGGCGTCCCCGGGATCACACCCGCATCAGCACCGAGCCCCAATGCAGGCCGGCGCCGAGGGCGGTGAAGGCGACGAGGGAGCCCTCCGGTGCGCGCCCGGCCTGGCGCGCCTCGTGAAAGGCGAGGGGGAGGGTGGCGGAGGTGGTGTTGCCGTACTTCTGGATGTTGTTGAAGACCTTGCGGTCCGGCAGCCCGAGGACCTGCTGCGCCTTCTCGTTGATGCGCAGGTTGGCCTGATGCATGATCCAGAGGTCGAGGTCCTCCGTGGTGTAGCCGCAGCGCTTGAGGACTTCCAGCGTGACCTCCGGCATGCGGGTGACGGCCAGCTTGAAGACGGCCTTGCCGTCCATCACCGGCACCGTCTCGGCGGCCTGGATCATCTCGCAGCTGACGAACGGGCGCCGAGCCGAGCCGCCCCCGGGAACGTAGAGGATCTCCTTGTGGTTGCCGTCGCCGTAGAGAGCGGAGGTGAGGATGCCGCGCCCCCCCTCCCGATCCTCACCTTCCTGAGCACGGAAGACCATGGCGCCGGCGCCGTCCCCGAACAGCACGAGGAGGTTGCGGAAGCGCGAGTTCCACTCGAAGTCCTCGGCCGAAAGCGGGCCGGGATCGCGGCCGTGCAGCACCTCGAAGGTGCGCGCGGAGAAGGGCATCAGGGAGGTGTGGACGTCAGCGCCGACCAGCAGCACCGTGCGCGCCACGCCGCCGCGGATCAGGGCGTCCACCACCTGCAGGCCGTAGGCGAAGCCGGCGCACTGCTGGCGGATGTCGAGCGCCGGCAGCGGCCGCAGGCCCAGCTTCTGCTGCACCAGGGTGCCGGTGCCGGGGAAGTAGTGGTCCGGAGTCATCGTGGCGCAGACGAGGTAGTCGACCTCGTCGAGGCCGACGCCGGCGTCCGCCAGGGCCGCCCGCGCCGCCTCGGCTCCGAGGTCGGAGGAGCCGACGCCGGGCTCGACGTAGTAGCGGGTGCCGATGCCGCTCCGCTCGCGGACCCAGCTGTCGCTCGTCTCGATGATCCGCGAGAGCATGGTGTTGTCGACTTCGAGCGGCGGGACGCAGATGCCGGTCCCCGCGAGCACGGCGCGAGCTTGGGTCATGAAACAGGTCTCCTCTCGGCGCTATTCAGGCGGCTCACCCAGCGGCGAGAGAGCCCGGGGCGCGATCCGGCTTTTGTACAGCACGGTCAGGTCGCCGTTCTTGATGAAACGGTAGACGGGGTTCGGGTGTTGGCCGTCGAGACCGGACGGCGCCTCGACGCCGTAGGTCCAGACCTCGAGCGGCGGCCCGTTGCGGACCGGCGACACCTCGTGGTCGATCTTCTTCGGCAGGCCGTAGAGCACGTAGGTCACTCCGCGGTCGGTGCGGCGGCCGATCTGGCCGGCCTCGCTGTAGTGGCTGTCCGCGGCGGCCAAGCGCGACTCGAAGGCCTGGCGCAGAGGGTTGCCCGGCTTGGCCGGCGTGGGATTGTGCTTCTGCCAGAAGCGCTCGATGAAGGCGGCGGCCTGTTCGTCGTCTCCCAGGGTGATGTACTCGTTGATCTCCTCGGGGGTGGCGATGCGCGCGGCGGCCCCCGCCATCCAGGAGGAGTAGTCCGGCCCCAGGGCGGGATTGATCAGCTCGAGCGGCGATCGCGTCGCGGCGCCCCCTCCCCCGCACCCGGAGGCCAGGAGCGCCAACGCCAGCAGGAGAAGACCGCGCTTCATCCTCTTCATCACCTTCATCTTCATCACCCTCATCGGCGCGGCCTCAGTCATGGCGGCGGAGCAGGTCGAGGAACTCTTCCCGCACCGGCTTCTGGTGGAAGATGCCGCGCAGGGCGGACGTCACCGTGAGGGCGCCCGGCTTCTTGACGCCCCTCATCTCGACGCAGAGGTGGCGGGCCTCGATGACGACCATGGCGCCGAGCGGCTGAAGCTTCTCCTCGAGGTACTTCACCACCTGTTCGGTCAGCCGCTCCTGGAGCTGCGGCCGCTTGGCGTAGAACTCCAGGATGCGGGCGAACTTCGACAGCCCGAGGATGCGGTCGCGCGGGATGTAGGCGATGTGGGCGTGGCCGTAGAAGGGGATCAGGTGATGGGCGCACATGGAGTAGAAGGGGATCTGCTTCTCCATCACCATGTGGCTGTACCCCTCCTCGTTGGGAAAGGTGGTGACCTTCGGCTCCGCCCCTTCCGCCAGCCCGCTGAACATCTCGATGTACATCTTGGCGACCCGCAGGTCGGTCTCGGCGAGGTTGGGGTCTTTCAGGTCGAGGCCGAGCGCCGTCAGGATGCCCCGGACATGGTAGGACAGCGTCGCGAGCTTGCCCTGCTGCTCGGCGTCCAGCTCGGCCATCGCGACCGGCGGCACGTGCCCGGGGACGATGACTTCGGGCTCCTGACTCATGGCGGCTGACTCCTTGCGGCTCATCGACTCGGATGCATTCATCGGAACGGCCCCCTATCCTACACCAGCGCGCACTGGTCCCTGCCCGGTCACTCCCGCTATGATGCGAGGGGCAAGGAGGGCGCTTCATGCTCTACGACCTCTCGCCCACGATCCGTCCGGACACTCCGGTCTGGCCGGGCGACACTCCGTTCCAGTCCCGGCTGAGCTGGGCGATCGCCGACGGCGCCAGCGTCAATCTCTCGGCGATCACCACCACCCCCCACCTGGGATCGCACGCCGACGCGCCGTTCCACACCGAGGCCCGCGGCGAAGGGATGGCCGAGATGCCGCTCGACCGCTATCTCGGCCCCTGCCGGGTGGTGCGGGTGCCGCCGCAGCCGCTGATCGAGCTGCGCCACATCGAAGGGATCGACCTCGCCCATCCGCCGCGGCTGCTGTTCAAGAGCGAGAGCGTGCGCGACCGCCGGAGCTTCCCCGAGCGCTTCACCGCCCTCTCGCCCGAGCTCGCGGCGTTCCTCGCCGAGAAGGGGGTCGTGCTGGTGGGGATGGACACCCCCTCCGTCGATCCCTTCGACAGCAAGACGCTCGACGCCCACCACGCCCTGTTCCGCGGCGGCGTCGCCATCCTGGAGGGGCTGGTGCTCGACGGCGTGCCGGAGGGGGTCTACGAGCTGATCGCCCTGCCGCTCCGGCTCGCCGGGCTCGACGCCTCGCCGGTGCGGGCGGTGCTGCGGAGCCTGGAGGCGTGATCCCGGCCGGTGCGGATAGAATGAGGGCGGTTCCGGAAGGAGGGCTTTTGTGATGACGGACCATGTGATGACCGGCAAAGAATTCGTCGCGCGGCTGGTCGACGAGATGGACCAGCTCTTCGCGCGGCTGGGCGAGACCGAGACGCTGGAGGCGGAGTCGGAGGGGAACGTGGACGTGGTCACCCTGCTCCGCCTCGCCCTCAAGAGCGAGCTCGAGGCGAGCGAGCTGGCCGGCTTCTGGCTCCCCACCACCCCCGAGGTGGACGGCAAGATGGCCCTCGCCCTGCAATGCGGCGACGAGATGAAGCACTACGGCATGATCAGCAAGCGCCTGGCCGAGCTCGGCGAGGACCTGACCGACTTCGATCCCCTGGCCGAGGGGCACAGCCCGCTCTACCAGTATCAGCGCGGTCTGCGCACGACGATCGAGCGCATCGCCGCCGGGCCGTTCGCCAGCGAGGCGATCGCCAAGGTGCGCAACGCCCAGTTCGTGCGCTTCTGCCGCTCGATCGGCGACGAGGGCACGGCCCGGCTCTACGACGAGACCATCCAGCCCGAGGAGTTCCACCACTACCACCTCGGCCTCGCCTACCTCGAGAAGCACGCCACCACGCCCGAGCTCCAGGAGCTCGCCGCGTCGGCCGTGCGCAACACCCTGGCGATCGCCGACGAGCTGAGCAACCTGGCCGCCAAGACCACCGGCGTCCACAGCGTTCCCGTGTCCTAAAGACGACGTTTTCCCGAGAGAGAGCCATGGAATCCCAGATTTCGACGATCGCCGTGCTCGGCGCGGGCACGATGGGGCGGGGGATCGCCCACGTCTCCGCCCAGGCCGGCTATGAGACCTGTCTCTACGACACCAGCGCCGAGGCCCTGAAGAAGGCCGAGGCGAGCATCCACAAGAACCTCGACAAGGGGGTCGAGCTGAAGAAGCTCGCCGCCGAAGTGGCCGGCCGGGCCAAAGCGTCCCTCCACCTCCACTCCAACCTCTCCGAGGCGCTGGAGAGGGCCGACCTGGTCATCGAGTCGGTGCCGGAGACGATGGCGCTGAAGGTCGAGGCTTTCCAAGCCGCCGCCCTCCACGCGCCGAAGCACGCCCTGTTCGCCAGCAACACCTCGGGCCTTTCCATCACCGAGATGGCCGCGGCCTCCGGCAGGCCCGAGCGCTTCGCCGGCATGCACTTCTTCAATCCGGTCCACGTGATGAAGCTGATCGAGCTGGTCCGCGGCCTCCAGACCTCGCAGGAGACCATCGACGCCCTGCGCGCCGTGAGCGTCCGGATGGGCAAGGAGATCGTGGTGGTCAACGAGGCCCCCGGCTTCGTCACCAGCCGGATCAACGCGCTGATCGGCAACGAGGCCTTCCGCATGCTCCAGGAGGGGGTGGCGAGCGCCGAGGACATCGACAAGGCGCTGAAGCTCGGCCTCAACCACCCCATGGGCCCCTTCGAGATGGTCGACCTCGTCGGGCTCGACGTCCGCCTGTCGATCCTCGAATTCCTCCACCGGAGCCTGGGGGAGACTTTCCGCCCCAACCAGATCCTCGTCCAGCACGTGCGCGCCGGCCGCCTTGGGCGGAAGGTGGGGCGCGGGGTGTATGAGTACGACGAGAATGGGGTGAGGGTGAAGTAACAAGGGACCCAAGGGACAGCAGGGACAGCAGGGACCTCAGGGACAGCAGGAGACGAGCGGTCCCTGATTTTTCTGTGTCCCTGTTGTCCCTGCAGTCTCTGTGGTCCTTTTTCCTTCTTACCCCGCCAGCTCGGCGATCCCGGTTTCCAACCTCTTCACCAGCTCCGGGATCGCCGCCGCGTCAACCGAGCAGTGGGCGATCCGCAGGTAGCGCGGCGCGATCGAGACCAGGCCAGTGTCGTGACGGGCGAGCAGGTGCCGGCGGGCGGTCTCGGAGTCGATCCCCAGCCGTTCGGGGATCTCCACCAGGGCGAAGCAGCCGGAGTTGAACGGCAGCACCGTCAGGAGATCGGGATCGACCCCGGCGAGCGCCTCCTTCAGCGCCCGGTAGCGCCCCTCCAGGAGGAGACGCACGGCCTCGATCTCCTTGCCAATCTCAGGGTTGCGGAGCGCCTGGAGGAGGATCACCTGGCTCGCCGCCGGCGCCGAGCCGATCCCCCAGCGCACCCGCTGCTTCACCCCCTCCTCGAGCGCCAAGGCCTCCGAGGATTCCGGCTCGGCGGCGAAGGTGAGGAAGCCCAACCGGCCGCCGAAGAAGGAGTACTCCTTGGTGGCGCCGTCCACCTTGATCGCCGTCAGGTTCGGATGCGCCCCGGCGAGGTCCCAGAAGAGCGACTCGCGCGGGATCTCCGGCTCGAAGACCAGCCCCGCGTAGGCGTCGTCGCAGACCACCACCAGCGGCCGGCGCTCCGCCTCGGCGAGCAGCGACTCGAGGGTGGCCCGTCGCTCCGCCCGGTCCGGCGTGTAGCCCCCGGGGTTCGAGGGAATGTTGAGCATCCCCACGGCCGGCTCCCCCTCCGGCAGGCCGGCCAGGGCGTCCGCGATCGCCCGTGCGTTATAACGAGCGGGGTCAACGCGAGCGGGGTCAACGCGGCCGTCCACGTAGGCCGGCGCGGTGAGCACCCGCGCCCCCGTGCGCAGGGCGAACGCCTGCCGGTAGTTCCCCCAGAAAGGCGACGGCACCGCCACCGCCTTCCCTTCGCCGCCGAAGAGCTCGGCCACCAGCGACAGGCCGTGGCTCAGGCCCGCGGTGACCAGCGGCAGGCTGGAGGGTACCGTGGCGGGAGCCGACCGGCGCTGCCACTCGCGCCAGCGCCGGCGCACCTCGGGCAGGCCCTCGATGGGCGAGCCGGCGAGCGCCAGCTCCAGGTCCCCGGCGGCGAGGTCGCCGAAAGGCGCAGCCAGATCCAGCGGATGGGCGGTCTGCATCGGAAAAGTATAGCGTCCGAGGGCTCCCATCTTGGCGATCCGGACCATCTCCTGTAAGTTGACGGCCGTCCGCACGAGGCACGTACGAGGAAGACCCCAAACCATGCCGAAGACGATCCCCTCCCTGGTCCTCGCGCTGGCCCTGTCCGGCGCCGCGCTGCACGGAGCCACGATGCCAGAATCGCCCTCACCCGTCGCCTACACGCTCCGTTTCCCCGCCCCTCAGACCCACTACGTCGACGTCGAGGCGCGGGTCCCCACGGACGGCAAGCCGCAGGTGGAGCTGACGATGGCGGTCTGGACTCCCGGTTCCTATCTGGTGCGCGAGTACGCCCGCAACGTCGAGGACGTCACCGCCAGCACCGAGGGGGGCGAGGCGCTGAAGGTCGAGAAGACGACCAAGAACCACTGGCGGATCGACACCAAGCAGGGTTCCCAGGTGGTCGTCCGCTA
>DATBAW010000316.1:0-1687 GCA_036271335.1 Thermoanaerobaculia bacterium
AGGTGGTGGCGGATTTCGAGTCCGCCGCCCGCCGCGCCGTGACGGCGGGCTTCCAGGTGATCGAGCTGCACGCGGCACACGGCTACCTGCTGCACCAGTTCCTCTCGCCGCTGAGCAACCATCGCGACGACCGCTACGGCGGCAGCCTGGAGAACCGGATGCGCCTGCTGCTGCGCGTGGCCGAGCGCGTGCGCGGCGCCATGCCCACCGAGCTCCCCCTCTTCGTGCGCATTTCGGCGACCGACTGGGCCGACGGCGGCTGGGACCTCGAGCAGTCGATCCAGCTCGCGCGCTGGCTGAAGCTGGTCGGCGTCGACCTCATCGACGCCTCCTCCGGCGGCACGCTGCCGCGCGTGAGCATCCCCACCGGCCCGGGCTACCAGGTGCCGTTCGCCAGCCGCATCCGCCGGGAGGCGTCGATCCTCACCGCGGCCGTCGGCATGATCACCGAGCCGCGCCAGGCCGACGGGATCATCCGCAACCGCGAGGCCGACCTCGTCTTCCTCGCCCGCGAGATGCTGCGCGAGCCCTACTGGGCGCTCAAGGCCGAGCGCGAGCTGGGACAGGAGCCGGTCCTCCCCGTGCAATACGAGCGCTCCCGGCAGTAGGCCGTCGGCCGCGCGCACGGCCCGACGCGCGGGGAAGCTAGAGACCCAGACCTAAATTTTTCTTAATCCGATAGCCTCCAGAGCGCAACTTCTCTTCATTCGATCCGTACCTTCCTTGTCCGGCTCAAGAAAAGGAGAGTCCGATGAAGAAGAAGACCAGGAAGCTCGCCCTCCATCGCGAAACCCTTCGCACTCTGGATCGGCCGATCTGGATGAAGAACGTGAAGGGAGGTGCGGACACGATGCACGGAGCTTGTCTCACGACCCCGAGGGCCTGTGGAACGACCGGCGACGACACCGGCAATCCGACCATGGATCCCGTCTGCAGCGGTGGCTGCGCGACGGGCGGCGCCTGCACGGCGACCGACACGTGCGCGAGCTGCATCCAGATCTGCAATCACTAAGCGTTTTCGTGGGGGGCGGCCTTCGAGGGAAGGCCGCCCTTCGCGGTGATCAGCGAGCCAACCTCAGCTCTTTTTCTGCGTCCTGAACGTCCTTGGCGTCTCGCGCAGTCCTTTAGATCCTTGCTTCTGGTTTCCTGCCGCGCAGGCTCCTAGCGTAACGCTCAGACCGTCCGCGCCCCCTGTTTGCGGAACGTTCAACGGAGAGACGCGGGCCACTCCACGGGCCACCGTGAAAAACGGACGCCTCGCCTCAAGAACCGGACGGGTCCCTTGGAGAGGGGGACGCTTCCCCTCGCCAGTTCTCGCGTCCGCCTCGACAAACGGACGCTTCCCTCCAAAAGCTCATTCGTCCGCCTTTTCAGGCGGACGAATGGCCTCGTCGACCGGTCCGTCCGCCTCGCCAAGGGAACACCGCGCCTGACCGACGCTCGCGTCCGCCTCACGAGGCGTGGCATCGTCCTCCAATCGGGATCCGTCCGCCTGACGAGGGGAAAGACACACTGCGCCCGGCGCAGAGTCCGTTCGAGTAGCCGCCCGTGCCCGCGCGATCAATCGATCTCGAACGCCACGAAGGTGAGCAGTCCCTGACGCTCGATTTGCACCACGACGGGGTCCCCGTCCTTCATGCCGGCGACCGCCTTGCGGAGCTCGGCGAGCGAGTGGACGGGGGTGCGG
>DATBAW010000317.1:0-2652 GCA_036271335.1 Thermoanaerobaculia bacterium
GAGGACGAGTTCGCCCGCGTCACCAGCGCCGCCGGCGAGACCAAGAAGGAGCGCGCGCTGGTGATCGGCATCACCCCCGAGGACGAGCACTTCGAGGAGATGCTGGAGCTGGTGCGCTCGGCCGGCGTCGCCATCGCCGGCACCGTGCGCCAGAAGCGCGCGCAGGTCCACCCGCGGACGGTGGTGGGGAGCGGCAAGCTCCAGGACATCGTGCTCGAAGCCATGCGCAGCCGCGCGACCGTGGCCATCTTCGACATCGACCTCAAGCCGGCGCAGAGCCGGGCCTTCGAGGACGCGACCGGGCTGAAGGCGATCGACCGCACCCAGCTCATCCTCGACGTCTTCGCCCAGCGCGCCCGCAGCCGCGACGGCAAGCTCCAGGTCGAGCTGGCGCAGCTCAAATACTCGCTGCCGCGGCTGACCGAGAAGGACGCCGGTCTCTCGCGCCTGACCGGCGGCATCGGCGGCCGGGGTCCTGGCGAGACCGTGGTCGAGATCGGCCGCCGCCGCATCCGCGACCGCATTCGCGCGCTGGAGCACCAGGTCGAATCGCTCTCGCGCCAGCGCGATCTGCGGCGCCGCCGCCGGCGGGAGGAGGGGGTGCCCGTCCTCTCGATCATCGGCTACACCAACGCCGGCAAGAGCACGCTGCTGAACGCGATGACCGGCAGCCAGGTCGAATCCGCCGACCAGCTCTTCATGACCCTCGACCCCACCAGCCGCCGCCTGCGCTTCCCGCGCGAGGGCGAGGTGGTGGTGACGGATACGGTGGGCTTCATCGCCGATCTGCCGCCGGACCTCGTCGCCGCCTTCCGCGCCACCCTCGAAGAGCTGGCCGACGCCGACCTCCTCCTGCACGTGGTGGACGCCGCCGATCCGCGCCTGGAGCAAAAGCTGGAAGCCGTCGAGCGCCTGCTGACCGAGCTCCATCTGGAGGAGATCCCGCGCCTCCTCGTCCTCAACAAGACCGACCTTCTGGAGCCCCACGAAGCCGCCGCCTTAGCCCGCCGCTTCGAAGCCGTCGCCGTCAGCGCCGTCAAACGCCAGGGCCTCGGCGAGCTGATCCAGGCTGCCGAGGAACGGATGGGACGGGAGAAGCCGCTGGTGAAGACCTACGGGGACGGGAAGGAAGCTCAGGCGGAGGTGGTGTAGAATCGCGCCCGAAGGAAATTCGATATGGCGACTCTTACCAACATTGGAACGCTGATCGTTCGTGACCCCGAGATCCGGGGAGGTCGTCCAAGGCTGGCAGGGAGTGGGGTGACGGTCCGCAGTATCGTGATCTGGTACCAGCAGGGATTGACCCCCGAGCAGATCGTCGACCAGTTCGGCCACCTTTCCTTGGCTCAGGTGTATGCGGCGCTTGCCTATTACCACGCGAATCGCGATGAGATCGACGCCGACCTGGCCGAAGAGGATCGGCTCTTCGACGCTTTGACCGCGGAACAGCTCGACAAAGCATCGTGAGGATCCGGCTCTACCTCGACGAGGATTCCATGAGCTGGGAACTGATTCATGCTCTCCTGGCTCGTGGGTTGGATGTGCAATCCGCCGCCGACTCCGGAATGTTGGGGTATCCTGATCATCAACACTTGGAGTATGCGGCCTCGGAAGGGCGAGTTCTTTATAGCGGCAATGTTGGCGACTTTCACCAATTGCACGGTCAGTACATGGCGTCTCAGCGATCTCATTCCGGCATTGTTCTGGCCCATCGACGTAAATATCTGGTCGGTGAGCAGATCCGGCGCCTGTTGAAGCTAACGACGACTCTATCTGCCGAGTCAATGAGGAACCGTTTGGAATTCCTCAATTCCTGGGGCTGAGGGCGGCAAGCCGGGCAGGCGGAGGTGGTGTAGAATCGCCTACAGAGGAGAAATCGTCATGGCCCTCAAAGATAACAAGCGTGCAGATGAAGAGTCGGACCCCACCATCGAAGATGAAGAGGTAGACCCCACCATCGTTGCCGGTCCGGGAAATTTCCGTTCGAGATCTACTCCCTGTTGATGATGAAAGGATCTTCGTCTTCGCCGTAATCCATAAGCGCCCGCATCAGGGTACCTGGAAGAGACGCTTCTGAATCCCGGCCTCTACCTCCACATTCCCTTCTGCTCCGCCATCTGTCCTTACTGCGACTTCGCGGTTCTGACCGGCGGCCCGGAGCGACGGACGCGGTTCGTCGACCATCTGATTTCGGAGATTGCCCTCTGGGCTCCCGATCGCTCGATTTTCGAAGGAATCGATACGATCTACTTCGGCGGCGGTACTCCTTCAGCGCTCGCGCCGGAGGACATCGCGCGCATCCTGGCGGCCGCCCGGGAGAATCTTTCTATTCAGGACGGCGCCTGGATATCCTTCGAGGCAAATCCCGAGGATGTCAGTCCTGAGAGCGTCCGCGCCTGGCAGAGTCTCGGCGTCCGCTTTCTCTCCCTGGGGATTCAATCCTTCGATGTGGACGCTCTGAAATTTCTTGGACGTCGGCATACCGTCGAGGAGGCTTGCCGAAGCGTCGAGACCGCCCGCGCGGGCGGCTTCAATACGATCTCGATCGATCTGATCTACGGGCTTCCAGGCCAGCCGTTCGAGATCTGGGAGAAGACGCTGGAACAGGCCGTCGCGCTCCAGCCCGACCACATCTCCTGCTATCAGCTCACG
>DATBAW010000318.1:0-8350 GCA_036271335.1 Thermoanaerobaculia bacterium
CTGACCAGAAAGCCATTTCGCATCCTCGTCGAGGCAGAGTCCTTGGTGCCTGGGAGGGGTGCCAGAGGTCGCGGGGCGAGTAGCCGGCACATCGAGCCGGAGTGCGTCACTAGGTGGGCTATTGGCAGCACAGACGAGAAACGGTCACCCTTCGCTTAGGGCTCGTCACAGAATAACTGCACCAGTTCCCCGGAGCACGGCAGCCGCAGGACGTCTGGTTCCGTCCGGCCCAACGGGCCGGGAGAACGGAGCCCAGGGCTGAGGCCGAAGGCCGATGCCCTGGGTGGGAGGGAGGACAATTCGTTGCGGCCTGAAGGGCCGCGGGAGCCTTCTTGCCGGGTCGGGTTCTCGCGACCCTTCAGGCCGCAACGATGGGGCACCTTGTCTTCCCAGGGCATCGGCCTTCGGCCTCAGCCCTGGGCTGGGATCTCCCGACCCGTTGGGCCGGACTGAAGTTGACTCGATCAGAACTGGAAACAGTTATTCTGTGACGAACCCTTAGTACCAAATGTGCATTGGAAGGTCACAGAAATCCATCACCGAAACATCAGGCAGTCGTCGAGCAGCTCCGACGAGGAGTCGGCCGATATCACATCCTTAAGGGTCACAACCCCCTCGTCCTGAGCGAGCGCGGTCAAGTCCCGGAAGTCCGTAAGCGCAAAAAGTATGATGGCGTGCCAGTGGCCTACATCAAATGCGCTTTCGATGACAATTCGCTCATTTTGTTCGTTCATTGCAGTCCCCAACCCAGGCTACGCGTCGACCAACATTTCTGAGCGCGTGATGGGTCGCCTCTCGTTACAACGGGTCACTGCGGCAGTGAGGATTTGGTAATTCTTTCACTCGCCGATCGACGCTCTCTTCAGCTTCACGGCATCGGTCAGCGCGGCGTCAGGCGTACTGCGCGACGCCGTTCCCGAACGACCAGTTTTCCTTCTTCACCTCGACGAGGTTGATCAGGATGTCCTCGCGGCGGAGGCCGGGGTTGGCGGTCAGGCGATCGGCGATGTCGGCGAAGAGGGCCTTCTTCTGGTCCACCGTGCGCCCTTCGTTGCAGGTGATCTGGATCACCACGAAGTCGTCCGAATAGTGGATGCCGAGATAGCTCTTGGGGTGGACGATCCCGGTCCTGGGGTGCTCGGCGATGACCTGGAAATGGTCGTCCTCAGGCACGTTGAACGAGTGGCGCATGGCTTCGTAGACGCCTTCGCCGATCGCGGCGCGATAGGCGGCGGACTTGCCGGCGGGATGATCGATGCGGACCAGGGGCATGGCGGAACCTCCGGGGGTCACTTCAGGAAGAAGTTGATCAGATCGGTCGTCGGCGGCTGGTAGCCGAGCTGGCGGATCAGCGAGATCACCTGGCCGCGGTGGAAGGTGGAGTGATTCACCATGTGGGTGACCGGCTGCCAGAGCGGCGCGGTGTAGACCGGACCCTCGCTGTCCACCCAGGTGATGTCGGCGGCGAGCTGTTCCTCGGTCAGGGAGGCGAGGAAGAATTCGAGCTGCGCGGCGGTCTCGGCCCAGCCGGCGGAGAGCGATTCGAGATCCGGGAACTCGACGTGATCAGGAAGCGCCTGGCCGGTGAAGCGCGCCAGCCAGCGGCGCTGCGAGCGGAGGATGTGCGCCATCGTGCCGAGCAGCGAGCCGAAGCTCACGCCGGCGTCGCGGGTCAGGGCCTCGTGGGGGATGCCCGCGGCGGTCTCCAGGACCAGGCGGTTCGCCCAGAGCGTGTAGAGCAGGAGCTGCCGGTTCTGCGTCAGAAGGCCCATCCGTCCCCTTTCCTGATCGTCCCTTTCCTGGAGGGACCGCCGCCTCTTCGTCCATGCCGCCCATGGCCGCCCATGCCGTTTCCTTCAGCGCGAGCGGGTCAAAGTATAGACGATGCCGGGAGCCTGGATCGGGAGGGGCTGGCGTAGACTTCCAGGCCATGCGGACGGGAACGGACATCGACGGCGAGGTGCGGACGCTTCTGCGCGAACGCTCCCCCGTCGCGGCGAGCGGCGCGCACGGCGTCTTGGCGGACGAGCTGCGGCTGGGCACGGGCGGCCTGGGATTGGATTCGATCGCGATGGTCGAGCTGCTCCTCGACTGCGAGCGGCGGTTCGGCATCCAGACCGCCGATCTGCTCGAGGGCGCTCCCCTCACCGTCGGCCGGCTCGTCGCTCACCTGCGCGCCGGGCTCCGTTGAGCCGCGCGCGTCAGACCTTCGACGCCCTGGAGCGGGGTCTCGAGCGACTGGCCGCGAGCCACCCTCGGCTGGCGCTGTCGGCGGCCGGAGCCCTGGGATCGTTGCGCAACCGGCTGTCGCGCCGCTGGCCCAGCCCGGCGCAGATCCAGGCTCTCTTCCCTCACCTCGCGGCCGGCGCGGCGTCCCGCGTCGCCTGGACCATCGGCGCGACCGAGGCCCGCAACCGGCTGCTGACCGCGAGGATCCGGACGTCGGGCCTCGCGCCGAGCCGGCCGCTGGTACGGTCTCCCGCCGCTTTCGCCGGCCTCAGGCCACCGATGATCCTGGGGTTCTTTCACGTCGGTCCCGTGCAGGCCCTCACCGCGGCGGTCGAGCGTCTGGCCGGTCCGGCGCTCATCCTGCGCCTGGGCTTCCTCTATCCTCCCGAGCCGCCGGTGGCGGTGCTCTCGATCGAGGGCGACGGCCAGCGGCGGGCGGCGGCGCTGCGGCGCGCCATCGCCCATCTGTCCGCCGGCGGCTTCGTGGTGGTGGCGTTCGACGCCGCGCCGGTCCCAGGGCTCGGCGCGCCCTGTCTTGGCCACACCCTGGAGGTGGCGCGCGGTCCTCTCGCCCTGGCGCGGCTCACCGGCGCGCCCCTGCGACCCATGGTGGCGCGTTGGCAGGGGACTTGGGTGGAAATCGAGATCGGCGAAGAGCTGGCCGCCGCGCAGGAGGAAATCCAGGAGAGCGCCCTGGCCGCCGCCGCGGCCCGCTGGCTCGAGGGCTATCTCCTGGCATCCCCCGGCGAGCTCGGGTTGGGCCTGCTGCGCTCCCTGCTGGGGCTCACTCCGCCGGCCGGCCTTGGCTGAACAGGCTGAACCGCACGGCCCCGCGCCGTTCGAGATCGCCGGCGATCAGCTCGCGACGCAGCTCGGAGTAGCGGATCTTGCCGTTGGCGGTGCGCGGCAGGGTCCGCGGCGCCAGCACAACCACCCGATCGGGAGCGAAGCCGAGCGCTCTCCCGATCGCCGCCGCCACGTCGGCCGCGAGCCCTGAGGGCTCCGCCGCAGGATCGGCTTCGACGGCCACGGCGATCTCCTCGGTCGCGGCGCCGGGCAGCGGAGGCAGCCCGACCGCGGCGATCGCCCGTACCCCCGGGACGTCCGCGGCAGCCTCCTCCACCTCGCGCGGCGCCAGCGGCGCGCCTCCCCGCTTGAGCATCGCCCGCCGCCGGCCGAAGACGTAGAGGTGTCCGTCCGCGTCGAGCCGGCCCGTGTCGCCGGTATGGAGCCAGCCGCCGCGGAGGATCTCGGCGCTCTCCTCCGGCGCGTCGAAGTAGCCGGCAAAGACGGCGGGGCCGCGGACCAGGATCTCGCCCATGCCCTCTGTCTCGCCGGGTTCCTCGGCGATCCGCACCTCGACGCCCGGGAACGGTCGGCCGCAGGAGACGTTGCCGCTGTCGTCCACGCGCAGCGCCTCGGCGGGCCGGCCGCCGGTCACGCCCAGGGTCGCCTCGGCGAGCCCGTAGCCGGGACGGATCACTCCCGGCACGCCGAAGCGCTCCTCGAAGGCGAGAATGGTGCTCTGGCGGACCGGCTCGCCGCCGTTGGTCGCGTAGCGCAGGGACGAGAGGTCGAGGCCCGCCGGATCGACCAGCCGCGTGGCGAGCCGCCAGGCGAAGTCCGGCGCGCCGAGGATGGTGGCCTTCACCTCGGAAGCCGTACGCAGCCAGAGCGGGATCGTCCGGATGGCCGGCGGCACCAAGTGGCAGGGGACGCCGAAGAACACCGGACCGAGCACGAACCGGAGCAGGCCGAGATCGTGCCACGGCGGCACCCAGCTCACCAGGACGTCGCGCGGGCCGATCGCCAGCCTCTCGCGAGCCGCCGCCAGAGCGGCGAGGGCGTTGGCCTGCGTGATCACCGCCGCGCGCGGCTCGCCCGAGGTGCCGGAGGTGGGTTGGAGGAAAGCGATGTCCTCGCCGCTCGCCGTGGGTCTGGGCAGAGCGGGCGCGGAGGGCACGGACGACAGCTCCACGCAGCGCAATCCGGCCTCCGCCAGGGCGTTCGCGAGATCTCCAGACTCAGGACCGGCCACCAGCGCGAGGCAGGGCCGCACCCGCGCGGCACGGCGGGCGGCCGTCTCCGGGGGCATTCCAGGTGCGAAGGCGCAGGAGACCGCCCCGAGGTGCTGGAGGGCGAAGAAGACGCGGATGAAGTCGAGCCCCGCCGGCAGGAAGAGGGCGACGCGCTCCTGCCGGCCGACGCCCAGACGAGCCAGTCCGCCGGCCAGCGCCTCGGCCTCGGCCCGGAGCGCTCCGTAGCTCAGCCGCGCCGGGCCTTCCACGAACGCGAGCGCTTCAGGAGCCTGAGCGGCCCGCTCGGCGAGGACCGCGTCGAGAGAGGTCAGGCCAGAGGCGGCGAGCGTCGTCATCCGGGAATCCTACCTTGGGACGTGCCCGCCCCGCCCGGGCCTGAAGGCAGCCTGAAGGCCCGGGCTACACTTGAACCAAGAAGCCTCCTGAAGGAGGCTCAATCCCTCCGGCCGCTTTTGGAGTCGGCTTCAGCCGGCTTTTCGTTTCCACTGTAGCCCGGGCATTGATGCCCGGGCGCCGAAGGCGGAAGGAGCCAAATGGAGCCGCTACCCTCCCCCTGCCGCCGATGCGCCAGGGGGAGCGGTCCGGGCGCCGAAGCCTACGCCTTCATCGCCTGCGAGATCAGCTCGACGATGCCGAACTTGCCGCCGGGAGCGAACTCCTGGAAGGGCTTCCAGGTCGGATCCTGGTTGAGGAACGAATGCTTGTCGCCCAGCATCAGGCCGGCGAACACCTCGCCGACGATCCGCCCGCCCACCGGTCCGAGATGGATGTGAGTGTCGTTGTCCTTGAATTCCTGCTGGGCCTCGGCCAGGATGTAATACCAGAGTGGAGCGTTGTCCTTGAACGTGGATGAAACGTCCACCAGCCGGATGTTCTTCTTGGTGTCATCCTCCGTCGCTTTGCCGACCCGCAGATCGTCGTCAGAGATCACCTTCTGCCCCATGGCCCGCGCCACGGCCTGCCCGGAGGGGAGCCCCATGCGCCAGCCGCGCAGGAGGTTGCGCGCCGCCAGCGACGGCACCTGCGCGGCGATGACGGGCGGCAGGCTCCCCAACGGATTGACCAGCGACGTATCGATCTTGTACGCCAGCTGTACCCGGGTGGGCCCGGTGGTCGGCGGATGGTTGCCGAAATCGAAGAACAGCGACCAGTCGATCGCCCACTCGCTCGGGAACTCGCCGAAACCGGTCAGGTTGGGCACGCCGGGAGCGACCGAGAAGATGACGAAGCGGTCGGCGAGCGTGGTGTTGAGCCGGTAGATCGGCCGCACCATGGAATGACCGAAACGGTAGGCCGCCACCGAGAACTCGACGGGCATGAAGGGATCGTTGCGCGGATTGTAGAAGTGCAGGTCGGGTTTGTCCTTGGAGATGGTGGTGTGGTTCTTGAGATGCGGCAGGATGTTGAACAGCGTGTCCTGGCCGATGATCGTCGGCAGGAAATCGTTCAGAATCACCCACTGATAGTGCCAGCGCACGAACCGCTGCACGTCGCCGAACGTCGCGTCGGTCCCCTTCAGGAGGTCCACGACGCGGTTGTGGAAGCGCAGGAAGATCCCCTGGAGCTGGGAAACGATCACGTTCTCGTCGTTGCGTGGATCGCCGATCAGCGCCCGCCGCCGCCCGGTCGCGGGCGCGTTGCGCGGCAGGTCGTGAGTGCCGGGATCGTGGGGGTTGCCGGTCAGCTGCTTGCCGAGGAGCAGATGCAGGCCATCGTCCTGGTAGAGATAGGGCTGGTCGTCGGGACCCCGGCCGTAGATGGAATCGAGGTCGAAGCGGGGCGTGCGGTAATCCACCAGGGCGTTCGGATCGTTCTGCTTGTCCAGGCTGCTGTTCGGATCGAACGTCAGGTCGTGATCGATGAACTGGCCCAGATACGTGTAGCCGGCGCTGATGCCGCGGTTCTCCTCGTCGTCGAGTATCGTTTCCGGGGTCGGCGGATCGGGATCCGCCACCATCCTCGCGGCGAGCTTCTTGAGATCCTCGCCGTCCTTGGAGCGCGCGGGGGGGAGCGTGCGGAAGATCCGGCCGAACCGGCCTTCGAACTGAGCGGAAGAGCCGACCCCTTCCAGACCCCGAATCAAGCCATGAAAACGCGGAATGACACCAATCATGATAAACCTCTCGTTTCTTTGACGCGCCAGAATGAGCGCGTCGATGGGTGAATTGAACCAAGGGTTGACGCCGGCTCTCGTGCCGTCCAGCCGAGAGGGCAACCATCAAAAGGGATAGAAATCATCATAGGTTCGCCACAGCATTGCGTCAACGGTTTAGATAGTTGTGCATGAGTAGCTAAGACCCTGCTCATCTCCATAGGCGGCGGCGAGCGGGAAATCGTTACCGGGCTGGAATCGTTCGTCCCCGTCAGATCCCGCTCACCCACCGTCTCGTCCCGCTCGTCCCAGGCGGGTTGGGCGCCACGGCGCGTTCGGCGATCCTGAGGGCGCAGGACGAACCTTCGGAGGAACCGCTCATGGATACGACGATTCAGCTCTCCCCCACCGGCGAACGCGGGCTGCCGGCGCGTGCCGCCGCCGATCGCCGGGTGCTGGCCGCCGGGCTCGGCCTCGTGCTGTTCCTGGCCGCCGTCAAGCTCGCGCTCCACCTCGTCACCACCGGACTTTTCGGCTACGGCTATTTTCGCGACGAGCTCTATTACCTCGCCTGCGGCGAGCATCTGGCCTGGGGCTTCGTGGACATGCCCCCGCTCTTTCCGGCGATCACGGCGCTGATCCGCGCGGCGCTCGGCGACTCGCTCCTCGCGCTCCGCCTGCTCCCCGCGCTCTCCGGCGCCGCCCTGGTGGTGATGACCGGCCTGATGGCCCGCGATCTCGGCGGCAAGCGCTTCGCGCAAGGGATCGCGGCGCTCGGCGTGCTGGTGGCGCCGATGTGGATGCTGATCCACAGCTTCCATTCGATGAACGCGCTCGATCAGCTCTTCTGGGCCGGCGCCGCGTGGGTGGTGATCCGGATCGTGCGCGCCGAGGCGTCCGGCACCCCCTGGCCGCAGGGGTGGCTCCTCTTCGGCGCCCTCTGCGGCCTCGGCATGCTCAACAAGCACACCATGGCCTTTTTCGGCATCGCCATGGTGGCGGGCCTGCTGCTCACGCCGGCGCGCAAGGCTTTCCGCTCGCCCTGGTTCTGGCTCGGCGGGGTGGTCGCGATGCTGATCTATCTGCCGAACCTGATCTGGGACGTCCAGCATCATTTTCCGCATTTCGAGATGCTGGCCAACGTCAAGGCGGACGGCCGCGATCCCAGCCTCAATCCGCTCCAGTTCATGATCCAGGACGCCGTGGCGTTCAATCTCGTCGCGCTGCCGCTCTGGCTCGGCGGGCTGGTCTGGTTCCTGGCCGACCGCGAGGGGCGGCGCTGGCGGGCGCTGGGGATCGCCTTCGTGGGGGTGCTGCTCGAGATGTTCCTGTTCGACGGCCGCATCTATTATCCGGCGCCGGCTTACGCCATGCTCTTCGCCGGCGGCGGCGTGGCCCTGGAGCGCTGGCTCGATCGGTGGACCGCCGCGCGGCGCTTCGTCAAGCCCGCGTATGCCGTGGCGCTCGCCCTCTCCGGCGCGGTGATGGCCCCGCTCTTCGTGCCCCTGCTGCCGCCGGAGGCGATGATCCGTTACTCGCAGGCGATCGGCATGTCGCAGCCGAAGGTCGAGAATCATGAATTGGGACCGCTGCCGCAGCTGATGGCCGACCGTTTCGGCTGGCCCGAGATGGCGCAGACGGTGGCGCGGATCTACCATTCCCTGCCGCCGGAGGACCAGAAGAGGGCCGCCATCTTCGGCCAGAACTACGGCCAGGCCGGCGCGATCGATCACTACGGACCGGCGCTCGGCCTGCCCAAGGCGATCAGCGGCCATCTCAGCTATTTCCTCTGGGGGCCGCGGGGCTACACGGGTGACGTGATGATCGTGATGGACGACCACCGTGCGCGGCTCCAGGAGCTCTTCCAGAGCGTCGAATACGCGGGACACGTCGAGCACCCCTACTCGATGCCCTACGAACACTTCGACGTCTGGATCTGCCGCGGCGCGCGGAAACCGCTGGCGGAGGTCTGGCCCGAGCTGAAGAAGTA
>DATBAW010000319.1:0-4797 GCA_036271335.1 Thermoanaerobaculia bacterium
TCGAACACGTTGTCCCGCGGCACCTCCGGCACCGGCACGCCGCGGATGGCCGACCAGAGGCGGGCGGCGCCCCGGTTGCCCTTTCTGATCCACATCGCGTCCTCGAGGAGGATGGCGGGGTAGGGCTCGTGCGTTTCCAGGAAGGCCAGCAGCGCGTCCTCGATCATCGCCAGCTCTTTGCGCTCGCGCCCTTCCGGCTGGAACATCGGCGCGAAGCCGGCCGCCAGCAGCATCTCGTTCTGCTGCGCCAGCGACAGCCCGAGCGTGCCGCCGAGCGCCAGCACCACGCCGCGGCTGGGCTGGGAGCGGCCGGTCTCGAGGAAGCTGAGATGGCGCTGCGAGATGCCGGCCGCGAGGGCGGCTTCCAACTGCGGCTGGCCGGCGCTACGGCGATAGGTGCGGAGGGTCTCTCCGAAGGCGGGGCCGGGGGTGGGCTGAGAGGGGATCTCGTGATGAAGCGTCACTGCGGCTCCCTGGCCCGAGGAGCATGGCGGCCGGCCGCCATGCTCCTCGCGGACGTAAGGTGCGAGATTATTCTCGAAGGGTACCTCGAAGGGATCGTCGAGGCGAAAGCCTACGGCCGGCAGAGGACGCCGGTGACGTCGGTCTCGAAATGGTTGTTGACCTGCTGGCCGGCGAGCCAGAAGTGGCCGGTGGCGCCGGCGAAGTCGCCGGTCCCGGAGAGGATCTCGTCGAAGTTCGAGAAGTAGGTGCCGAGCGAGAGGCCGCTCTCCCGCGCCGTCAGGGTGCCGCGGTTCAGCGTGTAGACCAGGATGCCGCTGGCGGCGATCGACCCCGGCCGGGTCGGAGGGCCGACGATGGCGCTGTCGGTCGTGAAGTAGGTCTTGCCGTTCAGCCCGTGATCGCCGAGGACCACCCCGGCGGCGCAGAAGTTGTTGGGGCTGGTGCAGCCGTCGGTGACCTGGGCGTCGATGATCACCGCGTGGATCTGGGCACAGTGCCCATCCGTCTTCGGAGCGGCGAGCGCGGGGAGAGCCGTCACGGCCAGCAGCATTGCGAACGGAATTGACTTTTTCATCTCACTTCCTCCTTCTCAGCTTCAGAAAATTGCGGCAAATCATTCGCCGCAGTCGAGATCCTCATGCCGGGGAGGAGGGAGGGTCAATTACCTGCGAGGTCAAGTGGGAGGCCGCTGCCGGACATACTTCGACGCCGAGTGCGGTTTTCCTTTTTCCAGTCGGAAGATGCGTCCGGTCTGGGAGAGCCAGCGGAGGGAGACCGAGACCTGGCGGCCGTCGAGCGGCTTCTTCAGACGGGAGGCGAAGCGGCGGTTGACCTCGGCGGTGATAGTGCGCAGGGTGAAGGGCTCGTCGGGAGCCTTGTCCGCGATCACCCTCGCCACCAGCTTGTTGGTCGAGAGGCTGCGCGGCGGCAGGTCGTCGGTGGGGAGCGGAGGAGCGGTGGCGAGGGGGAGGCGGGCGGCGAGCTGCGCGGCGCTGTTGGCGCTCGCCGTGAAGGTCTCCAGGTGATGGACGAGCTGCGCCAGCTCTGCCGCATGTTCGGCCCGCCGGTCGCGGTGGAACGTTTCGCGCTCGGCGTGGATCGCCTCCTGCTCGCGGTGATGGGCGATCTGCGCTTCCAGGCTGGACCGGATCGAGGCCAGAGTCAGGTGCGATTCCATGGATCTTCCTCCGAAATGGATGCCGCAAGTCTACCCTCAAAGGACTCGCATGTCACGAAAGTTGCCGCATACCCCGCGAGGCATGCCGCATCTACCGGTTCTGAGGAGACTGGCCCAGGCTGACTAGCGGTATAGCGCTCGGAAGGTACCGTGTAGATGCCGAGGTTAGCGGCAGACCGCAGAAGATATGCGGTATGACCATTGAGATATGCGGTATACCTCTGAAGGTGTGCCGCCAATGGCGTGAGGTTGGCGGTATGGCTGTCCGGATATGAGGTAAGTCCGCGCGGGCTGTTGATCCGCCTTGCGGAGTATGCGGCAGACCGGAACGAAGTTGCGGTTCATTTGGGGGCTCACGCAGGCCTAGCCGAGGGCCACCTTGTCGTAGATCTCGGCCAGCGCCAGCTCGCACTGGATCGAGGCGAGGGAGACCGAGCGCTCCCGGCCGGACGTGGCGGTGAACTGCCAATGCTGGCTGTCCTGGCGGAGGTACTGCTCGACCTGGGGCTTGTGCTGCGAGACGAGGACGTACTCGGTCAGGGTGGGGATCGTCCGGTAGCCCTCGAACTTCTTCCCGCGGTCGTAGGCCTCGGTGGTGGGGGAGAGGACCTCGACGATCAGGAGCGGGTTGAGGAGGGTGTCGACGGCCTCGTCCTCGAAGAGCGGGTCGCCGCAGACCACGACGATGTCCGGGTAGGTGTAGAGGCCGGTCTCCGGCACGCGGACGCGCTGGTCGTTCGAATAGACCTCGCAGGGGCGCCGCTTCAACTGGAGGCTGAGCTCGCGGACGAGGTTGGTGCCGATGAGGTTGTGCTCGCGGCTCCCGCCTGACATGGCGAACATCTCGCCGTCAAGATACTCGCTGCGGGTTTCGGCCTCCCGCTCGATTTCCAGGTATTCCTCAGGGGTCAGGAACGGTTTGGGTTGGGCCTGTTCCATGAAGCCATCATACCCGTCCTGGGCGGCGCCGAGGGAAGCTTTCGGTGGGATCGGGGGTACTAGGAATCTGCCCGCCAGAAAATTCGCTATCCAAAGCTTTTTGTAGAGACGCTCCCAGCCTGTCCACGACATGTTTCCATAGGCCACGGGGACGGCGGGACGTCTCCGCCGGAGGGATGGCCGGCGCCGACGGCCAAAGTCTTCCGGACAGGCAGCGGCTCCCATCAAGCGGTCATCGCGGTGGTCTTCTCGCAGGTGGTGGAAGAAGGAAAGGTTTCCTCTCCGGCGGAGACGTCCCGCCGTCCCCGTGGCCTATGGAAATGTGTCGTGGACGGGCTGGGAACGTCTCTACAAAACCCTTCGATGAGCCGTTATTTTCGTCGCGCAGACTGCGCGGAAACGTATCGATGCCGTCCCGGCTTCAATCCTCGACGCTGAGGTAGGAACGCAGGGCGCGCCGGATGACCTCGGATTTCGAGCAGCGCTCGCGGGAGGCCCGGTCCTCGAGAGCCCTTTCCTCATCCTCGTAGAGGTAGGCGGTCTCCCGGGTAAGTCCTCCCTTCGTGGTGTGTTTTTGCTTTTCGCGTAGGGTGCCGTCTCGCTTCGGCATCACCGCAGCCTAGACAAACTCGTGTCTACAAGATACATTCATGGTGAATGTACCGTGTCCACATAGCATTCACCTGCAATGGCTTAACCAGACGGCGCGGCGAGGTGTCCGAAGGCGACCACCGGACCGGACCGCGCAAGGAGATCGAGTCCATGTCCGAGCTGACTCCCGAGTCTGCCTCCCCCGGCTCCCCGCAGGCTTCGCAACTCGCTCCTTGGGAGGAGCACGCGGCCTTCCGCAGCACGTTCCTGATGCATTTCACCCAGGCGGGCGACCGGGCCGCCCTGGAGGCGGTCGGCCAACTCCTCTACGACATGCTGCTGGAGGGGGCCGGGCGGTGGCCGGACTGGCCGGAGTCGCCGACGCGGGCGGAGGTGCGGGCGGTGGTCGCGGACCTGCGCCACGCGCAGTCCTTCCTGGCGACGATCGCCCAGGCGCGGCACGCCTCCGCTCTAGAGGTCGAGGACGAGCGGCTCTCCCTGCTGGCGGACGAATGGTCGCTGGTGGTGGGACGGACCGCGAACGGCATCGAGTCGGTCCTCGGGCCGCTCGCGGCGGACGGCGTCCAGCCCTGAAACCAGGGTGCCATCTCTCCAGGTACCATCGCTCCGTCACCGGCACGTTGCATGCATGACATCCGGGCAGTTTTCATTTGCCCTGGAGAGCCGCCGGGGACCGAAAGGGGAGATCCAGAATGGCGCCAGAAGCTCCGCGCGTATCGCGTCTGAAGGGGCCGTTCGACTGTGCTCTCACCGTGGACGTGGAGGAGTGGTACCACACCTGCCTGGTGCCCCAGTATGTGAATCCCGCGGACCGGCCGGTGCTCCCAGAGGAGCTGGACTGGCTGCTGCCCGAAGTGCTGGAGACGCTGGCGAAGGCGCGCTGCTCGGCGACCTTCTTCGTGCTCGGCGAGGTGGCGGAGCGGCTGCCGAGGCGGATCCGCGAGATCGTCGCCGCCGGCCACGAGGTGGGGAGCCATGGCTATCTCCACCTGCGCGCCTGCGAGCGGACGCTCGAGGCGTTCCGGGCCGACGTCGAGCGCTCCAAGGACGTCCTGGAGGACATCACGGGAGAGCCGGTGCTCGGCTTCCGGGCGCCGGAATGGTCGCTGCGCAGCCTCGCCAGCGCGCGGCTGCCGATCGTGGCCGAGGCGGGCTTCTTCTACGACAGCTCGCTCTCCCCCTGCCCGCTCGCCGGCCGGCCGGGCAATCCGCGCTTCGCCTCGCGCCTGCGCTGGGACGGCGACGAGCTCCAGGCGTCCCTCCTCGAGTTTCCGCCGCTGACCTTCGGCGGCCCGCTGCGCCTGCCGGCGGGGAGTTGGACCGGCCGCCTGGTCGATCCCAAGCGGCTGGTCGGCGCGACGATCGGCCACGCCGAGGAAGGGGGGCTGCCGGTGGCGGTGGTCCACCCCTGGGAGATCTCGGGACGGCCGACGCCCGGACGCTTGCACGGCCTTGCGAGGTTCATCCATGAGACCGGCCGGCAGGGGTTCCAGGGGCGATTCCGCGACCTGCTCGCGGGCATCCCCTGGACGTCGCTGCGCGCGGCGGCCGGGCTGGAATCGGTGGTTCTCCTGCGGGCCCCGGTGCGCCGCGCGGTCTGATTC
>DATBAW010000320.1:0-10036 GCA_036271335.1 Thermoanaerobaculia bacterium
CCACGCTGCTCGACGCCCTGCGCGAGGAGCTCGAATTCACCGGCGCCAAGCGGGTCTGCGACCGCGGCACCTGCGGCGCCTGCACGGTGATCCTCAACGGCAAGGCGGTCTATGCGTGCAGCCTGCTCGCCATCGACGTGCAGCGGCAGCCGATCGAGACCATCGAGGGGCTCGCCAAGCCGGGCCGGTTGCATCCGCTGTCGGCGGCCTTCGTCGAGAACGACGCCCAGCTGTGCGGCTTCTGCACGCCGGGCTTCGTGATGGCCGCCAAGGCGCTGCTCGACCACACGCCGACCCCGAATCTCAAGGACGTCCACCATGGCCTCTCCGGCAACTTCTGCCGCTGCGGCGCCTACCCCGGCCTGCGCCAGGCGGTGATCGCCGCAGCGCCGCACATGGACGACGACAACCTCGACATCGGCAGCGACGACCGCCTCGTCTTTCCCGCCCCGGAGGCTCCTCCCAAGCCGGAGCCCAAGGCGAAGGCGGAACCGAAGGAGAAGCCGCCCCATGGCTGAGCCGGAAGCTCCCGCCGAGACGGCCGCCCCCTCCTGGCCCGAGGCCCAGGACCGCCGGCTGATCGGCCAGCGGATCTCCCGCCTGGACGGTCCCGCCAAGGCGAGCGGCCGCGCCAGGTACACCTACGACCTCAAGCCGCCGGGGATGCTCTGGGCCCGGATGCTGCGCTGCCCGCACGCCCACGCGCGGATCAAGTCGCTCGACGTCTCGGCCGCCAGGGCGATGCCGGGGGTGAAGGCGGTGCGGGTGATCCAGGACGCGGGGAGCGAGATCCAGTGGGCGCTCGACGACGTCGCCGCGGTGGCCGCGACGACGGAGGCGCAGGCCGAGGATGCCGTGCGGGCGATCAAGGTCGAGTACGAGGTGCTGCCCCACTTCGTCACCGAGGCGAACCTCGCCGCCGCTCCGAAGACCGATCCCGGCAAGGAGGAGGCCGAGGGGGACGCCGCCGCGGCGATGACCGCCGCCGAGGTGCGGATGAAGGGGAGGTACAACGCGCCGCCGGTGGCCCACAACTGCATGGAGGCGCACGGTCAGATCTGCCACTGGACGGAGCCCGGCCACCTCACCGCCTGGTGCTCGACGCAGGGGGTCGCGGGCGCCGCCTCGCAGCTGGCCGAGGGTCTGGGGATCTCCGCCGCCAACGTGCGCGTGATCGCGGATCACGTGGGCGGCGCGTTCGACAGCAAGGTTTCCGTCGACCGCTGGGGCATCGAGTGCGCCAGGCTCGCCAAGCTGGCCGGCGCGCCGGTGAAGCTGATGCTCGACCGCCACGCCGAGCTGACGGTGGCGGGCGACCGGCCGTCGGCCTTCGCCGAGATCGAGGTGGGGGCGAAGAAGGACGGCACGCTCACCGCCTGGATCTCGAAGTCGTGGGGCTCGGGCGGACCGGGGAGCGCCGGCAATCCGCCGCTGCCGTACGTCTTCCAGATCCCCAATCGCAAGCAGCAGCACGTCGCCGTGCCCACCAACAAGGCGAGCGCGCGCGCCTGGCCTGGGCTCGATCATCCGCAGGGGTGCTATCTGACGATGAGCGCGCTCGACGATCTCGCGGCGGCCCTGGGGATGGACCCGCTCGACGTCGTGACCCAGAACCTGCCGCTCACCGGCCCGCTGGAGAAGACCTACCGCGAGGAGCTGGCCGTCGCCGAGCAGCTCATGGGCTGGCGCCAGCGCTGGCATCCGCGCGGCGACGCCAAGGGAACGATCAAGCGCGGTCTCGGCCTGTCGCTCCATGCCTGGAGCGGCGGCGGCCATCGCAGCAACTGCGAGGTGGTGATCCATCCGGACGGCACGGCGGAGGCCCGGATCGCCTCGCAGGACACCGGCGGCGGCACCGCCACGGTGATCGCGATCGTCCTCGCCGAGACCCTGGGTCTGCCGCTCGACGCCGTCCAGGCGCGGATCGGCGACAGCCGCTATCCGGCCTCCAGCAGCTCGGGGGGGAGCACGACGGTCGGAGGGGTGTCGGCGGCCACCCGGCGGGCGGCGCTCAATGCGCTCGGCCAGGTGTTCGCGAAGGCGGCGCCGGAGCTGAAGGCGAAGCCCGCGGAGCTGGAGGCGGCCGAGGGGAAGATCCGCGTCAAGGCGGCGCCGGCGCGGGCGCTGACCTGGCGGCAGGCGCTGGGCCTGTTCGGACGCACGCCGGTCACCGCCACCGGCGCCAATCCGGGGCCGGGCGAGCTGACCTCCGGCGGCGTCGGCGGCGTGCAGATGGCGGACGTGCTGGTGGACGTCGAGACCGGGATCGTCAAGGTCCAGAAGATGGTGGCGGTGCAGGACTGCGGCCTGATCGTCGACCTCAAGACCGCCGAGAGCCAGGTCTACGGCAGCCTGGTGCTGGGGATCTCGACCGCGCTCGCCGAGGAGAAGATCACCGATCCGGTGACCGGGATCACCCTCAACCACGATTTCGAGAGCTATCAGATGGCGGGCATCGGCGACGTCGGCGAGCTGGTGGTGCGGATGATGACCGGCCCCGGCTATGACGAGCGCGGCGTGATCGGCGTCGGCGAGCCGCCGGCGGTCTCGCCGCTGGCGGCGATCGCCAACGCGGTGGCCAACGCCGTCGGCGTCCGCGTTCCCTGGGTGCCGCTGACGCCGCGGCGGGTGCTCGACGCGCTGAGCGCACCCCCTCCTCCCAAGGCGGCGGCGTGATGCACCGGATCGAATACGCGAGCCCGACGACGCGCGAGCAGGCGGTGAAGCTGCTGGGGACCGATCCGGCCGCCGCGGCGCCGCTCGCCGGCGGCAGCGATCTGCTGGCGCTGATGAAGTCGGGCGTCGAGACGCCGAAACGGCTGGTCAACCTCAAGGGGATCGCCGGCCTGGCCAACGTCCGCCCGGATCGCGCCAAGGACGGCCTGGGCGGCCTGCGGATCGGCGCGCTGATGGTGCTCGACGATCTGGCGGCGGACGCCGCGCTCGGCTTCGAGTATCCGGCCGTCACCGCCGCGGCCGGCCGTCTCGCCGGGCCGCAGATCCGCAACGTCGCGACGCTCGGCGGCAACCTCCTCCAGCGCCCGCGCTGCTGGTACTACCGCAACGGCTTCGGCCTGCTCGGCCTGCTCGACGGCAAGTCGATGATTCCGATCGGCGACTACCGCTACCACGCGATCCTCGGCAATACGGGGCCCGCGTACTTCGTCTCCCCTTCGACGCTGGCGCCGGTGCTGATCGCGGTGGGCGCGCAGGCGGTGCTGTTCGGGCCGGCGGGGGAGCGGCGGGTCGAGCTCGAGAAGATCTACCGCATCCCGAAGACGGAGGGGGAGCGCGAGCACGATCTGCGGCCGGGCGAGATCCTCACCGAGATCCTGCTGCCGCCGGCCGCCGGCCGCAAGATCGCCAGCTACGAGGTGCGCCAGCGCGAGACGCTCGACTGGCCGCTCGCCTCTGCCGCCGTGGCGCTGGAGACGGGCCCGGACGGCAAGGTGGCGCAGGCACGGGTGGTGCTCGGTCAGGTAGCGCCGATGCCCTGGATCTCCGCCGACGCCGCCGAGGCGCTGAAAGGGAAGGCGCTCGATGCCCCGCTGGTGGCCGCGGTGGCCGACGCCGCCGTGCGGACGGCGTTCTCGCTGGAGGGAAACCACTACAAGATCCAGCTCGCGCGGGTGGCCGTGAAGCGGGCGCTGACCGCCGCGGCCGGGCTCCTCGCGGACGAAGGTTAAAGAGGACGGATGACGCCATGAACCTCGCCACCGACGCGAACCCGACCGGCCCCCGCGCCTGCTGCGCGAATCTGCGCCGGAGGGGGATGTTCATCGACGTCGAGCCCGACCTCGCCGGGTTTCAGGCGCAGGACGGCTTCTGCTGGTGCAGCCTGACGATGACCTGCCTGGGGCCGGACGGTCGGGTGGCCGACGAGGCGCGCTGCGGCGGCGGAAGGGGGTGCTTTGAGACGCTGTAGATCTTGCTCCGGATTGGCCCCGCAAGGGGCAACGGCATGTAGCCTGGGGCGTCAGCCCCAGGTAGGACCGTTGCGAGAGCTCCCCGAGCCCCGAAGGGGCGACGGCAGCGTGTCTCCGAGCGTTCGTCTGTCGCCCCTTCGGGGCTCGCGGGTTGGGTGGGCCGCTCTTCCTGGGGCTCACGCCCCAGGCTACATGCCTGGGCTCCTTCGGAGCCCTCATGAGCAACGGCTCTGTAAAATCCTGCTCGTCCTCTCCGTGCTCCTCCTCGCCGCCCTCCCCATCCTGGCGCAGGTTCCACCGGCGCCGCCCGCGGACACTCCGGAGGCCAACAAGGCCGTGGTGCGCCATTACCTCCAGATCCTGAGCGGCGGCACGCTCGACGAGCTCGACCAGGTGATCGGCCCCGATTTCGTCGATCGCACGCCGGGAACGGCCGCCGGCGTTCAGGGATCGGCGGCGATCCGCGAGTCGCAGCGCCGCGCCCGCGAGCTCTTCCAGGACATCCGCTACGCCGTCGCCGACGTGGTGGCCGAGGGGGACCGCGTCGCCGCTCGGTACACGGTCCGCGCCACGCAGAAGGGGAGCGATGGGAGCGGCAAGCCGGTCGAGGTGATGGGGATCACCCTCTTCCGGCTGGCCGGCGGCAAGATCCGCGAGACCTGGATCGTCAACGACCAGATCGAGCTCTTCCGCCAGCTCGGCTTCACCCTGCGGCCGCCGCAGGGCGAGGCGCCGACGTCCAAGCCGGCCGCGCCGTCGAAGCCGCCCGGTCGCTGAGGGCGTTTTCGCCCTCGCGCACCCTCCGAAGTCTCTCCTTTGCGCCCTCTTTGAACGTGCCGAGCGGACAAATCCGCCTCGCGCTTGAAAGATGGCACGCTTTGAGGGAAGAAGTGCCACTCTTCAAGGTAGGTGGGAGGAGGGCGGTCAATGGCGACCGCCGAACTCCGGCCCGCCGAGGAGAGGAGCTTTCATGTCGCGCAAGATCCGTTCGGCCGTCGTCGCCTTCGCTCTGGTCAACCTGGTCGTCTCGGCCGCCTTCGCCCTGCCCCGCGCCGGCCAGCCCACCCCCGCGCGGGCGGCGGGCATCTCCACTGCCTGGGAGTGGCTGGCGGGGCTGTTCGCTCCTACGGGCAGGCCGCAAGGAAGGGGGGGCAACTTGAAGGCAGGGAGCAGCTCGGATCCGTTTGGAGGTCCTGGTTTCGGCAATCCGACGTCGTTTTCGGCATCAGATGCCGGGAGCCAGATGGATCCGAACGGGTATAAGTAGCGGGATCAGGTTCGTCGGGCGCCGGTGGGCCCGGGCCGGCGCCGGCTTTTTTCCTCCCCGGGTTGTCACTTTTCCCCGGTCTGCGGCAACTATCTTCTAGAGGCGAAACCTGACCCAACCGAGAGAGGAGGCGGGCCGTTGAAGATCCACCCCAATGATTTCCTTTTGGAGGAATTTTTGCTGTCGCTGTCGAGGGAGCATCTGGAGATGCTGGATCACTTCGCGAGCTGCGCCACCTGCCGTCGCCGGTTCCAGGGATGGATGCGCCACCGTACGGGTCCGGTGGCGAGGAAGCTCGCCGAGGTCCTGCCCTGGCCCGTCATGGCGACGGATTACGCGTCCGCCTTCAAGGGCACCGAGCCGGCGCTCTGGAAGCGCGAGCACCTCCTGACCGGCGAGAGGGCGGACGCCCCGGCTCTCTTCGTCGAGCTGACGCGGATGACCTCCCCGGAGCAGCGGCAGTTCCTGCTGGACAACTCGTCCCGCTTCCACACCTGGGGGGTCTTCGAGCTGACGGTCGAGAGGAGCCTGGAGACGAGCATTCGCAATCCGGCTCAAGGGGAGGAGCTCGGTCTGCTGGCCATCCGCCTCGCCGAGCTCCTGAGCGCCGACCGGTACGGTGCCGAATTGATCGAAGACCTGCGGGCGCGGGCCTGGAGTTATATCGGCAACGCCCGGCGTTTGATGTCGGACCTCCAGGGCGCCGAGACGGCCTTCGCCCAGGCCTATGACCGGCTCGAGGCCGGCACCAGGGATCCCCTGGAGCGCGCGGTGCTGCTCGACCTCGAAGCGTCGCTCCGCCGCGACCAGAGACAGTTCGAGGAAGCCCGCCGGCTGCTCCGCCGCGCCATCTCGATGTTCCTGCAGAACGATCAGAAGCACAAGGCCGGACGTTCCATGGTGAATCTCGCGACCGTCCATCATTTCGCGGGAAACCTTTCCGAAGCCATCCCGCTCCTCTATCAGGCGCTCGACTTCGTCGACCCGGAAGAGGAACCGCGCCTGCTCCTGTGCGCTCGCCACAACCTGATCGATGATCTCGCGGAATCCTCTCGTTTTCTGGAGGCGCAGAGTCTCTATCGCTCCACCCGCCCTCTCTACCGGAGCTTTCCGGACGCCTGGACGCAGAACCGCCGGAAGTGGGTGAAGGGGAAGATCTCCCGTGGCCTCGGCCAGATCGATCACGCGGAATCGCTGTTCCTGGCCGCCCGCGACGGCTTTCTCGGCGAGGGGATTCCCTACGACACGGCGCTGGTCTCGCTGGAGCTGGCCTCTCTCTACGCCAGACAGGGCAGGACGGCGGACC
This sequence comes from Thermoanaerobaculia bacterium, assembly GCA_036271335.1. GTDB lineage: Bacteria > Acidobacteriota > Thermoanaerobaculia > Multivoradales > UBA5704 > DATARR01. The sequence goes on from DATBAW010000320.1 coordinate 6,500, forward strand.
TGAAGCGTCTGGCGGCCGAGATCGTGCCGATCTTCTCCTCGCTGAACATCCACCGCGAGGCGCTGGCGGCGCTCGCCTTTCTCCACCAAGCGGTCGAGACGGAGCGGGCGAGCGAGGCGCTGGTCGCCAGCGTGGCGGCGTTCCTGCGGCAGGCCCGGCACGATCCGGCGCTGCGGTTTCGGGAGGGCGGCGAGTGAGCGAGGCCGTTCAGTTATACTCCGGTCCGGAAGGACGTCTCATGAAAATCGATAAGCAAGAGCTGCACAGAATCGTCGAGGATCTGCCGGAGCCCATTGAGATGGACGAGGTGCTGTACCGGCTTTACTTGCGAGAAAAGCTGGATGCTGCCGAGGAGGACGTTCGGGAGGGACGGCTCGTCGCCCATGAAGATGTCGTGGCGGAGACGTCCAAGTGGTTCTTGAAATAGTCTGGACTCCAAAAGCTCTCGCAGACCTCAGGGAAATCCACGACTACATCGCCAGAGACTCCAGACGCTACGCTCAGATTCAAGTCGAGCGTCTTCAGGATTCGGTCCTGAAGCTCTCGCGCTTTCCAGAGTCCGGGAGAGCTGTTCCGGAATTCCCCAGCGGAGCCTGGAGGGAGGTTCTGTCGGGGAATTACCGGCTCATCTACAGGGCTGATCCGCCTGAGAGACGCATCCTGATCCTGGCTGTCGTCCATGGGCGACAGCTGTTGAGGAAGGCGCTGATCGCGCCCGATTGAGCCGAGCGCCTTTTGATCCAGGTTGTGGTCCACAATAGGCCCCTCAGGTTCATCCTCTTTCGACCTGGAGGGTCTCGATGCGCTCAGTCCGCCGTCGTCTTTTCGCCGCTGCCATCGTCGTTCTGCTGTCCGCGCTTCCGGCCGCCGCCGAGGGCCCGAAGGTCACTCTGGAAGGCCTGCTGAGCGCGCCGTTTCCGGAGGAGCTGCTGGCCTCGCCGGTCGGCGCGAAGGTCGCCTGGATCGCCAACGCGAACGGCGCCCGCAACGTCTGGGTGGCCGAGCCGCCGGAGTACCGGGGGCGGCAGGTCACCCGCTATGCCGGGGACGACGGCCAGGAGGTCAACGGCCTCGAATGGACGCCGGACGCCAAGACGCTGATCTACATCCGCGGCGGCGCCCTGAACCGCCAGGGAGAGGCCCCGAATCCCACCAGCAATCCGGCGGCGCCCGAGCGGGCGATCTGGCGGGTCGCCCTCGACGGCGGCGAGCCGGTGCGGATCGGCCCCGGCAGCGGCGTGGCGGTGTCGCCGAAAGGGGATGGCATCGCGTTCAGCCGCCAGGGGCACGTCTTCTGGTCGCCGTTCGCGGCCAAGGCCGAGTCGGTGCCCTGGGTGGCTACGCGAGGGGGCTCCCGGCAGCTCCACTTCTCGCCGGACGGCTCCCGCCTCGCCTTCGTGAGCGATCGCGGGGATCACAGCTTCGTGGGGATCTACGACGTCGCGGCAAAGAGCGTGCGCTGGCTTGATCCGACCGTGGATGGCGACGGCGAGCCCGTCTGGTCGCCGGACGGCACGCGGGTCGCCTTCCTCCGTATCCCGACTTCCTCGAAGGTGACGCTCTTCTTCTCGGCCCTGACCGCCGACCAGCCCTGGTCGATCGTGGTGGCCGACGCCGCGACCGGCGCGGCGAAGACGATCTGGCGCGCCGAGCCCGGACCGGGGAGCGCTGTCAGCGAGGGGATCGTGGCGGCGAACCAGCTCCTCTGGGCGGCGGGGGATCATCTGGTCTTCCCATGGGAGCGGGATGGCTGGTTGCACCTCTACTCCATTCCAGCCACGGGAGGGAACGCGACGCTGCTCACGCCGGGCGAGTTCGAGGTCGAGACCGTCAACCTGAGCCCGGACCGCCGGCAGATCCTGTTCAGCTCGAACCAGGACGACATCGACCGCCGCCATCTCTGGAAGGTCGACGCGGCGGGCGGCAAGCCGGTGGCGCTGACGAAGGGGAAGGGGATCGAGTGGCTGCCGGTGAGCACGAGCGACGGCAAGGCGCTCGCCTACCTGAGCTCCGGCGCGCGCCAGCCGGCGCGGCCGATGATCGAGGTCGCCGGCGGCGCGGCGAAGGAGCTGGCGCCGGGAACGGTCCCCGCGAGCTTCCCAGAGAGCGCGCTGGTCGAGCCGGAGCCGGTGATCTTCACCGCTTCGGACGGCCTGCGGATCCATGGCCAGCTCTTCCTGCCGCCGGGCGGCCACTCAGAGAAGACGGCGGAGCGCCATCCGGCCCTGCTCTTCTTCCATGGCGGCTCGCACCGGCAGATGCTGCTCGGCTGGCACTACATGGATTATTACAACCACGCCTACGCCATGAATCAGTATCTGGCGAGCCGCGGCTACGTGGTGCTGGCGGTGAACTACCGGTCGGGGATCGGCTATGGATTGAATTTCCGCGAGGCGCCGACGCAAGGAGCGGGCGGCGCGAGCGAATTCAACGACGTGCTGGGGGCCGGGCTCTATCTGAAGAGCCGGCCGGACGTCGATCCGGCGCGGATCGGCCTCTGGGGAGGATCCTACGGTGGATTCCTGACTGCGCTCGGCCTCGCCCGCGCCTCGAACCTGTTCGCCGCCGGCGTCGATCTCCACGGCGTCCACGACTGGAACGAGGGGATCCGGACCTTCATCCCGGAGTATCACCCGACGCCCGAGCAGGAGCGGCTGGCCTACGAGTCGTCGCCGGTCGCCTGGCTCGACGGCTGGCGCTCGCCGGTGCTGCTGATCCAGGGGGATGACGACCGCAACGTGAGCTTCAGTCAGACGGTGAAGCTGGTCGAGGCGCTGCGGGAGCGCAAGGTGCACGTGGAGCAGCTCGTGCTGCCCGACGAGATCCACGGCTTTCTGCGCACCGCGAGCTGGCTGGCGGCGTATCATGCGGCAGCGGACTTCTTCGACCGCGAGCTGAAGGGTCCTCCAAGCCGCTAGAAGACACCACGATGCCGGCGAAGAACGCGCCTCCGGGCCTGTATCCGATCCGTGGCTCCACGGTCACCTGCCATCTCCTGGTGGATGGGCGGGACGCCTGGGTGCTGGACACCGGGCTGCTGGGCGAGCCGCTGATGATCCGCCGGAAGCTGCGGCAGCTCGGGCTCGATCTCTCCTCGATCCGCGGCATCGTCCTCACCCACGGGCACCTCGACCACGCCGGCAACTTGGCGCTGCTCCAGCGCTGGACGGGCGCGCCGGTCTACGGCCATCCTGCCGAGCAGATCCACGTCGACGGCCGCTTCCCTTACACGGGCACCGCCCGCTGGTGCGGCCGGCTGGAGGCGTTCGGGCGCCGGGCGCTGCGCTATAAGGCGGGGCGGATCGACGAATTTTTCGGCGACGGCGACGAGCTGCCGGTCTGGGGCGGGCTGCGGGTGGTCCATCTGCCCGGGCACAGCGACGGCCACTGCGGCTTCTACAGCGCGCGGCACGACCTGCTCTTCTCGTCCGACCTCTTCGTGAGCTACCTCTGGTCGCACCTGCCGCCGGCGATCCTCAACAGCCGGCCCGAGCTGATCCCGGCCAGCGTGCGCAAGGCCGCGCGGCTCGACCCGCG
>DATBAW010000321.1:0-8608 GCA_036271335.1 Thermoanaerobaculia bacterium
ACCTAACGGCTCCAGAACGCGGCGAGCTCCTCGATCGAGCCCTGAAATCTGTCGCGATCGCAGCGGCCGATGCCCGGAACGGGTTGTGGATTGACGCCGGCGGCGCCGTCCGTGTACTGCCAGAGCGTCCAGGTCGCCCAGTTCGGCGGCACGACGGCGGTGGGTCCGTACTGAGCGAGCCAGAACCAGCACTGCCCCAGGATCGGATCCTTGGTGGTGCCGAGAAGGTCCTTGATGTAATGGCCGGAGTAGAGGCCCGGGAACTTGCCCGTGGCCTCCTTGACGTGGGTGACGAACGCGCGGGCCTCCTCCAGGGTCATGCTGGGGCCGGTGGGGTTCGCCTCGAGGTCCAGGACCAGCAGGGTCTTGGCGGTGTCGCCCACCACGTCGAGAAAGTGCGCGGCCTGCTTGACGCCGTCGCTGCCGGTTCCGAAATGGTAGGCGCCCCAGAGCAGGTTCGCCTGGGTGGCCTTGGTCCGGTTCGCCTTGTAAGTGGGATCGATCCCGGTCTGCCCCTGGGTCGCTTTCTGGATCACCCCCGCGATCCCCGACTTCTGGGCCTGACCGAGATTGACGGTGCCGTTGTGGTGGGACAGATCGACGACGGCGTCTACGGTTTCCATTTTATCTCCTCCCATCGCTCGCTCCCGCGGAGCGTTACGACATTGGACGGCCTGAGATCTGGAATTCCCGTCGCGAGCCTGGCGACGCGGCCGGGGGTGATCGGCATGGAAAGGTTCCTCCGTGAAAGGCCGAAGCATTGTGGCACAGCCGCTGGTTGCGTACGCCCGAACGGCCGCCTGGGGTTGAAACCCCAGGCGGGCAGGCGTCGTCACCAACCTCGACCACCACGGCCGCCACCTTCCGCCTGGGGTTGAAACCCCAGGCTCTTCAAAGCCCGCCCTTTCAGGGCGATCCCCCACCCGATCCTAGGGATGGGCGGATGCGTGACAGCCGGTGAAGCCCTTCCCAACCTCTTGCATTCAAACGGTTTGTTCGGATGGGCCAGCCTTTACGTCTTATTGGGGTGGACCGACCGCTCCGGCCGGTGCCGGATTCACGGAGGGAAACCCAGATGGCCTCATCGCTCGTGAAGATTCTGCTCCACATCGTCTTCAGCACCCGGAAGCGCGCTCCGTACATCGACGCCGCGCTGCAAGCCGATCTCTATCCCTATATGGCAACCATCGCCCATGAACGCGGGGCTCATCTGATCGCCCTCGGCGGCATGCCGGACCACGTCCATCTCCTCCTGCGCATGAAGGCGAGCCACAAATTGTGCGACCTCGTCCAGGCGATCAAGGCGATTCCCTCGAAATGGGTGCACGAGAGGCCGAATTCGATTCCGGAGTTCGGATGGCAGACGGGCTACGCCGCCTTCTCCGTCAGCCAATCCAACGAGGCCAAGGTGAGAAACTACATCCGGAACCAGGAGGCCCACCACCGCCATGCCTCCTTCGAGGAGGAGCTCGTTCAGTTCCTGGAGAAACATCAGGTCGAATATGATCCCGACCACCTTTTTGATTGAGGAACGGCCTCCGGTTCACGGGCGGGGGACCGCCCTGGAAGGGCGGGCTTTGATCAGCCTGGGGTTTCAACCCCAGGCGGGCTTGGTGACGCGATGGCCGCCGCGCCATACCGGCGACGGCGTGGGCGCCACGACGGCGTGGACGCCGCGACGGGCGTGGGCGCCGCGACGGCCGTCGCGCTATACCGGCGACGGCGTGGACGCCGCGACGGCGTGGGCGCCACGACGGCCGCCGCGCCATACCGGCGACGGCGTGGACGCCGCGACGGGCGTGGGCGCCACGATGGCCGTCGCGCTATACCGGCGACGGCGTGGGCGCCACGACGGCCGCCGCGCCATGCCGGCGACGGGCGTGGGCGCCACGATGGCACCGCGCCATGCCGGCGACGGCGTGGGCGCCGCGACGGCCGCCGGGCGCTATGGGCATCAAACGCCCAAATCCGATGACTGGCATGGCCGACGAACGTAATCGCCGACGATGATCGCGGCGACCGATCGCCATGGCAACCGATTCTGACCACGATTGGCCGCCACGTTCGACGCCGCGACGGCCACGGATCGTCACAGGCCCGCAACGGCCGTTCGAGCGCATGCAACCGCCGGCCGCGATGGCCGCCGACCGCCGCCGCCAGGGACGCCCAGACGTCGTCACCAACCTCGACCACCACGGCCGGCGCCTGCCCGCCTGGGGTTGAAACCCCAGGCTGATCAAAGCCCGCCCTTCCAGGGCGATCCCCCACCCGACACGCGCGCCCCCCGTGCTAGCATCCGCCCGATGAACGCCCGGAGGAACCCATGAAGATCGCGGTCATCGGCGGCGGGCCGGCGGGGCTGTATTTTTCGCTGTTGATGAAGAAGGCCGACCCGGCGCACGAGGTCGTCCTGCTCGAACGCAATGCCCCGGATGCCACGTTCGGATGGGGCGTGGTGTTTTCGGATCAGACGCTCGGCAACTTCAAGGCCGCCGATCCGGAGTCGTTCCAGGAGATCTTCGACAACTTCGCGCGCTGGGACGACATCGACGTTCACTTCAAGGGACGGACGATCACCTCCGGCGGCCATGGGTTCGCCGGCATCGCGCGGATGAAGCTGCTGGAGATCCTCCAGCAACGCGGCGCGGGGCTCGGGGTGGACCTCCGCTTCGGCGTCGAGGTGAAGGACGATTCGGACCTCCCAGGTCTCGGCCTCGGCGACGTCGACCTGGTGGTGGCCGCGGACGGCGTCAACAGCGCGGTCCGCCGGCGGCACGCGGCGGCGATCCGGCCGCAGGTGGTCGCCGCCCAGGCTCCCTTCGTCTGGCTCGGCACCACGCGGCGGTTCGACGCGTTCACCTTCATCTTCGTCGAGACCGCGGCGGGGATCTTTCAGGCCCACGCCTACCGGTTCAGCGAGACCCATTCGGCGTTCATCGTGGAATGCGACGAGGCCTCCTGGCGCAACGCCGGGTTCGACCGCATGGACGTCGACGCCACGATTGCGGCCTGCGAGAAGATGTTCGGTCCCTGGCTGGAAGGCCACCGGCTGCTCGCCAACATCCCGCCCCACCAGCGCGCGGCGCCCTGGCTCAACTTTTCGCGCGTGTCCTGCGAACGGTGGTGGCAGCGCTTGGACCAGGAAACTGTCGTCCTGATCGGCGACGCCGCGCACACCGCCCACTTCTCCATCGGCTCCGGCACCAAGCTCGCCATGGAGGACGCCATCGCGCTCGCCCGCATCCTCAACGGACCGGACGCGGCGGATCTGTCGCGCGCTCTCCAGGCCTACGAGGATGAGCGGCGCACCGAGGCCCTGCGCCTCCAGAACGCCGCCCGCAACTCCATGGAGTGGTTCGAGAACGTGCGGCGCTACGCCCGGCTCGATCCCGAGCAGTTCGCCTACAGCCTGCTCACCCGCAGCCAGCGCGTCAGCCACGAGAACCTCCGCCTGCGCGATCAGAGATATCTCGAAGGCGTCGAGCGCTGGTTCGCCAGCCGGGCCAGCCGGCGAGAGACGCCCACGGCTCCGCCGCCGATGTTCACGCCGTTCACCTTGCGCGGCATGACCGTCGAGAACCGCGTCGTGGTCTCCCCCATGGACATGTACAGCGCCGAGGACGGCCTGCCCAACGATTTCCATCTCGTCCACCTGGGCGCGCGGGCGATGGGCGGCGCGGGGCTGGTGGTGACCGAGATGACCTGCATCTCGCCGGAGGCGCGGATCTCGGTCGGCTGCACCGGCATGTACGAGCCGGAGCACATGGAGTCCTGGCGGCGGATCGTCCGCTTCGTCCACGCGCAGAGCCGCGCGAAGATCTGCCTCCAGCTCGGCCACTCCGGCGCCAAGGGCGCGACCAGGCGGATGTGGGAGGGCATGGACGATCCTCTCGACGACGGCTCCTGGCCGGTGCTGGCGGCCTCCCCCATCGCCTTCAAACCTTCCCTCCAGGTACCGCGTGAGATCACCCGCGCCGACATGGACCGCGTGCGCGACGAGTTCGTGCGCTCCACGCGGATGGCCCTCGAGGCGGAGTTCGACATGGTCGAGCTCCACTGCGCGCACGGCTATCTGCTCTCAGGGTTCATCACGCCGCTCTCGAACCGGCGCACCGATGAATACGGCGGCAGCCTCGCGAACCGCCTCCGCTATCCGCTCGAGGTCTTCCGGGCGATGCGCGCGGTCTGGCCGCAGGACCGGCCGATGTCGGTGCGCATCTCGGCGACCGACTGGGTCGAGGGCGGAATCGAAGGGAGCCACGCGGTGGAGGTCGCGCAGGCGTTCCACCAAGCCGGCGCGGACATCATCCACGTTTCCGCCGGGCAGACGGCGGCGGACGCCAGGCCGGTCTATGGCCGCATGTTTCAGACCCCCTTCTCGGACCGCATCCGCAACGAGACCGGAATCCCGACGATCGCCGTCGGCAACATTACCGAGCCCGACCAGGTCAATTCGATCATCGCCGCCGGCCGCGCCGATCTCTGCGCCCTGGCGCGCCCGCATCTCGCCGATCCCAACTGGACCCTCCGCGCCGCCGCCGAGCTCGGCTACCAGGCACAGAGCTGGCCGGTGCAATACCTCTCGGGCAAGCAGCAGCTCGAACGGAACCTGGAGCGGCAGAAGGCCCAGAAGGTAACGGAAATGCTGGGGACGAGCGCGATTTGAATGGAGATCTGATCGATTCATGGCGACTTCAGTGACCTGCGGCCGCCCGGGATTGAAATCCCGGGCTACCTACGACGATCCCTCCCGGGATCAAGAAAGCTCGTTTTTCGGCCCCGGAGGGGCCATTGTCGGTAGCCCGGGATTTCAATCCCGGGCGGCGGAGGGAACAGCTCCTTGAACAACCGCATCCCCCTCGAATCCATCACGCCCCAACACTTCGGCTGGAGCGTCGACGGCCGGGTCGCCACCGTGACGCTCGACCGGCCGGAGCGAAAGAATCCGCTCACGTTCGAGTCCTATCGGGAGCTGACCGAAACCTTTCATCAACTGCGCCACGTCGAGGAGATCAAGGCGGTCGTGCTCACCGGCGCCGGCGACAACTTCTGCTCGGGCGGGGACGTCCACGAGATCATCGGTCCGCTGGTGAAAATGCGCGAGGAAGGGCGGATGGATCAGCTGCTGGAGTTCACCCGCCTCACCGGCGAGCTGGTGCTGACGATGCGCCGCTGCCCGCAGCCGATCGTGGCGGCGATCGACGGCATCTGCGCCGGTGCCGGCGCGATCCTCGCCATGGCGTCCGATCTGCGGCTGGGCACGCCGCGCAGCCGCGTGGCCTTCCTGTTCACGCGCGTCGGCCTCTCCGGAGCGGACATGGGCGCCTGCGCGATCCTGCCGCGGATCCTCGGCCAGGGGCGCGCCTCCGAGCTGCTCTACACCGGCCGCTTCCTGGAAGCCGAGGAGGCCGAGCGCTGGGGTTTTTATAATCGTCTCGTGCCCCCCGAGCGATTGCAGGCCGAGGCGGACGGCCTCGCGCGCTCGATCGCCCAGGGTCCCACGTTCGCGCACGCGATGACCAAGCGCCAGCTTCACCACGAGTGGGGCCTGGGCGTCGACGAGGCGATCGAAGCCGAGGCGCAGGCGCAGGCGATCTGCATGCAGACCGAGGATTTCGCCCGCGCCTACCGCGCTTTCGCCGCCAAGGAAAAGCCGGTCTTCGAAGGGTACTGAAGAATCAGCGATGGCGGACGTCTCCTTCCTCTCCTGGCCTTTCTTCACCGACGCCCACCGGGCGCTGGCCCATGATTTCGACGCCTGGTGCGAGCGCGAGATCACCCCTCTGGAAGGCCGGGAGGACGAGGACCTCGACGGCACCTGCCGCGAGATCGTCCGCCGGCTCGGCGCGGGCGGCTGGCTGCGGCACGCGGTCGCCGACTCGGATCGATCCCTGGACGTCCGCACGCTCTGCCTGCTTCGCGAGACGCTCGGCCGCCATTCGGGGATCGCCGATTTCGCCTTCGCCCTGCAAGGCCTGGGGAGCGGACCGATCTCGCTCTTCGGGTCGGCGGCGCAGCGCCAGGCCTGGCTGCCGCGAGTGGCCGCGGGCGAGGCCATTCCCGCCTTCGCGCTCTCGGAGGCCGACGCCGGCTCGGACGTCGGCGCGATGTCCACCACCGCCCGGCGCGACGGCGATTCCTGGGTGCTCGACGGCGAGAAGACCTGGATCTCCAACGCCGGTCTCGCCGACGTCTACGTCGTGTTTTGCCGCCTGCCCGAGAGCGGCGAGAAAGGTTTCGGCGCGCTCCTGGTCGAAGCGGACAATCCCGGCCTGCGGGTGTCGGCGCGGATCGACGTGCTGGCGCCGCACCCATTGGGAACGATCACGTTTCAGGACTGCCGCGTGCCGGCGGAGGCGCTGATCGGCGAGCCGGGCAAGGGGCTGAAGGTGGCGCTGGCGACGCTCGACGTCTTCCGCTCCACCGTCGGCGCGGCGGCCCTGGGGTTCGCGCGCCGCGCCCTTGACGAGGCGGTGGCGTGGAGCACCCACCGCCGCGCCTTCGGAAAAAACCTTTCCGAGTTCCAGCTGACGCAAGCGCATCTCGCCGACATGGCGCTCGACGTCGACGCCTCCGCCCTGCTGGTCTATCGCGCCGCCTGGACGCGCGACGCCGGGGCCGAGCGCGTCACGCGCGAAGCCGCGATGGCCAAGCTCTTCGCCACCGAGGCGGCGCAGCGGGTGATCGATCAGGCCGTGCAGCTCCTCGGCGGCCGCGGCGTGGTGGCGGGGGCGCCGGTCGAACGGCTCTACCGGGAGGTCCGGGCGCTGCGCATCTACGAAGGAACCAGCGAAATTCAGCGGCTCGTCATCGCCGGCCAACTCCTCGCCGGCGCCGCGGGCCGGGAGGAACGATGAATTCCAAGCTGCCGTCCGGGCCCACGGCTCACGTGGACACCTTCTGCCGCGAAGCGCTGCCGCCGCCGGAGCTGACGCCGGAGATGCGCTACGACACGCCGCCGGAGCTCGCCTATCCTGACCGGATCAACGCCGCCGTGGAGCTGCTCGACCGGCGAGTCGAGGCCGGCGAGGGCGAACGGACCGTTTTTCATTTTCCCGACGGCACCTGGACCTACGCCCAGCTCCTCGCGACCGCCAATCGTATCGCTCACGTGCTGGTCGAGGATCTCGGGATCGTGCCCGGCAACCGCGTGCTGCTGCGCGGCCCGAACAACCCGATGATGGCGGCGTGCTGGTTCGCGGTGCTCAAGGCGGGCGGCGTGGCGGTCACCACCATGGCCCTGCTGCGGGTGCGCGAGCTGACCTACATCGCCGACAAGGCGAAGATCCGGCTCGCCCTGACCGACGCGCGCGTGGCCGCCGAATGCGAGCAGGCGATGAAGGTGGCCGGCGGCCGCGCCGTCCTGTTCAACTGCCCCGATCCCGACGCGCTCGAAGCGTTGATGGCGAGCAAGCCCGCCACCTTCGACAACTGCGACACGGCGGCGGACGACACCGCGATGATCGCCTTCACCTCGGGCACCACCGGCCAGGGCAAAGGCACCATGCACTTCCACCGCGACATCCTCGCGGCCTGCGACTGCTTCCCGCCCCACGTGATGAAAGCCGAGCCCAACGACATCTTCTGCGGCTCGCCGCCGCTCGCCTTCACGTTCGGGCTCGGCGGCATCCTGCTCTTCCCGTTGCGGATCGGCGCCGCCACCCTGCTGCTCGAACAGGCCTCGCCGCCCTATCTCCTGCGCGGCATCCAGGAGTATCGCGCGACCGTCGTCTTCACCGCGCCGACCGCCTACCGGGCGATGACCGACATGGTGAACGAAGACAAGACGATCGACATCTCCAGCCTCCGCAAGTGCGTCTCGGCCGGTGAGACGCTCCCCAAGGCGACGTTCGAGAGATGGAAAGAGGCGACCGGCCTGGAGATCATCGACGGCATCGGCTCGACCGAGATGCTCCACATTTTCCTCAGCTCGTCCGGTGCCGAGATCCGCCCCGGAGCCACCGGCAAGGTCGTGCCCGGCTACGAGGCGCGGGTGATCGACGACGACGGCAATCCAGTGCCCCCCGGCACCATCGGCCATCTGGCGGTGCGCGGGCCGACCGGCTGCCGTTATCTCGACAATCTGGAGCGGCAGCGGATCTACGTGCGGAACGGCTGGAACCTTCCGGGCGATTCCTATCTCATGGACGCCGACGGCTACTTCTGGTACCAGGCGCGCACGGACGACCTGATCGTTTCGGCGGGGCACAAGATCTCCGGTCCCGAGGTCGAGGCCGTGCTGCTCGATCATCCCGCCGTGGCGGAGTGCGGCGTGGTGGCGGCTCCGGACGAGCATCGCGGCTTCATCGTCAAGGCCTATCTCGTCCTGCGTCCCGGCTTCGAACCCGGCGAGGACCTGATCAAGGCGCTGCAGAATTTCGTGAAGGCCGAGATCGCGCCGTACAAGTATCCGCGGGCCATCGAGTTTCTCGACAGCCTGCCGCGCACGGCGACCGGCAAGCTCCAGCGCTTCCGGCTGCGGGAGCTCAACCCATGAACGAAGTCCTCCTGCCGGAAGGTTGGGCCAGGCCCAGCGGCTACGCCAACGGTATCGCCGCCACCGGCCGGCTGGTCTTCACCGCCGGCCAGATCGGCTGGAATCCGGCGA
>DATBAW010000322.1:0-7451 GCA_036271335.1 Thermoanaerobaculia bacterium
CGATCTCGCCCGCCGCTGGGAGATCTCCCGGGGCGCCGCGGTCGATTTGACCTGGACGGAGCCGGTAGCCTGGAACGGATCTTGAAGCCAGAGGTAAGGCGAGAGGATCGACGTCGCGGCGCGGTGACAAAAGTCCATCCGGCCGAGATACAATGGCCTGCCCTTGTACCCCGTCGATTTTTTTAAGGAGTGTGTGGAATGGTCAAGTGGGAGTACAAAATCATCAACATTCGCAGCGAGAACTACCGGCTCGATCCCAATGCTGCGACGCAGTTGAACCAGTTGGGCGACGAGGGGTGGGAGCTGGTGTCCATCACCTCGGTCAACTTCAAGACCGGCGCCACCGACAACATCGCGATGGTCTTCAAGCGGCCGGTCGCGTCATAATCCGTAGGGGCGCAGCATGCTGCGCCCGCTATCGGGAGGAGGGCGCAGCAGGCTGCGCCCCTACATCGTCGACCGACCTCAGGTCTTCAGCTTCCGCTGCTTGCGGCGCTTCTTCTTGCGGAGCGCCACGGCGAACCCCGCGGCTCCCGCCGCCAGGGCCATCAATACCCACTTCTTTTTCGGCAGCACGCCGACCTCGGTCCTGACGGCCGTCCGCACCTCGGACAAGCGGAGCTCCGCCTCCCGGCGGCTCTCCTCCAGGCGGCGCTCGGCCTCGCGCCGCGCCTCCTCCAGACGGTCACTCATGGGGCAGCTCCCTTCCCAGCGGCTCGTCGGCGCCCAGCGGGCCCGGCTCGACGTCCAGAGTCTTCGGATGGGCGAGCAGACCGTGCTGCCACCAGTCGAGGTGGCTGTCCACCCGCCGCCGCACGGTCTCCAGCGGATTCTCGACCTTGCGGATGCGGCGGAAGCCGAGGCTTCCCAGGATGGCCATGGCGAGGAGGAACACTCCCAACACGACCAGCGACGCTCCCCACCAAGGGAGCCAGAGGTGCAGCAGCGAGACGAGGACGAAAAGCGTCAGCCCGACCACCCAGAACAGCAGGACGACGGCGGCTCCGAACAGCCCCAGCGCCGCGCCGAGATGCCGGCCCGACCGCTGGAGGTCGTCCTGCAAGGTGCCGATCTCGGCGCGCCAGACCTCCAGCAACGCCTCGCCCAGCGACCTGAAAAGCTCGATCCAAGCCTGCATTCCGCCCCTCCGTTTCCATCTCGCCGTCGGCTGATCGTCAGGAGCCGCCAACCCGCAGCCCGCGGCTCAGGAAGGAAGCCTGAGCGCCGACGTCGTCCCGCGCGCCGATCGATACCCGCTGGTCACCCCGGCGCATCAGCAGGGTCACGGAGTAGACGTATTGCTTTTTCTGTGCCGTCGTCAGGTCGCTCTTCGGAATGCTGATCGGCACGCTCGCCTGCTGCACCTCCGAGGTGCCTCCCGAATCGTCGAGCGCGGCGATGAACAGGCGCACCTTGGCGTCCTCGCTGGTCTCGCGGGGGATCAGCACCAGCCGGCCGATCGGGATGCGAACCAGCACCGGCACGAGGTAGAAACCGTCGTCCCGCTGCCGCGGCTGGCCGAATTCGAGGGTGATGCCGAGCGGGTTCTCCTCGAACGGAAAATTGAGGGCGGCCAGCGTGCCGTCGCTCATCCGCGACTCGGTGCTCTTGTCCCGATACCCCTCGCGGTGGCGGACCACCAGGTCCTTGCGCCCCTTCACCTTGATGTCGATTTTGTAATATCTGCCGTCGCCGAAGTGGGGCGGCGTGTAACCGAGCGAGTAGTAGGTGTTGAAGTCGGTCCCGATCTTCTCCAGCTGCGGCATGATCACGTTGGCGTTGAGGATGCAGACGCCGCCGGTCTTCTCGGCCAGGGTCTGGAGGGTGCTCTGCAGGTTCGAGATGTGGATCTGGTCGACGAGCTGCGACAGTCCCGCCGCCTGCGGGCCGGGGCCTTGGTTCTCGGCCGAGTTCGAGTCGTAGGAGCGCAGGCCGGCGGCGTCGATGGTGTAGAAGGTGACGCGGTTGGCGTTGGCCTGCGCCGTCAGCTCGTCCAGCCGGTTGGCGACGTTGTACTCGAGCGACGAGGTGCCGGTGGTGGTCTGCTCGCCGTACTTGTTCTGCACCGCGTAGAAGACGTCCTGGCCGGCGATCATCTGCAGGCCGTCGCTGACGTAGAGCACCGCCTTGCGTCCCGGCATGCCCGCCAGCGCGTCGACCATCTTCTTCAGCGAGTCGATCGAGAACGACAGGTCGTTGAAGGCGGACTGGGCGTAGGTGTCGGCGTACTGTTCCGCCTCGGTGACGCTCCCCGAGTCGGCGATGTGCTGCAGCGCGTCGCGACGGTCGGACTCGCCGTGCACCCCCTGGGCGGAGATCTTCTCGATGTCGAGCATCGCCGAGGCGATCAGGCTGGGATCGCTGGTGAAGGTCCGGCGGATGTGCATCTCGCGGTCATAGGTGACCAGCATCAGCTGGTCGCCGTGGGTGAGCTTCTGGCCGATGAAGGCGCGGATCTCGCGCATCACGCGGTTGCGGTCGAACGGCTTCAGGTTGAAGTTGTCGATGTAGACGATCAGCCGCAGCTTCTGGTCCTCCGGCGTCTGCGGCCCCGCGTCGGCGGGAGGGGCCCCGGGGACGGGGGGCTCCGCCGGCGCGGTCTGCGCCGTCTGCGCGGTCTCCAGGGGGGTGGTCGGCTTGCCCCCCTGGACGGCGTAGAAGTTGGTGACCTCGACCGGGTGGTTGTTCTCGAAGATCTGGAAATCGTTCTTGGTCAGACCCCCGACGGCGTTCCCCTTCTTGTCGGTCACATAGACGTCGACGCTGACGACGCCGACGTTGACCGTGTCGCCGAAGGGCTCCTCGGTCTTGGCGGCCGGCTTCGCGGCAGGGTCCGGCTTGGCCTTCTGCGCCCCCGCGGGGACGGCGAGACCGAGGACCATCAGCAGCCCGAAGGCCACGAAAAGACGTTGCGATGACTTCATAGACCTCTTCTTTCTGGACTTCGTCCGCCGGCGATTATACGGGGCAAAACCCCACACGGGGCAAAAACCCAGGGCGGGGGAATCCCGGGCAAACGCCGCCCGCCCGAACCCTCACCCCTGGCCCCTCTCCCTTCCCCACCCCCTTCCCGCACAGGGAGAGGGGAACCCCCGCCCAACCAGCTCTACGATCAAGGAATGGCCTCATCGCAGGGCCCCCCTCTTCTCCCGGTGAGGGAGGGGACAGGGGGACGGGAGAAGAGGGCCGGGGGTGATGAGGGTTCTCATTTCTTCGGCGGCTTGACGTCGGTCTGGGCGGTGAGGATCTTGCCGTTCAACGGATCGAAGATCGCCAGCGTCAGGTGGTGCGGCAGCTTCTTCAGCTTCAGCCGCGTGTCGTACCGCACGAAGGCGCCCGGCTTCGGCGTCTCGACGCTGGTGAGGGTCACCGCGATCACCGGCACCGGCGCCCGGTTCCCCGCCGCGTCTAGGGCGGCCACCCGCAGCTCCAGCTCGGCCGTCTGCTTGCCGGCCACCGGCACGAAGGTGATCGCGTCCACCGGGATCGCCAGCGACACCGGCACCTCCATCTCGCGGCGGCCGGAAGGGACCGCCTCGCCGAGCTTGACCGCCATCGGCACCACGTCCGGCGAGTTGCCGAACAGCATCGCGCTCTCCACCACCAGCGAGTTCTCCGCCTTGCGCGAGAGGTCGAGGAAGCCGGAGCGGGTGCGCACCTGCAACCCCTTGGTCAGCACCTGCAGAGCCACCTTGTGGCGCTTGTCGTTCCCCTGCCAGGCGGGGGTGAAGCCGAGCCAGTAATAGGAGCGGGTGTCGGATGCCGCGGTCTGGAGCACCTGGTCGTTCAGCGAGTTGAGCAGCGCCTTGCCGCCGGTCTGCTCGGCGGTGTAGAGCAGGGTCGCCTCGTGCTCCTGCTCGCGCAGGTTCATTCCCGCCTGCCGCGGCGCGGAGCGCGCGGCGTCGGCCGCCGTGCCCTCGAGGCCGGGCACGTCCACCGGATAGATCGTGTAGCCGATCCGGTTGGCGGTGTCGATCAGCGGACTGATCAGCTCCTCGCCCTGCGGCAGCAAGCGCTCGGTCACCGGCCGGTTCGGATTGTTGATCACGTAGTCGAGCGTCGAGAACGGCCACCCCCCCGCCAGCAGCAGCATGACCTTGCGTCCCGGCGGCGCCGCGAAGCCGCGCAAGGCGCTCACGGCCGCCGTCACCGCCCGCTCGGTCTGGCTGGTCAGGGTCCCCGCGAAATCGAGCTCCTCGGAGGTGACCGGCCGGCCGAACGACGGCGCCCCCGAATTGAGGGGGCGGCCGAGGATCCGCTGCGACGCCTCGTAGTTGCGCAGCTCGGCGAGCCGCGCCACCCCGTAGGAGGGCTCGCCGATCGCCTTCTCGATGGCGCCGCCGAGCTGCCGCTCGGAGCTCGACCAGCTCGACAGCATCTCCACCTGGCCGCCGCTGTACTGCACGATCGCCATGCGGTCCTCGGGCCCCAGGCGCGAGAGCTGGTCCTTGATCGCGCGCAGCACCCGGTCCCGGTTGGGAGCGACCGAGAAGAAGTCGTCGACGAACAGCAGGTAGCTGGTGCCCACCGGGCTGCCGGGCGCCAGGCTCGGCAGCCCCTTGACCGGCGAGTCCTTCTCCTCCGCCGCCGGCGCCACCGCCTGGCCGCCGCGGACCTCGTTGAAGTACTCGATCGGCACCGTCTTGCCGTCGACCTGGAGTTGGAAGTCGCCGGGCCGCAGGCCGGTCACCCGGTTCCCCTGGCGGTCGGTGACCACCGCCTCGACGTTGACCACCCGCACCTCGATCTGCTCGCCGAACACGCTCGGCGGCGCCGGGGCCGGCGCCGTCTGGGCCGCGGCGGGAGCGAGCGCGACGAGCAGGGCGGCGACCGCCGTCCAGCCGGAACGGAACGTTCTCATGAGGATCTCCATCGACCAGGATCGATCAAAAACGGGGGCGATGGCCGCCGCCCGGAGGATTCTAAGCCCCCAGAACAGCGGGTCCCGCCGTTTTCTTTCGCTGTGGCGACAACTTTCACCGGCCGGAGCGCGGGACGACCTGCGCCTCGCCCCAGAGCGAGGTGCCGGCGAGCGGGTCCTGGACGCTGAACACCAGCCGCTGGCCGCGGTCGCGGACGCGGATGGCGGTCTGGAACCGGGCGTAGGTGCCGGCGACCGGCGCCGCCTTCAGGGCCACTTGCAGCCGCGATCCCGGCAGATCGGCGCGCCCCCCCTTGTCGTCCATCGCCACCACCGCCAGCGGCGTTTCGGCGAGATAGCCGCTCCCTTTGGGGGTCAGCGCCAGCAGCTCGACCGGCACCCCCAAGGTCACCGGGATCTCCAGCTCCCCGCGCCCGGCGCGCTTGGGCTCGCCGAGGCGGACGATCAGCCGCTTGTCCTGCTCGGCGCCGCCGAAGAGCAGCACGCTCTCGGCCTTCATGGCGTTCTCCGTCCGCTTCGACAGGTCGGAGAAGCCGCCGCGCGACCGCACCTGGAGCCCCTCCCGCCGGGTCACCAGGGTCACCGCGTGCCCGCGGTCGTCCGCCCGCCACGTCGGAGTGAAGCCGAGCCAGTAGTAGGTGCCGCTGTCCGTCACCACATCGCGGAAGGGATCGAGTTTGGCGGAGACCACCACGCGCCCCCCGGTGCGGCCGGCGAGGAGCCCCACCGCCGTGATCTCGTAGGGGCTCGACTGCCCCATGTCCGCCGGATAGATCGTGTAGCCGAGCCGGTTGGCGGCGGCCACCAGCGGCGCGTAGACGCCGGGCGCCACGCTCATCGTCCAGGCGGCGGAGAGCAGCAGCATGACCTTGCGCCCCGGCGGCGCCGGGAAGGCCCGCAGCGCCGCGGCGGCCGACGCGGAGCTCCGGCCGAGCATCGTCCGCGCCTCCGGGCTGATCCGCGGCCCCAGCGCCTCCAGCTCGCGGCCGATGTTCTGGGTGAGCGGGTTGGTGTCCCCGTCGTCGATCAGGTTCTCGAGGACCACGTCGACGTCCTTCTTCAGACCCCGTTGGAAGGCGAGCATCTGGCCGCCCGCGGCGGGGCGCCGGCGCGCCCGCTCGAGGACGTCGGCGAGCGCCGCCGCGTCGCCGGTCCAGGCGCTGAGGACGTCGATCCTGGCGCCGTCGAACGCCAGCACGGCCATCCGGTCGGCCGGCTTGAGCAGCGTCAGGTCGCGCTGGAGGTTCGCCAGCGCCTCGTCGCGCACGCCGGCGACGGAGAAGGCGTCGTCGACGAAGACGAGGTAGCTCCTTCCCACCTCCTCCCCCGGCGTGGCGGCCGACGGGGTGGCCTGGGACGCGCCGGCCGCGGCCTTCCCTTCCGCCACCTCCGTGAAGTACTCGACCGGCACCTCCTTGCCATCCACCAGCAGCCGGAAGTCCGCCGCCGCCAGCCCCTTCACCGGCTGTCCCTTGGCGTCCGTGACCACCGCCTCGAGGTTCACCACCCGGACGTCGATCGCGGAGTCGAACACCGTGGGAGGCTCCTCCCGCGGCGGCGCCGCCGCGCCGACAGCGAACGCGCCCAGCAGCATCCCGCAGATCCCGACGCCGAACCCCCGCCACATCCCTGAAGGCATCCTGGCCTCCTTTTCATTTGAAGTCTTCTTGTTGAGCAAAGGAGATGCCGGGGGGCTAGCCTGCGCCGAGCGGACTCGACGTCCTCCGAAGGAGACGAGGGTGTCTCCTTCAGATCTCTGATCGGTCGATTTTCCCTAGCCAATTTTCCTAAATAACTGGCCAATGCTGCGCCGCAGTGGAGCAACTACGGGACAGAGCTGCGTAACGATACCCCGCAGTTGGACAGTTATGCGGCATAACTGCGTAACGATGTCACATACCTGGCCAATTATCCGGCATAACTGCGTGAGGGCGGCCCGCAGTCAAGCCGTTATGCGGCATCGTTGTCCAACTGAGGTCCGCAGTTGACCCACTGCGCGGCTCAGCCGCGCAGTTATGCCCCGCGGTCGAGCAACTACGCGAGATCACTGCGTGACGATGCCCAGCGATTCCAAATACCGTCCGGCTCCTCAATCCCGCCGCAGGGCCACCAGCGGGTCCACCCGCATCGCCCTCTGGGCCGGCAGGAAGCAGGCGAAGAGGCCGACCAGGGCGAGGACGGCGAGGACGGCGGCGAAGATCGCCGGGTCCGTGGGGGCCACTCCGAAGAGCACGCTGGCCAGGGCGCGGCGGAGGGCCAGGGCCCCCAGCACGCCGAGGACGAGGCCGGATCCTACCATCCAGGCGCCCTGGGCGAGGACCATCCGGAGCACCTGCGCGGCCTGAGCGCCGAGCGCCATGCGGACACCGATCTCCTGGGTCCGCAGCTCCACCGTGTAGGCCAGCACGCCGTAGGTGCCGATGGCGGCCAGGGTCAGCGCCACGATGGCGAAAATCAGCACCAGGAAGGCGATGAAGCGGGGCTGCCCCACCGACTCGTAGACCACCTGCGTCATCGGCTTCACCGCCGCCACCGGCAGGGTGGCGTCCAGGCGCCGGATCTCGCTTCG
>DATBAW010000323.1:0-9583 GCA_036271335.1 Thermoanaerobaculia bacterium
GTGAGCGAGCTCGACGGCTGCCAGACGGCGCCCGACGAGCCCTTCCTCGGCAGCTTCCGCGGCAAGGACGAGGAGGTCGACTGGGCGGTGGCCTGGCTGGCCGAGGAAGAGGAGACTTCCGACGTGCTGGGAGAGAGCTACGTCAACCTCATCCCCACCACCCAGGGGGGGACGCACGTCAACGGCTTCCGCGCCGGCCTGACCGACGCCATCCGCGAGTTCTGCGAGTTCCGCGACCTGCTGCCGCGCGGGGTGAAGCTGGCGCCCGAGGACGTCTGGGCGCGCTGCTGCTACGTCCTCTCGACACGGATGAAGGAGCCGCAGTTCACCGGCCAGACCAAGGAGCGGCTCTCCTCCCGCGAGGCGGCGGCCTTCGTCTCCGGCGTCACCAAGGATTCGTTCGCCCTCTGGCTCAACCAGCACACGGTGGACGCCGAACGGATCGCGCGCCTGGCCATCGACAGCGCCCAGACGCGCCTGCGCTCCGGCAAACAGATCAAGCGCAAGACGGTGACCGCCGGTCCCGCCCTTCCCGGCAAGCTCTCCGACTGCACCAGTCAGGATCTGGGGCTGACCGAGCTTTTCCTGGTCGAGGGGGACTCGGCCGGCGGCTCGGCCAAGCAGGCACGAACCAAGGAGTACCAGGCGATTCTCCCCCTGCGCGGCAAGATCCTGAATACCTGGGAGGTCGATCCTACGCAGGTGCTCGGTTCGCAGGAGGTGCACGACATCGCGGTCGCCCTGGGGGTCGATCCCGGCTCGGAGAAGAAGGACGGCCTGCGCTACGGCAAGATCTGCATCCTCGCCGACGCCGACTCGGACGGCGCCCACATCGCGACGCTCCTCTGCGCCCTCTTTCTCCGCCACTTCCGGCCGCTGGTGGCGGACGGCCGCGTCTACGTCGCCATGCCTCCGCTCTACCGCATCGACGTCGGCAAGGAGGTCTACTACGCCCTCGACGAGCGGGAGAAAAAGGGGATCCTCGACCGCCTCGAAGCCGAGGGGAAGCGGGGCAAGCCGAACGTGCAGCGCTTCAAAGGCCTGGGCGAGATGAATCCGTTGCAACTCCGCGAGACCACCATGGCCCGCGAGACCCGCCGCCTCGTCCAGCTCGTTCTGGAGGACGTGAGCGATCCGCCGAAAGATCCCGACAAGGTGATGGACATGCTGCTCGCCAAGGCCCGCTCCGGCGATCGCAAGGACTGGCTGATGGCGATCGGCGACCGGGCCGAGGTCGAGGTCTAGGAAAGACGTAGAAAGAGATCATGCCCAGAACCTCCCGCAGAAAAGGCGCCAACGGCGGAGACTCGCTCTTCAAGCCCGCGTTCGCCGACATCGAAAAGCTTTCCCTCGCCGAGTTCACGGAGAAGGCGTACCTCGACTATTCGATGTACGTCATCCTCGACCGCGCCCTGCCCAACGTGGCGGACGGTCTGAAGCCGGTGCAGCGCCGCATCATCTATGCGATGTCCGAGCTGGGACTGTCGGCCACCGCCAAGTACAAGAAATCGGCGCGCACGGTCGGTGACGTGCTCGGCAAATATCACCCGCACGGCGACAGCGCCTGCTATGAGGCGATGGTGCTGATGGCGCAGCCGTTCAGCCTGCGCTATCCGCTCGTCGACGGCCAGGGGAACTGGGGCTCGCAGGACGATCCCAAGTCGTTCGCCGCCATGCGCTACACGGAGTCGCGGCTGACGGCGTTCTCCCAGATCCTGCTCTCCGAGCTGGAGCAGGGCACGGTCGATTGGGGCCCCAACTTCGACGGCACCCTCGAAGAGCCGAAGCTGATGCCCGCCCGGCTGCCGCACGTGCTGCTCAACGGCGCCTCCGGCATCGCCGTCGGCATGGCGACCGACATCCCGCCTCACAACGTGGGTGAGATCGTCGGCGCCTGCATCCAGCTCCTCGACGATCCTAAGCTGGCGGACGATCTGCTCTACGACGCCATCCCGGGCCCCGATTTCCCGACCGACGCTGAGATCATCACCTCGCGCCAGGAAATTCGCCGCATCTACGAGACCGGCTCGGGCTCCCTGCGCCTGCGGGCGTCCTGGGAGGTCGAGGACGGCGACGTGGTGATCACCGCGCTGCCCTACCAGGTCTCGGGCAGCAAGGTGCTGACCCAGATCGCCGCCCAGCTCCAGGCCAAGAAGCTCCCCATGGTCGAGGACCTGCGCGACGAGTCCGATCACGAGAATCCGACCCGCCTGGTGATCACGCCGCGCTCGAACCGGATCGACCTCGAAAGCCTGATGGCGCACCTCTTCGCCACCACCGACCTCGAGCGGACCTACCGCGTGAACCTCACCATGATCGGCCTCGACGGCCGGCCGCGGCAGTTCAACCTGCGCGAGCTGCTGACCGAGTGGCTCCGCTTCCGGGTCGAGACGGTGCGCAAGCGGCTCCAGTTCCGCTACGACAAGGTGCTCACCCGTCTCCACGTCCTCGACGGCTACCTGATCGCCTACCTCAACATCGACGAGGTGATCCGGATCATCCGCACCGAGGACCACCCGAAGGCAAAGCTGATCGAGCGCTTCCGCCTCTCGGACGCCCAGGCCGAGGCCGTGCTGGAGCTCAAGCTGCGGCACCTCGCCAAGCTGGAGGAGATGGAGATCCGCACCGAGCAGGCCGCCCTCGCCAAGGAGCGCGACGCGCTGGCGAAGATCCTCAGCTCGGAGACCAAGCTTCGCCGCAAGGTGCGCGACGAGCTGGTGGCCGACGCCGAGAAGTTCGGCGACCCCCGCCGCTCGCCCATCGTCGAGCGCGGCGCCGCCAAGGCCATGGACGAATCGACGCTGATCCCCACCGAGCCGGTGACCGTAGTCCTCTCCGAGAAGGGATGGGTGCGCTCCGGCAAGGGGCACGAGCTCGATCCCAAAGAGCTCTCCTACAAGGCGGGGGACAGCTTCTTCATGGCCGCCCGGGGAAAGAGCAGCCAGAGCGCCGTCTTCCTCGACTCCACGGGCCGCACCTACTCGCTGGCAGCCCATGCCCTCCCCTCGGCGCGCGGTCAGGGAGAGCCCCTCTCCAGCCACGTCACGCCGCCGCCCGGAGCGACCTTCGTGGGCGTGCTGATCGGCAACGACGAGGACCTCTACCTGATGGCGACCACCGCCGGCTATGGCTTCCTCGCCAAGCTGGGCGACCTCCAGACCCGCCAGAAAGCCGGCAAGGCCGTGATCACCGTGCCGGACGGCGCCAAGGTGCTGCCGCCGATCCGCGTCCTGAGCCCGGAAACCGAGCTGCTGGCTGCCGCTAGCGACGGCGGGCATCTGCTCATCTTCCCCATCAAGGACCTCCCCCTGCTCCCGCGTGGCAAGGGGGTGAAGATCCTGAATTTCACCGCCAAGGGCGAGCCCGAATCGCTCACCGCCCTCGCGGTGATGACCGACGGCGTGCACCTCCTCGTCCACTCCGGCAAGCGCTACCTCAACATGAAGCCGTCCGACTGGAAGGAATTCGCCGGCAACCGGGCCGCGCGTGGCGGCAAGCTGCCGCGCGGGTATCAGAACGTGGGAGCGCTGGAAGTCCAGTAAAAACGCCTCTTTTTCCGCTCCTGCTACACTTCCCCGCCGTTGAACCGGCCGTTCGCCGGAGGAGGAAGCTGTAATGATCGAGATCGACCGCGAAATCACGCAGGACTTCACACGCGCCACCGGGCTGGAGTGGCTGGAGACCAATGGGCTGGGAGGCTGGGCCGGCACCACGATCGCCGGCGCGCACAGCCGCCGCGACCATGGTCTGCTTGTGGCCGCCGCCGAGGCGCCGTCGACGCGCACGGTCCTGCTTTCGAGATTGGACGAGACCCTTCACCTGGAGGGCGAGAGCTTCGAGCTCGGGTGCAACCAGTTCCCGGGCGCCGTGGCGCCCCGGGGCTATGAGCATCTGGCCCGTTTCCGCCAGGACCTGTTCCCCGTCTTCGACTTCGAGGCCGGCGGCGTCCGGCTGCGCAAGACCGTCGCCGCCGTCGACGGCGAGACCACCACGCTGGTGCTCTACGAAGTCCTGGAAGCCCCCGCGCCTTTCATCCTATCGCTACGGCCGTTCCTCGCCGCCCGCGACCGCCACGCCCTGTCCGCCGCCAATTCCGGAGTTTCCGAGGAGACGCCGCACGCGGACGGAATCCTGCGGCTCCGTCTCTACCCGGACGTCCCCGAGATCTTCCTGCAGGTGCCGGCGGCCGAATTCCGCGCCCATCCGCAGTGGTGGTACCGCTTCGAGTACGAGGGGGATCGCCGCCGCGGCGTCGAGTTCCAGGAGGATCTCTGGACTCCCGGCGTCTTCGGCGGCGAGCTCGCCGCCGGCGACCGCCTCGGCATCGTGATCTCCACCCGCGACCCGCAAGGCCGCGACGCCTTCGCCCTGTTCGAGAAGGAGCGCAAGCGGCGGGAGAAGCTGGTCAAGGCGATCGATCAGAAGCTCGGGGTCCAGGATGACCTCGCGCGCTATCTGGCGCTGGCGGCGGACGGCTTCGTGGTGCGCCGCGGGACCAGCCGCCGCGCCGTCCTCGCCGGCTATCCGGCCAGCGATCCGGAGGAAGGCGAGCGCAGCCGGGAGACCATGATCGCCCTCCCCGGCCTCTGCCTGGTCACCGGCCGCCACGAGGACGCGAAGAAGATCCTGCGCGCCTTCGCCAGGGTCCTCCATCAGGGCCTGCTCCCCGACCGCCTGCCCGAGCACGACGAGGCGCCGACCTACACCTCGGTCGACGCCCCGCTCTGGCTCTTCGTGGCCGTCTTCAAGTACCTCCAGGCCAGCGGCGACGAGGCGTTCGTCCGCGAGACGCTGCTCCCCGCCCTCCGCAAGGTCGTCCACTCGTACGGCAAGGGCACGCTCCTCGGGATCAAGGCGGACGCCGGCGGGCTCCTCGCCGCCGACGCGGATGCCACCTGGCTGCCGGGGCGCGCCGGCAAGGCGGTCGAGGTCAACGCGCTCTGGTTCAACGCCCTCTCGATCCTCGCCGACCTCGAGGCGCGGCTCGGCGATCCCGACGAGGCCAAGCTGCTGGCGCAGCGGGCGCGCAAGGTCCAGAAGGCGTTCCAGGAGGCGTTCTGGCAGGAGGAGGGGGGCTACCTCGTGGACGTCGTGGGACCCGATTCGCGCGACGCCGCCCTGCGGCCCAGCCAGATCTTCGCCCTCAGCCTCCCCTTCCCGCTGCTGCCGAAGCCGAAGGCGGCGCGGGCGCTGGCCGCGATCGCCGCGACGCTCTACACGCCGACCGGCCTGCGCGAGGGCGCCGATCGCGGCACGGCGTGGGCCTGGCTGCTCGGCGCCTACCTCACGGCGCTGGTGCGCGTCCACGGCACCGCCGGCCGCAAGCAGGGTCTGGCGGCGATCGCGGCACTGAAGCCGCGGCTGGCCGAGGCGGGCGTCGGCCCGCTCTCGGAGATCTTCGACGCCGAAGCCCCCCATTCTCCGCGCGGCCGCGTCTCAGGAGCGTGGAGCGTGGCAGAGGTGCTGCGGGCCTACGTGGAGGATCTGCGTTGCGAGGAACCGTCGCCAGCGAAACCCAGACAGCAGAAGGCGGTGAAAGAGGCGAAAGAGACGAAGGCCGCGAGCGTCGCGGCCAAACCGGCGGTCCGGCGGTCTCCGCGCCGGAAGGAGTAACGTTTTTCAGTGACCTGGAGCCTGAGAGGGTGCGCGGCGCGCCCGGGCTCCAGGTGCCGTCTCCCTTCCGCACCCGCGTGGTGGTACCTTCTCCGCGCAGCTCTGGAATGAGACTTGGCATGAGCCCGAAACCCCGCCACGTGATCCTGGTCGGCAATCAGCAGGTCGCCCTCCCCGAGGGCGTCACGGCGCTCGACTGGGCCCTGGAGCGGGTCAACTTCCAGAACCCCAGGATCCGCTCGTACCTGGGGTGCATCCGGCTGATCGAAGGCGTGCTGGAGAGCAACTACGCACTGCTCCACTGCTCGCCGGAGCGCCTGCTGGACATCTGGGGCAAGGTCCGCCAGGTCGCCTCGCTGATCCGCACCCAGCTCTCGCCGCTGCTCGAGACGAGCTCGCGCATCCCCCGTCTCGAAGAGGGGCGGCAGAGCGCCGGCATGGCCCTCTCGATGCTGAACCATCAAGTGCTTCGCGGCCTCGACCGCTTCCCGGAAGCGGTGCCCGAAGGCCAGCTGATGGAGGTGCGCAAGCTCCTCTGCGTCTCGATCGGCCAGATCCACTCCTTCCTGCACGACACCTTCGGCGAGGTCATGGCCGCCGATCCGCGCAGCCTGCACGACGCCGACTACTTCCTCTCCCGCCGCTTCCCGCGCGACATCGACGAGGCCGAGTGGCTGCACTCCACGCTGGTCCGCCTCGGCGAGTACCTCGCGAGCCTGGAGGACTCCCGCCAGCGCCACCTCACGGCGGTCGCGGAGATCATCCGCCGCGACGAGGCGGTGCCGGCGATGGCCGCCTGGAAGCCGACCGCGGACTTCCTCCAGATCCTGCTCGACGGCCTCACCCCCAAGCTCAAGGAAGTGCTCGCCCTGCGCGGCGTCCGCTTCTACGAGATGGAGATCCTCGACCGCCACGCCTTCGAGATCCCCCATCGCTGCCGCGGCGTGATCGAGCTGCACGAGGCGACCCTCGAAGCGGTGGACGGCATCAAGGCCGCCGTCGGCCGCACCCACGCGGAGAAGGAACAGGGGGTGCGCGACCTCATCTGGTGCCACGCCGCCTTCGCCCGCCGGATCGCCACCCAGCTCGCCGAGGTCGACACCGTGATGCGCGACCTCGTCGCCTTCGTCCCTCTCTGGGTCGAGGCGGTCGAGAAACGGCGGGCGCTCCTGCTGAAGAAGAGCCTCGAGGAGGGGGAGCACTAGGGATCCCTGGTTTGGCGGGGATCGCTGGTTTGGCGTTGGTGGCCTGCGACGCCCGGGCGTCGCAGGCACGCTCCTTGTCGCTCCCCTTGTCGCTCCCCTTGTCGCCCCCCTGGAAGCCTCGACCGTCGAACCGCGTTATAGGATCTGCCTGCTCGACTCCCCCGCAATCCCTTGCGCGGGACCCAACCGGAGACCTGAACGCGATGAAGACGCTGAGAAGTTATATCTGTGGCAACTGGCATGAGGCCAAATCGGGCCTGGTGCCGCTGGTGGACCCCTCGACCGAGGAGACGATCGCCCAGGCCGGCAGCGACGGGATCGACTTCGGCGCGGTGCTCGACTACGCCCGCGAGACCGGCGGCCACGCCCTGCGCGCGATGACCTTCGCCCAGCGCGCGGCGCTCCTCAAGGAGATGTCCAAGGTGCTGCGCGACAACCGCGACGAGCTCCTCGCCCTCTCCTCCCGCAACACCGGCACCACCGCGGCCGACGGCTCGTTCGACGTCGACGGCGGCTCCGGCACCCTCGCCTACTACTTCTCGCTCGGCAAGGGGCTCGGCGACCGCGCCTTCCTCGCCGAGGGGGACGGCGTGCAGCTCGCCAAGACCGAAGGGTTCTACGGCCGGCACATCCTGGTGCCCCGCCACGGCGTCGCCGTCCACATCAACGCCTTCAACTTCCCCGTCTGGGGCTTCGCCGAGAAGGCCGCCTGCGCCCTGCTCGCCGGCACGCCGGTGATCACCAAGCCGGCCACCTCCACGGCGATGGTGACCGAAAGGGCGATCGAGCTGATCGTCGAGGCCGGCTTCCTCCCCGCCGGCGCCCTCCAGCTGATCGTCGGCTCGACCGGCGACCTGCTCGACCGCCTCGGCGCCCACGACGTCCTCGCCTTCACCGGCTCCGCCGACACCGCGCGCGGCCTCCGCTCCAAAGCCAACCTCCTCTCCTCCAACACGCGGGTGAACGTCGAGGCCGACAGCCTGAACGCCGCCGTCCTCGCTCCCGACGTCGCCGACGGCTCGGCCACCTTCGGCCTGTTCCTCAAGGACGTCGTGCGCGAGATGACCCAGAAGAGCGGCCAGAAGTGCACCGCCGTGCGCCGCATCCTCGTCCCCGCCGACCGCGCGGACGCCGTCCAGGCGGCGCTGATCGCCAGGCTCTCCGAGGTCGTCGTCGGCAATCCCACCGACCCGGCGGTCCGGATGGGACCCCTGGCCACCGCCCAGCAGCTCAAGGACACCGTCGCCGGCATCGCCGAGCTGACGGAGAGCGCGAAGATCGTCCACGGCACCGGCCAGCGCACCGACGGCACGGGCGTCCCGGCGGGCACGGGATTCTTCCTCCAGCCCACCCTCCTGCGCGCCGGCGACGCCCGCAACGCCGGGGCGGTCAACGTGCGCGAGGTCTTCGCCCCGGTCGCCACGATCCTCCCCTACGACGGCAGCGCCGCAGCGGCGGCCGAGATCGTCGCCCTCGGCGGCGGCACGCTGGTGACCTCCGCCTACACGGACGACGCCGCCTGGGCGGCCGACTTCGTGGCGCGCGGCGGCGGCGACACCGGCCGCATCTACATCGGCTCCGAGGCCTCCGCCGAGGTTGCTCCAGGCTCGGGCGCCGCCCTGCCGCAGACCCTCCACGGCGGCCCCGGCCGCGCCGGCGGCGGCGAGGAGCTCGGCGGCCTGGTCGGCGTGAAGCTCTATCTTCAGCGGGTGGCCGTGCAGGGCGCCAAGACGCTCGTGGACGGACTGGTGGAGTAGGGCCTGACGGGCTATTTCCAGGTGGCGATCTTCAGGGCGCGCTCGTAGTCGGCGCGGGTGTGCACCGGCTCGCCGTGCGAGACGATCACGATCTCGAACGGCAGATCGAGCAGCCGGCGCAGCGCCGGCAGCGCCCGCTCCTCGTGCCAGGGCGAGGTCCACACCCGCAGCTCGCCGTGGTCCGCCATCAGGGCATCCGCGAACACGAGAGCGCGCTGCTCGGGGCACCAGAGCGGCGTCTCGTTGCGCCCCCGTCCATCGTAGAGCGCGAGGAGCCCGCCCGGCAGGCGGCTGTCCGGCTGGATCGGCTCCAGCTCGGTCTCGGGGACGTCCTCGCGAAAGAAGACCTTCGGGCCGAACGCGCGGATGCCGTAGCGCCGCACGAAGCGGTCGACGTCCCGCACGTGATCGGGCTTGAGGACGATTGCCGCCGTGGGAGGCCCCGCGTCGAGCCGCCGCCAGACCTCCGAGCCGTCGGGCGGCGCCAGCGGATCGAGCACCAGCCGCTCGCCCCCCGACTCGACGCAGGTCGAGGTCACGAGCGGCTCCCAGCCCTGTCCCGGCTTCCAGTGTGGATGCTCGAGGCGCCAGATCCAGAGCCCCGCCGCCACGTCGCGGACTTCCACGGCTCCTTGAGGGTTGTGCGTCATCTCGGAATCGGTACTAAGATCGGCCGATCGAACGGCCTCCGGGCCGCTCCCGCAGCATGAACCACGAACCGCCTTGAAATCAACAGGAGACACACCCATGAATCAGGATCAATCCCTCCGCGATCATCTCCTGGAGCTCCTGCGCGGCGGCCACGGCCACGCCACCTTCGACAAAGCCATCCAGGGTCTGCCCGCGGACCTCCGCGGCGCCAAGGCTCCCAAGCTCCCGCACACCGTCTGGCAGCTCGTCGAGCACCTGCGGATCGCCCAATGGGACATCCTGGAGTTCAGCCGCGACAAGAGCCACGTCTCGCCCGACTGGCCGGAAGGCTACTGGCCGAAGACCACGGCGCCGGAG
>DATBAW010000324.1:0-25447 GCA_036271335.1 Thermoanaerobaculia bacterium
TGGTCGAGATGGGTGGGCGCGTTGATGAAGGTGTTGCGGTGGATCTGGCCGAAGCGGACGAACTGCGCCTCCTCCAGCCCCGGAATCATGCGCAGCACGCGGTTCTGCTCGCCCCACTTCATCCGCGACTGGAAGCCGACCAGGTTGAACTGGCTCTTCGCCAGGTTCTCCTGGCGGAGCTGCACCACCGCCCAGGGGCGGAGGCCGTCGGGCGTCCGCAGGCCCACCGGCTTCATGGGCCCGTAGCGCAGGGTGTCCGTGCCGCGGCGGGCCAGCTCCTCGATCGGCAGGCACCCCTCGAAGAAGACCGCGGTCTCGAAGTCGTGCGGCGCCACCACCTCGGCGCCGGTGACGGCGGCGTGGAAGGCGAGGTACTCCGCCTCGTTCATCGGCGAGTTGAGGTAGTCCTCCCCCTCGCCCTTGCCCCAGCGCGACTGCCAGAAGAGCTTCGACAGGTCGAGGCTCTCCGCCTCGACGATCGGAGCGATGGCGTCGTAGAAGTAGAGGTACTCGCCGCCGAGGAGTCCCTGGAGCTGGGCCGACATCGCCGCGGAGGTGAGGGGGCCGGTGGCGATCACCACCTCGCCCGCCGGGATCTCCAGGACCTCCCCGCGCCGCAGCTCGATCCGCGGATGGCCGCCGATCGCCGCCGTCACCAGGGCGCCGAAGCGGTCGCGGTCGAGGGCCAGCGCGCTCCCCGCCGGCACCGCCGCCTCGCGCGCCTTGGCGATGATCAGAGAGCCGAAGGTCTCCATCTCCCGCTTGAGCAGGCCGGCGGCGTGGAACGGATCGTCGCTGCGCAGCGAGTTGCTGCACACCAGCTCGGCCAGATCCCCCGACTTGTGCGCCGCCGTCCCCTTGTCCGGCCGCATCTCGTGGAGGACGACGTCGAGCCCGCGTTCCGCCAGCTGCCAGGCGCACTCCGAGCCGGCGAGGCCGCCGCCGATGACGTGGATGGGCATGGACATGGGCGGATTATGGGTTCGCCGAGGGATGAGAAGCAAATGATCCCGCTTGCAGGGGGCGAGGTACCCTGCAAGAATGCTTCGTTTCCGGCAGGCATGCTGAAAGGGGACGCGTGGCGGAGCACGATCGCGGATACAAGCTTCTTTTCTCCCATCCTGAGATGGTCGCGGATCTGCTCCGCGAGTTCGTCCGCGAGGAGTGGGTGCAGGATCTCGACTTTTCGACCCTGGAGCAGGTCCCCGGCAGCTACATCACGCCCGAGTTCAGCAGCAGGGAGAGCGACATCGTCTGGCGGGTCCGCTGGGGACCCGACGGCATGCTCTACATCTACCTGTTGATCGAGTTCCAGTCGACGGTCGATCGCTTCATGGCGCTCCGCATGATGACCTACCTGGGGCTGCTCTGCCAGGACCTCGTCAAGCGCCAGGATCTCACCCGGTCAGGCAAGCTGCCGCCGGTTCTGCCCCTGGTTCTCTATAATGGAAACGCGCTCTGGACCGCCGCCCAGGAAGTATCGGCGCTGATCGAGGAGGTCCCAGGCGGCTTGGAGCAGTACCGGCCGCGACTGCGCTACTGCCTGGTGGACGAGATGCGGATGGTCGACTCCGAGCTGGAGTCGCTGCGCAACCTGGCCGCGGCGCTCTTCCGGCTGGAGAAGAGCCGCGGTCCGGAGGACATCCAGCGGATTCTGGCGGCGCTGATCGAGTGGTTGCGGGAGCCGGGTCTCGCGGAGCTGAGGCGGGCCTTTGCCCTCTATCTGGTCAAGGCCCTGCTCCCCGCCCGGGTCCCGGGAGTCGAGATACCCGAGGTTGCCGATCTTCAGGAGGTCAAATCGATGCTCGCCGAAAGCGTCATGGAATGGACTCATCAATGGAAGCAGGAGGGACTCGAAGCGGGTCGCCGAGAGGGGCTCCAGGAGGGTCGCCAGGAGGGTCGCCAGGAGGGTCGCCAGGAGGGAAAGGACGACGCCCTCACGAAGGCCCGCGGTGTGCTGCTGCGAGACCTGGAGGAACGCTTCGGCTCTTTGCCCGACGAGGTGCGGGGACGGGTCGAGGCGATCGCTTCGATCGAGGAGCTGACGGAGTTCGTGTTCCGGGCCGGTGCGGCGCCCTCCCTGGCCGTCCTCGCCGTCAACGTGAAGTGACGGCCGCGCCGGTCATTTCTTCGCCCGCCACGCCAGCAGCGCCGGCAGCAGGGTGATCGCCGCCAGGCAGCTGGCGGTGACGCCGAAGGTGGAGGCGTAGCCGATCGAGCGCAGGCCGGGGTAGTGGGAGAGGGCGAAGGAGCCGAAGCCCACGATGCAGGTGAGCGCCGCCATCACCACCGCCCGGCCGGTCTCCGGCGCGCCGGCGGCGAAGCTCTCGGGGTCCTCCAGGTAGCGCTGCAGCATGTAGATCGCGTAGTCGGTGGCGACGCCGACCAGGAACAGCCCCACGTAGACGTTGATGAAGTTGAACTCCAGCCGCAGCAGCGACATCAACCCCAGCATGCCGACCGCGCCGGCCAGGAAGGGGACGAAGGCGAGGGCGCCCCACTTCAGCGAGCGGTAGGCGATCGAGAACATCGCGAAGACGAGCACGAAACCGAGCAGCGTCGAGCGGGTGGCGTCCTGGCGCACGATGGTGCGCAGGGCCGACGACAGCCGGTTGACGCCGGTCAGGATCGCCCCCTGGTCGTCGGCGAGGGCGACGAGGTCCTTGGGCACGAAGCGGTGCCACGATCCCCCCTTGGGATAGAGGTAGATCACCGAGATGTACCCCTGATCGGTCCGCTTCAGGAAACGCCGCAGCAGCGCGGCCAGACGCTCGTCGTGGATGTCCTCGGGCCCCACCGGACCGGGCGGGTTGAGGGCCTGGCCGAAGAGCTTCAGGAACGGATCGTAGACGTCGGGGCGGAAGCCGTTCGCGGCCAGCGCCCGGTGCAGGGTGGCGGCGATGCGGTCGAACGAGAAGGTGTCGCCCTGGCCGGCGCGCAGGCGGGCCAGGATCTCCATCTGCTGCGACTGCGGCGGCAGGAAGCTGCCGATCGACTGGATGGAGGAGAGCGGGCCGTTGGCGATCTTCGCCTGCAACGCCACGGTCGCCGCCTGCGTCTTGCGCAGCACGCCTTCGAGATCCTTGGCCTCGACCACGTACATCATGTAGCCGAAGGACTGGCCGAACTTCGAGGTGACCAGCGCCTGGTTGGTCACCCCTTCGTTCCCCTTGGCGCGCAGGTTCTCGATGTTGTCGCTGAACTTGAGGCCGGGCATCAGCGCCGCGCACACCGCCACGACGACGATCCAGACCAGCACCGTCGCCCGCGGATGGGCGATCGCCTGGCGCACCAGCCGGTCCGAGCCGAAGGAGCGGAGCTCCAGCCTCCCCTTGGCCGGGCCGCCGCCGTCGGTCGCCATCAGCAGGGCGGGGAGCAGGAAGAGCACGCAGACGAGGAAGATCAGGATGCCGGTGCCGGTGAGGACCCCCAGCTCGCTCATCCCCTTGAACTCGGTGAACAGGTAGGAGTAGAAGGTCGCCGCCGTGGTGAGCGCCGCGAAGAAGACGCCGTAGAGCGTGGAGCGGTAGGCGCCGCGGATCGCCGCCGCCGGCTCGGCGCCGCGCCCCCGCTCGGCCGCGTAGCGCCCGTAGAGCACGGTGATGAAGTCGACGCCGAGCCCCGCCACCAGCGCGCCGAAGGCGGCGCTCGACGAGGAGAGCTGGCCGAAGACCAGCCCGGCGAGCCCGAAGGTCCCCACCACCGCCAGCAGCATGGGGACGCCGGCGTAGAGCAGCGCGGCCGGGCGGCGGAAGGCGTAGAGGAAGAGGGCGAGCACCGCCACGCAGGAGAAGGCGACGTTGTAGATCACGTCCTTCTGGATCAGCTCGGCGTCGTAGAGCGAGATCGCGTAGCCGCCGGTGTAGCCGATGCCGGGAGCGGGCACGTCGGGGGCCTGCGCGTGGAGATCGGCCCGCGCCGCGCGCTCCACCCGCCGCGCCTGCGCCATGAAGCGCCGGCCGAACGGGATGTCCTGGGCCGGCCGCCGCGGCTGCACCAGCATCAGCAGAGTCGTATGGTCGGCCGAGAGGAAGTAGCCGCTCGAGGTGTCGAGCTTGAAGCCCCCCCCCGCCGGCCGGAACTTGTCGAGGAAGATCGGCAGCAGGCGGAAGGGGTCGTTCTTCACCAGCTCCTGGGCGGCGATCCCCTGCGGCGTGCGCAGGGTCTGGCGGTTCTCCCGCACCGACTGCTCGATCTGGGCGTCGGAGAGCGCCGTGGCCACCCGGTCGAGCTCGGCGGGAGTGAGGAGCAGCAGCACGCGGGGGAGGATCTGGTCCATCAGATCGAGCGGGTTCGGCAGCCGGTACTGCACGTCGGCGACCGTCGGCAGCGCCCGGTAGCGCCGCGCCAGCGATTCGACCAGCGGCTCGTAGTCCTCGACCTGCCGGCCGGGAGGGATGCGCACCACGACGATGTGCTGGTCGAGCGTCCCCATCGTCTCCAGGACGTGGCGGAAGTCGTTGACCTCCTTGTCGTGCTGAGGGATCAGCGACAGGATGTCCGGATTGAAGCGGAGGCGCGAGGCGGAGACCACCGAGAGCAGCGCCAGCAGGGCGGCGCCCCACAGGATCGCCCGTCGCCGGGAGACCGCGAGGTGGGTCAGCCAGTCCGCGATGCGGTCGATCAAGCGGAGAGGGTCCGGGTCAGGTCACAGGGGGCGGTCGACGGCATCGCGGGGGAGTATATCGTTCTCACTGCGAGGCGTCGTTCAGCTTCCAGTCGGGGTCGTCGAACTTGAAGGTGATCTGGTTGCCGACCGACTCGATCTCCTTGCGCTTCTCGGGCGCGATGTAGTGGGCGATGAAGGCGGCCCGGCCGGCGCTCCACTTCTCGAAGTCGTCCTTGAACGAGTCCATGATCTTGGTGGTGTGGATCACCAGCTGGCCGCCGTTCTTCTCCAGCCGCACCTTCTGGGGATCGTTGACGAAGCTCCGCACCTGGTCGTCGAGCTGCAGCGAGAGCTCGGCGCCGGTGAGGGGCTCGGTGCGCATCGGCGGGGAGCTCCGGGTGGCGGAGTTGATGGCGAAGTGGATCCGCGCGTCCTTGAAAGGGTCGCGGATCTTGTCGTTCTCCACCTCGTCGAGCGTCAGCATCCCGGTCCGCGTCTCCACGGATTTGAGCTTCTTGAAGACGCTCATGTGCTCGAGGAAATCGGTCGAGAGGTCGCGGATCGAAGCGATGGGGTAGTGCTCGACGATCACGTTGACGACCGAGATGTTGTAGAGGTTGATCCAGTAGGCGAGCTGGTCCGTCCGCTGCAGCGCGCCGACGTCCACCTTCGCCAGCTGCTGGCGGAGGTCGTCGAGAGTCTTCTTGTCGTTGGCCTTGAGGCCCTTGTAGTCCATCCCCTTGGCGGGGTCGTAGTACTTGCCGAGCAGGTTCCCCCAGGGCGTATAGTCGGGCGGAGAGACGGCGGCGGCGGGCCGCGCGGCGAGGAGCAGGCCGAGGAGCGCCGAAGCGAGGGCGAGGGTCTTGAGGCTCATGTCTCTTCCTATGGCGACGTCCCGGGGACGGAGGATTCCGCCCGCCGGGAGATGGTAGCAGTCCCAAGACTCCTCCAGACCCGTCGTGGAGCGTTCAGCTATATAGACGGGCCATTCGGCCATATAGTCGGGAACTCCCAGCATATAGTTTGGTCGCGTCGCTATATAGGCGGATCTCCGCGCAGCCTTCCCGGGCTCCTGATCTATATAGATGGGAGGCGAAAGTACCGGCTTGGAGTCTCCAGCCTCCCTCCCCGATGACCCCGCTATATAGTTTTCCGATCGGTCTATAGGGACGGAAGGGCGCCGATGCATCCTCGAAGGCGCGGATATATACTTCGGACGCGTAATCATATGGAGGATTACGCCCGGTTGCCGGGCATAAGAGCCAGGGAGCAGAGACGGCAGGGACATCAGAGACGCCAAGGACCTGTCCCTGATGTCCCTGCCGTCCCTTGGGTCCCTCTCTCCGGCGAGCGACCCGTCTCAGCAGTTGTTCGTCGTGCAGGTCCCCGCACAGGTCACGCAGGTGTTGTCGCCGTTGGCGCTGAAGGTGCAGATCACGGGGCAGCTCTGGCTGCCGCACTGGGTGACCGCGGTGGCTCCGCCGGCAGCCTGCTTGAGGCTGTGATCGAGGTTGACCAGCGTTTCCCGGTTGAGGAGCAGCCGCTTCTTCATCGTCTTCTTCATGGGATACCTCATGGAGGGCGCCAGGTCCGTCCCCGGCGACCTACCCATCCTGGTGTCCGGGGAGGCCCGCGCGGGACAGGCGCGGCGAGAAGGGTGCTAGCCCCGCTCCGCCAGCCGCAGACCGATGACGCCGAGCACGATCAACAGGATCGAGAGCAGCCGCAGGGCGCTCTTCGGCTCGCCCAGGAAGAGGATGCCCACCAGGGCCGTGCCGACGGCGCCGATTCCCACCCAGACCGCGTAGCCGCTGCTCGCCGGCAGATCCCGCAAGCCGAGGCCCAGGAAGTAGAGGCTCACCAGATAAAGGATGGCGGTGAGGACGCTGGGACCGAGGCGGGTGAATCCATCCGTCCGCTTGAGCAGGGAGGCCCAGGCGATCTCCAGGAGACCGGCGAGGATGAGATAGAGCCAACTCACGACGCAAAGTATAGGAGACCCCGGCGATCTGTCGCCGACACGTCGGCGACATGTCGGCGGACCGTCGCGACTCCCACCCGCGATTCCGGCGGTTCTGAGGGAGATTCCCGAAACCGCTCTGGCACAACGACTTGCTCGTCAGAAGGGGGGCGAACGCCGCCGTGGCACAGCCGTTGCTCTTCATTGAAAATTGAAAGCAACCCCTTCACCAGGAGGTGATCATGATCGTACCGTCTCGTTCTCGAGGCGTCTTCGGGCTCGCGGTCGTCCTGGCGGTGCTCGTCGGGTGCAACGGCGCGCCCGAGGCGACGCAGAGCGGCAGCGGCGCTGCGAATACTGCCGCAAATACTGCCGCAAATACTGCCGCGGGCAGCCCCCTGACCACCGACTCCCAGGCCGCGGGCTCCGGCAGCTGTGCCGCTCCGGCCGCCTGGTTCCCGCACAGCAACACGCCGGAGCCCAATCCGAATCAGCCCTTCGATTCGTTCTGCGCCTTCCATCAGTGGGCTTGGCAGAGCTTCCTCTGGATGACCCAGTCGAGCGGCGACAAGCTCCGCTTCGAGACCTTCCCGGGCCTCCAGGACGTGATCACCGGCAAGGACGGCTCGGCCAACCGCGGCGCGATGCTGCTCACGGTGCGCACGCAGAAGACCCACGGCCCCCATGAGTCGCTGAACGAGGTCACCCAGGCCGACTCGCTCGGCGTGCTGGTGGACCACGGCGGGCGCGCCGGCTATTACAGCCAGTCCGTCAACCCGCAGATGTTCCAGCAGATCGTCACCCTGAAGTGGAACGATCCGGCGGTCCTCAACAAGATCCCGCCGACCACCGAGTTCCAGACCGGCGACGTCGAGCTCAAGGCGTTGTGGAAGATCGTCCAGCCGGGCGAGGACGTCAGCGGCTTCTACGTGCGGCCGGCGCTCGTCGACCATCTCGTCGCCGGGCCCAACGGCACCATCCTGATCGACAAGAGCGTGCCGCCGCTGGCGGTCAAGGTGGCGCTGGCCGGGCTCCACGTCGTCGGCTGGGTGAAGGGGCATCCGGAGGCGGTGTGGGCGACCTTCGAGCAGCGCAACAACGCGCCGGACATGATGCCGCAACAGTCGCCGTCCGCGCCGGTCAGCGATCACGACTGGACGTATTACACCGCCAGGACGCTGGCGCTCAATTGCAATCAGGTCGATACCGGCAAGCTGACGCTCGATCCACAGACCCAGACCCTGAAGCCGGTCTCGCAGATCTGCCGCCAGTTCCCGTTCGGCATGGCGGCGGGGACTCCGAGCACCGACCCGAACCTGCAAGCGATCCAGACGCTCAACGCGTCG
This sequence comes from Thermoanaerobaculia bacterium, assembly GCA_036271335.1. GTDB lineage: Bacteria > Acidobacteriota > Thermoanaerobaculia > Multivoradales > UBA5704 > DATARR01. Next base: position 7,916 of record DATBAW010000324.1, read on the forward strand.
GTCCGGAGCCAGCTCGGCACGGACGTGGCGCGGGGCTATTTCGAGGTGGGCGCGATCTGGACGAACGGCGACCTCCAGCCCAACAACGATCAGCAGGCGCACCGGATCGGCTCGACCCTGCTCAACAATTCGGTGATCGAAACGTTCACCCAGAACGTCCAGAGCAGCAACAACTGCTTCTCCTGCCACAACACCCAGATGTACAACCCGCCGACGGCGGCGATCCCGCCGCTCCAGGGGACCAACATCAATCTCAGCCACGTGATTCTCGAGGCGTACGTCGCCAATCAGCCCAAGGGAAAGGAGAACCGATGAGCGCGCCCGTTCTGCGCATCCACCCGGCGATCGGGCTTGCCCGCGTCGGCAACAGCGACGAGTATTACCTCGCTCCGGAGAGCTCGGCGGGCATGGCCCAGCCGGGCACCACCCTGGTCGGCGGCCTGCCGATCAAGCCCGGCACCGAATCCGCTCCGATCAGCGATCAGGACTTGCGCGACGGCGACGGCGCGCTCAAGCGGCAGGCGCAACGGTTCCGGATCTATCAATATGAAGACCCGGCCGCCGCCGCCAGATACCCTTACCAAGGGGCGGTCCAGGAGATCACCCTCGGCAGCGTGATCGACGGCAAGAAAGTGACCGACATCGTCTGGACCGTCCACCTGGCCAACAAGAAGACCAACTGCTGGCAGTTGATGGAGTCCGTCACGCCACCGGCCATCGGCAGTCTCTCCGCCTACGACAACAACCAGCTCCCGCCGATGCGCAATCTGGATTTCGCGGGCACCTCCGCCCCGTCCGATCCCCAGCGGCTCGCCAGCCTCGTGATCGATGCCGGGCCGCGGGCGATCCACGGCGCCAACGCCGCGCGGATCAAATTCGACGGCGCCACGACGCCGTCATGGTATCAGCCGGGAAAAGGCATCCAGCCGCTCCCCGACTATCCGGTGTCGTTCCCCGCGGACCATTTCTCCACGCTCTACAGCCCCTCGGGAACGCCGGTGCAGGAGCTCGGAGCGATCGAGACCGACGCGAAGGGGAGGCTCATCGCGATCGGCGGCCAGGGCACGGCGACCGGTTGGTATCAGCAGGAGGTCGGTGGCCCTCCGGGCGCCCCCGGCCAGCCCTTCCCCTTGAACGACGACGTCAACAACGACGGCTGGTTCGACGACACGTCCGACGGGCCGGTCCAGGCCGTCCTGGTGTTCGCCGACGGCTCGACTCTGCCGCTGGCGAGCACGGCCCGGGTCGTCTCGACCGATCCGGCCTACGCGCCCCAGATCCGCAACGCGATCACGCTCTGGGACGAGGTCTATGACACCTGGCTCTGCTGCTTCAAGCTCGATCCGTCGATCTACAACGGACCCTGCATGCCCCAGGACGACTCCGGTTTTATCAAGAGCTATCAGCCCTCGTTCGACGATGACGTCCTGCCGCTCTTCCGGAGCGCCAGTCTGCAGACGTTCGTCACCAGCCTCAACGATACGGCGGTCGCCTCGCATCAGCGGCTGGCGGCGGTCAACGCCGACTCGGATCCGGCGAAGACGCTCAACGTGCCGTCGTTCATCCGCAATCCGTATCCGAACGGCGGCCAGCTGCAGAGCGGGGCGCCGCGAATGCCGCTGGCGCTGGGCGACACCGGCGCGGCGTACCTGACCCTGACCAAGACGCAGTACTTCTTCATCAATCAGTGGTTCCAGGGCCTGTACAGCAAGACGCCGGGCATCCCGCTGACCGCCGGCGAGCTGCTCGATAAAAACGTTTTGACCAACTGCCTCGGCGGGCGTTTCAGTCCGGGGATCGACCTGACGTTCGTGGTCCGCGACACGGCATTCTACAACCCGGCCTGGCAGGATCCCAACGTCGGTCCGTTCCGCGTCAACGCCGCGCCGCTCGACTATTCCAAGGCGACCAAGGACAACCCCTTCCTGGGCGTCGGCTACACGCCCGAGCGGCGGAATACCTTCGTCGAGCCCGGCGACGTCTGCAAGTTCATGGCGCTCCCCTGGCATACCGACTACAACTCATGCGCCACCCACCTGCCGGACCCCAACCCGGGTGGCGACATCACCAATCCCAACCAGGTCTTCGACGGGCGCAACCTGACCTTGCTCTGGTCGTGGCCGGCGCAGCGGCCGGTCTCGGTCTACAACTATCAGGATCTGGTCGCCGCCAAGGGTACGCTCCCTCAGCAGCGGTTCTCGGTTCGGGGGGAGGGAACTCCCACCATCCCCGGCCCGAACGCGGGCGTCTACCCGCCGGTGATCATCAATGGCCAGATCAGCGGGGGCGGGCCGGATGGCAGCTTCTTCGAGATGGAGCAGGTGGGCCGGTTCCAGAATCGGGTGGACATCCTCAATCATTGGCCGGAGATCGGCACCGTGGTGCAGGGGCCGGCGATCGCGGGCTATCCCACGACCTTCGATCAGACCTACTTCCTCGAGGTCGCGAGTCGGATGACCAACGCCAGCGACGTCGTCGAGCCCTACCCGAACACGCTCACCCAGACGGTGGAGCCGACCTCGTGAACGCGGCCGTCGGAAGCCGCGGGCTCGACGTCGTGGTGATCGGAGCGGGGCCCGCGGGCAGTGCCACGGCGCTCCGCCTCGCCCGCCACGGCGCTGGCCAGGTTCTGCTGGCGGACTCCGGCGGCTTCGACGGCTTTCGCATCGGCGAGAGCATCCCGCCCGACACCGGGCTGCTGCTCGCCGAGCTGGACCTGCTCACCGGCTTCCTGGCGCAGGGGCACGAGCCCTGCCTGGGGAGCTGCTCCAGTTGGGGAGAGGACGAGCTCGGCTACAACGACTTCGTCACCAACCCTCACGGGCACGGCTGGCACCTCGACCGCAACCGCTTCGACGCCTTCCTGGCGCATCAGGCGGCGGAGCGCGGCGTCCGGCTGGAGCTCGGGTGGCGGCTGGAGACGGCCGCGCGCCGGCCGGAAGGGGGCTGGCGCCTGGCGTTCAAGACCCCCGGCGGTTCGCGGCGGTCTGTCGATGCCGGGATCGTGGTGGATGCCACCGGCCAGCGGGCGTCGTTCGCCCGTCTGGCCGGCGGGCGCCGGCGGATCGCCGACCGCCTGATCTGCGTCGCGGGCCGGTTCGGGCTCGGCACCGGCTTCGGCAAGCTGACCCTGCTCGAATCCCGCGGCTACGGCTGGTGGTACGCCGCCCGCCTCGCGGACGGCGCGGCCGTGGTGGCGGTGACCACCGACCCCGCGACCTGCCGCCAAAGGAATCTGCGCGATCCGGTCTCCTGGCTCTGCCATCTGGCGCAGACCCGGCATCTGGGAGCGCGCCTCGACGGCAGCCGCATCGTGCCCGGCAGCCTGCGGGCCTGGCCGGTGTCGAGCTTCTGTCTGGAGCCGTCCGCCGGGGAGGACTGGCTGGCGGTGGGCGACGCCGCCAGCGCCTACGATCCGCTGACCTCGCAGGGGATCCACAAGGCGCTGGCCGGCGGCCTGCGGGCCGGCGACGCGATCGCCCGCCGGCGGCGGGGCGAGGCGATGGATTTCGCGGCGTACGGCGAGAGCCTCGCCCGGAGCTGGGAGGAGTACGTGGGGCTGAGAGCCCACCTCTACGCCCGCGAGGCGCGGTGGCGGGATCAGCCCTTCTGGCAATCGCGGCAGGCCCGTCAGGAGGCGGCTTCGACCGGCTCGGCGTCCTCGACGTAGCCGCACCCTTCGGTGTTGCAGACGTACTGGAGGCCGTGCTTCTTGGTCACCTTCTCGAGCAGGAACTTGGCGTTGCACTGCGGGCAGTCGCGGCTCACCGGCTTCTTCCAGAGCGAGAACTTGCAGTCCGGGTAGCGGCCGCAGGACCAGAAGGTCTTGCCGCGGTGGGACTTCTTCTCGACGATCTCGCCCTTGCCACACTCCGGGCAGGGGACGCCGGTCGGGATCGGCGCCGACGGCTTGGGGCCGGTCTTGCGGATGTTCTTGCACTCCGGGTAGCCGGTGCAGCCGTAGAAGGTGCCGAAGCGGCTGCGCTTGAGCGCCATCGGCTTGCCGCACAGCTCGCAGGGGGGGACCTCCTCCTCGGCTGGAGCGGAGCCGTCGGCCGGTGCCGCGGCGGGGGTCTCGTCGATGTTGCGGCTGTACTTGCACTCTGGGTAGGTGCTGCAGGCCACGAACGGCCCGAAGCGGCCGAAACGCATCACCAGACCGGAACCGCAGTCGGGGCACTTCTCGTCGAGCGGGATGCCGTCCTTCTTGACGTTGGGCATCTGCTCGCCGGCGGTCTCGAGATCCTTCGAGAACTTGACGTCGAAGTCGGCGACCGCCTGTTTCCAGGCCAGCGTGCCGTCCTCGATGTGGTCGAGCTGCACCTCAAGAGCGGCCGTGTACCCCTCGTTGAGGATGTCGTGGAAGCCGGTCTGGAGCATGCCGTTGACCAGCGTGCCGAGCTGCGTCGGGCGGAACCGCCCCTCGAGGCGCTCGACATAGTCGCGGTCGGTCAGCACGGAGAGGATGGTGGCGTAGGTCGACGGCCGGCCGATGCCGTTCTCTTCCAGCGTCTTGACCAGCGTGGCCTCGCTGAACTGCGCCGGCGGTTGGGTGAACTTCTGGTCGGCGGTCACCTTCACCCGCTCCAGCGTCTCCCCCTCGCGCAGCGCCGGCAGCATCCCCTCCTGGGAGTCCTCGGCCACCGGGGCGTCCTCGTCCGGCGTCTCGCGATAGACGGCGAGGAAGCCGGGGCGCTTCAGCACCTTGCCCGAGGCGCGCAGGGTGTAGCGCCCGTTCTCGATGTCCACCTGGGTGACGTCGAAGAGCGCCGGGAGCATCTGGGAGGCGATGAAGCGGTCCCAGATCAGCTTGTAGAGCTTGAAATCCTCGTCCTTGAGGAAGTCGCGCACGGAATCGGGCGGCAGGTCGAAGCTGGTGGGGCGGATCGCCTCGTGGGCGTCCTGCGCCCCTTCCTTCGAGCTGTAGACGTTGGGCTTCTCGGGCAGGGAGTCGTCGCCGTAGGTGGTGCCGATGTAGTCGCGGCCGCCGGTGAGCGCCTCGTCGGCGACGCGGGTGGAGTCTGTGCGCATGTAAGTGATCAGGCCGATCTGGCCGCGGTCGCCGATCTCCTTGCCCTCGTAGAGTCCCTGGGCGATCCCCATGGTGCGCTTGACGGAGAGGCCGTAGCGGCGCGCCGCCTCCTGCTGCAGGCGGCTGGTGATGAACGGCGGCAACGGCTTCTGGCGCGACTCCTTGCGCTCGACCTTGCCGACCACGAACTTGCCACTCTCGAGGTCGCGGACGATGCGCGCCGCGTCCTCGCCGTTGTCGACTTCGGCCTTTTTGCCGTCGATCCGGCTCAGGCGGGCGCTGAAAGGGGGCGGCACGGCGGCCTTGAGGTCGGCGCCAAGGTTCCAGTACTCCTCGGACTTGAAGGCGTCGATCTCGGCCTGGCGGTCGCAGACCATCTTGAGGGCGACGGACTGGACGCGGCCGGCGGAGAGCCCCTGCTTGACCTTGTCCCAGAGGAGCGGTGAGAGGCGGAAGCCCATCAGGCGGTCGAGCACGCGGCGGGCCTGCTGGGCGTCCACCTTCTTGAGGTCGATCGTCCGCGGGTTCGCCAGCGCCTTGAGCACGGCGCCTTTGGTGATCTCGTTGAAGGTCACCCGGCGGACGTCCTTGGCCTCGGAGAGGATCTCGGCGATGTGCCAGGCGATCGCCTCGCCCTCGCGGTCCGGATCGGGGGCGAGGAAGACCGTCTCCGCCTCGCTGGCGGCCTGGCGGAGCTTCTTCACCACGTCCTTCTTGGCGGCCAGCACCTCGTAGCGCGGCTCGTAATCGGGGCCGATCCCCATGTCCTTGCCCTTCTTGACGAGGTCGCGGACATGACCGACCGAAGCCTCGACGGCGTACCCCCGGCCGAGGAATTTCTTGAGCGTCCGGGTTTTAGCCGGGCTTTCGACGATGAGCAGATTCTTAGCCATAGGCGTCTCTGAAACCTCGGGGACGGCTTCAATATTTCGTCAGGGGTTGTGCGCCGCCCGGGGACAAGCCGGGGACACTAGCACCGCGCCGCCGTCGGCCGCAAGGCTCGGGACGAACGCCGGGAGGGCCGTAGGTCGACCCTCGCTACCTATAAGGAAGGGGAATTCCCGGAGGAGAGTCGGCTGCGGCCGAGGCGGAGGGACTTCAGGGATTTGGCAGTGAGCACCTTCTCCGCAAGCCTGGACAGCCGCTCGACCGAACGGATCTTCTCGACATGGCCGCGGATCTCTTCAGGAACGGTGCCGAACCGCTTCTCCAGAAGTGAGAGGAGCACCCGGCGCGCTCCCCGCTCTTCGCCCGCAAGAACGATTTCGTCCTTCCAGCTCAGTCTGTATAGCATTGCGAGAGACCTCCGGCGCTCTGGAGTACCGAGAAGGGAGAACTCCTCGGTCTCAGTACGCGACAATCTTATGTAACTTTCGACGCAGTTGACCAGCTCGATGCGTTCGGCGTCGCTCAAGGAAGCTTCGGCGATCCGGGCGAGGCATCTCGTCTTCAGCTCGGCCTTGCGCCAAGCTCTCCGGTTCATCAGGGCCGCCAGCGCCCAGCCGAGCGGCTCCGGGTTGTTGAGGTATTCGGCCGCTGAGCAGCGGGACAGGCCGAAGGAGAGATAACGGAAGCTCATCAGGCCCGGCGCCGCCAGGTTGCCGTCGAGAACCTGTTCACAGACTCCCGCCTGCCCACCTTTCAGATAGACCACGATCGAAAGGACGGGATCCTCATGCCGGGCCTGAATGGCGCGATGATAGTCCCGGAGCCGCGTGCCCATGCCGGCGCGGGCGCGGGCCTCGATCTCGATGTGGACCAGGAGGAAGCGATCGGTTCCTATCAGAGGGACGCGGGCGAGCAGATCGGCGATGCCACGCGTTCGAGGCGGAGCGCAGGAGGTGAACTCCTTGTCCAGGAACACAGCCGCAGCCAGATCCATGCGCCCCGCGAGCTCCGGCGCGACGAGGCGGAGAAAACCTGCGAAGAAGGTCCGGAGCAGGCTCTTGAACAGCGGATCGTGAGGCGGCATGGATGTCGGCCCTCAGCGCCCGTAGACGGCTCCGGGCAGCCGCTTCACCCACCCTTCCATCTCCAGCATCAGCAGCGCCGCCAGCACCCGGTCGACGGGGACGTCGAGGCGGCCTGCGATCTCCTCGGCCAGCCGGGTCTTGCCGGGTGGAATCTCGGCGAGGATCTGACCGGGGAAACCGGAGGGGGGCTCGGGACCGGGATCGACCGGGATCGGGAGAGCGAGCTGGCGGCTGGCGCTGGTGGGGAGGATGGTCTCCAGCAGATCCGCCGGATGCTGGACGAGGTGCGCGCCTTCGCGGATCAGGGCGTTGGCGCCGAGCGAGCCCTCGTCGAAGATCCGTCCCGGCACCGCCCAGACCTCCCGTCCCAGATCGAGGGCATGGCGGGCGGTGATCAGCGAGCCCGAACGGAGCGCCGCCTGCACCACCAGAGTGCCGACGGAGAGCGCCGCGAGCGACCGGTTGCGCAGGGGGAAGTGCCACGCCCGGGGGATCAGGCCGCAGGGGAACTCGGAGACCAGGGCGCCGCGGGTCGCGATCTCCTCGGCCAGCTTCGCGTGGCCGCGCGGATAGTCCACGCCGAGGCCGCAGCCGAGGACGGCGACCGTCCGCCCTCCCGGCGCCGCCAGGGCGCTGCGGTGGGCCGCGGCGTCGATCCCCTGGGCGAAGCCGGAGACCACGGTGATGCCCGCGGCGGCGAGCGACCGGGCGAAGAGGTCGGCGGCCTCGCGGCCATAGGCGTCGGCCCGCCGCGAGCCGACGATGGCGACGGCGGGTCCGGCCGGCAGCTCGCCGCGGACGTGCAGGACCGGCGGCGGCGGCGCCAGCTGGCGCAGGCCGTCGGGGTAGTCGGGGTCGTCCAGGGTGACGATCCGGGCGCCCAGGCGCGCCGCGGCCGCCGCCTGGAGGTCGGCCGTGGCGACGGCGGTCTCGAGCGCGGCGAGCGCCTTGCGCATCTGGACGCGGGGCACGCCGGTCTCGGCGGCCAACTGGTCGGGAGGGGAGCCCGCGTCGGCCCAGCGATCGAGCTCGGCCGCCAGCCGGTAGGCGGCCGGACGGGAGATCTCGGGGGCGGCGTTGAGGGCGATCAGCAGCTCGCGGCGGGTGGGGGATGGCATGGCGTCGTCGGTCTCCTCTGAGTGTGGTTCACCCCCAATAGGACGTAGAAACCGGGCCCGGCTGACAAACCCCATTGGGCCAGCGAGTTACCGGCACGATTCAGCGGGATGAACCGACGGCCGGCGGTCCGGGACAGAGTGAGCTGAAGGGGCTCGCGCAGCGATGCAGGAGGGCGATCCGCAGGCCGAAAAATGCCCGGCATGCGTTGTGTATACTAGCCTTCACGGAATTCACGGGCGAATGACGCTCAACTGTTTACTGACCCGGTCCTGGCACCGGTTCCTCTTCGAGGTTCCATCGATGCCTTCGCGTGCCGCCGTCGTCTCTCTCTTCGCCGCTGCGCTGACGCTGGCGGCCTGCAGCTCCAGCCGCCCGCCGGCCCAGGCCGACTCCCAGCTCTCCTTCGGCGTCGACATGGCCCGCCGCGGGCTCTGGAAAGAGGCGCTCTTCCGCTTCGAGGCGGCGGAGCGGATCGACCCGAACAACCCTCGCATCCAGAGCGATCTGGGGGTGGCCTACGAGGCCTCCGGCCAGTTCGACAAGGCGCTCTCCTACTACCAGAAGGCGCTCAAGCTGGACCCCAACGACAAGAAGATCCGCACCAACTACTCCCGCTTCGTCGAGTTCTACCAGGGGTACAAGGGAGACAAGAAGAAGTCCGCCCCGGCGAAGGCAACCGCCACGAAGCACCCGGCCGCGGCGCCGGCGCCGAAGGTGGATCCCGGGCCTCCCGAGCCGTCCATTCCCGGGGACGCACCGCCCCCTCCGACGGACGCTCCGCCGAGCCCGCAGCGGCCCCCCTTGTAGAACCGGTTTTCAGAACTGCCTCCAGGAGCAACAGGAGCCATGGAATGACCCGCAACCGCCCGCTCGTCCTCGCGACCCTCCTTGCGCTCGTCGCCCTCCCCGCCTTCGCCGGTTCGGCGGAGGTCAAGCTGAAGCTCCCCCAGCGCGCCAAGCTCGACCTGCAGGGGCGCAAGACGGTAGCCGTGGTCCCCTTCCTGGTGGTGCGCCAGGAGGGCGCGGAGAAGGAGAAGGTGAAGGGGCGCGACATCGACGTGCAGAAGGAGTTCCAGCGCTACCTGGTCAAGGTCCTCCGCCGCGAGACCGAGCTCAAGGTGCTCGAGCCGGGGAACATCGACTACCCGACCTACGACCTCTCGCAGCTCGCCAAGCAGACCGATTTCTGGCACGCCCTGGGCGAGCGGACGGGAGCCGACCTGGTGCTCGCCGGCGGCCTCGACTTCGATATCCAGGACAAGAGCGGCTACCGCACCGAGGAGTACACCTCGCCGTACAACGGCCGGACCTATCTCCGCCAGGTGCTGGTCGAGCAGACCGGCTTCCAGTACGACATCCTGATGCAGGTCTATGACGGCAAGACCGGCGCCGTGCTCTACCAGGACAATTTCAAGGACTTCCAGAGCTTCGAGGGCGAGAACACCGATCCTCTCGCGGGCATGTTCGAGAACCTCCTCTCGCTCGAGGACCGGATCGTCAACGTGTTCACGCAGAAAGAGGTCGAGGCCAGCCGTATTCTGTTCACCCAGTAAAGGAGATCTCGTTGACCCGCTCATCGCATCGCCGTTACGTCGCGGTCCTCGCCGCCGTCGCCGGATTCGCCTGGGTGCTCTCAGGTCCGGCGCCTCTGCGGGCCCAGTTCGGCCCCCAGATCTACGGCCAGGGGTTCGGCCAGAACAAGGTCACCTACCGGCAGCTCCACTGGGACGTCTACCATTCGCCGCACTTCAACGTCCATTTCTACAAGGGCGAGGAAGCGCAGCTCCAGAAGATCGTCTCCTTCGCCGAGAGCGGCTATGACCAGCTCTCGCGGGCGTTCAACTTCCAGATCAAGGAACCGATCCCGCTGATCTACTACGCCACCCATTCGGCGTTCGAGCAGAACAACGTCGAGCTCAACTTCATCGACGAGGGGACCGGCGCGTTCTCGAGCCCGGCGAAGTTCCGCATGGTGATGCCGATCGACGTGCCGGACGCCGAGCTGATGCATCTGATGCTCCACGAGATGACCCACATCTTCCAGTTCAAGATGCTCTTCCAGGGGAGCGTCTCGCGCGCGTTCGCCGGGCCTCCCATCTGGTTCATGGAGGGCATGGCGAGCTACATGGCGAAGGACGAGACCGAGCGCGACAAGATGTACCTGCGCGACGCGGTGGTCAACGACATCATCCCGCCGATCACCCACGTCAACTTCTCCGGCTTCTTCGCCTACCGCTTCGGCCACGCGGTGTTCGACTTCGTCGAGGAGCGCTGGGGCAAGGAGGGGTTCCTCGACTTCATCTACGAGATCCGCAACACCCTGGGCGCGCGGGTGGACCGCGCGGTCAAGCGGGCGTTCAAGCTGGAGCCGGAGGACTTCGACATCGAGTTCCGCCGCTGGCTGCGCAAGAAGTACCTGCCGGCGCTGGTCCAGACCGGCGAGCCCTCGGACTTCGGGCACGTCTTCCGGATCAAGGAGGATCAGCAGCAGGGCTCCGTGACGACCTCGCCCGTGGCCTCGCCCTCCGGCGACCTGGTGGCCGCGCTGTCGGTCTACCGCGGCAAGGTCGACCTCGTCCTCTATGACACGAAGTCGCGCAAGCTGCTGCGCAACCTCACGCGCGGCTTCTCGCACGAGTACCAGTATCTGATCGCCCAGGAGCTGGCCATCGGCCGCAAGACCGGCCGCGACATCGCCTTCTCGCCCGACGGCAACACCATCGCCGTCTTCGCCAAGCGCGAGCGCGGCCGGGCCCTCCTGCTGGTGGACGCGCTGAAGGGGGGCGTGCGCGAGGTCATCGACATGGACGAGATCGAGCAGCAGACCTCGCCCGCCTTTTCGCCGGACGGCAGGACGATCGCCTTCTCCGGCTGGCGCAACGGCCAGGACGACATCTTCTTCCTCGACCTCGCCACCAAGACGATCACCAACTTTACCCATGATGAGGTGTCGGACGGCGCGCCCGTTTTCTCGCCCGACGGACGCTCCCTGGTGTTCGTCTCGACGCTGGCCAACGGCCGCAACATCAACCGCATCGACCTCGACCATCCGGACGTCCGCTACGCGCTGACGTCGGGGACCTCGAACGACAACGATCCGGTCTACTCGCCGGACGGCAAGCGGATCTACTTCACCTCGGACCGCAAGGGGCCGGAGAACATCTTCAGCCTCGATCTCGCCACCGGCAAGCTCCTCCAGCACACCGACGTCGTCACCGGCGCCTTCATGCCGACCGTGCTCCATGAGAACGACGGCAAGGAGCGGCTGGTCTACAACGGCTACTGGCGGATGAGCTTCGACCTCTACGTGACCAACGTCGACGAGCCGGTCAAGGAGGCGACCACGATCCCGGTTCCGACAACCCCCAGCGTGGTGAAGGAGCTGCCGCACTACGAGCCCGACATCCAGGTGAGCATCGACCCCGCCAACACGGAGCCCTACAAGAGCCGCAAGTTCTTCCTCGAGGGGGCCCAGAGCTACTTCGGAGTCAACAGCGACCAGACCTTCGTCGGCCGCATCGAGCTCGACTTCTCCGACTACCTGGGCGATCGCCGGATCTTCGCCAACCTGAGCTCGATCGACGCGCTGTCGAACTTCGACTTCGTCTACGCCGATCTCTCCCGGCGCGTGCACTACCAGTTCGAGGCCTTCGACACCCGGGAGACCTACCAGACGGGCGATCCGCTGATCGACCGCAACGGCCAGGGGAGGGTGATCTATCAGGCCACGGGCGCCATCGGCTCGCTCGTCTACCCCTTCAGCTTCTACAACCGCGCCGAGGTCGGCGTCGGCTACATCTACCGCAAGGACGCCTATCCGCTCCAGGGGAGCGATCCGATCAACCCGGACTTCACCACGATCTCGGACGATTTTCCGATCGCCCAGGCGGCCCTGGTGAGCGACTCGACGACCTTCGCCGACTACGGCCCGGTCGCCGGCCGGCGCTGGCGCCTGGGCGGCGCCTACGCGCCCGACCTCCACGAGAGCGGCACGCTGTTCACCTCGGCCGACGTCGATTTCCGGCAGTACATCCCGGTGACGCGGCGCAGCAACATCGCCTTCCGCCTCTACGCCGGCGAATCCACCGGCAACCGGCCGAGCCCGTACTACATCGGCGGCCTCGACACCCTGCGCGGCGTCGACTTCCAGGCGCTGAGCGGCGACCGTGCCTTCTTCAGCAACCTCGAGTTCCGCTTCCCGCTGATCGACAACCTGGCGACGCCGTTCCTCGCGTTCCGCGGCATCCGCGGCGTCATCTTCCTCGACGTGGGCGGCGCCTGGTTCCACACGGTGCAGCCGTTCCGTTTCTACAACAGCGACACCGGCCGGCTGCAGGACGCCATCGCCGCCTACGGCTGGGGCTTCACCTTCAACTTCCTCGGGCTCGACCTCAACTGGGACTTCGCCCGCCGGTGGGACATCAAGCAGTCGAGCAGCTTCCAGACCTCGTTCTGGATCGGCACGCGTTTCTGATCTGAGATCGGTGTAGGGGCGCCCCTGCGTGGGCGCCCTGTTTTCCTCCAGGGCGGCCACATAGGGCCGCCCCTACAGTTTTCCAGGATGAACTTCCGGCCCTTTCCTTGTCCCCCGAGCCGGTGCGAGGATACAATCCTTTCTATATATGCTGATCCAAGTCCTGGGCGGCTACGGAGGCGAGAGCCTGGATTGCCGGATGACCTGCCTGCTGGTCAACGGCACGATCGCGCTCGACGCCGGCTCGCTCTCGCAGGCCCTGTCGATCGAGAGCCAGGTGCGGGTGCGCTCGATCCTGCTCAGCCACTCGCACATGGACCACACCAACTCGCTGCCGTTCTTCATCGAGAACGTCTACGGCAAGAGCGAGGGGGCGATCGACATCTACGCCTCCTCGGCGACCATCTACGCGCTGCGGAAGTATCTGTTCAACAACGCCACCTGGCCCGACTTCACCCGGCTGCCGAACCATCTGGTGCCGGCGGTGCGTTTCCACGAATTCGAGAGCGAGGTGCCGGTGGTGATCGACGGCGTGAAGTTCACGCCGATCCCGGTGGACCACCTGGTTCCCACCCACGGCTTCCTCATCGAGCACGACGGCGCGGCGGTCCTCTGGTCGAGCGACACCGGGCCGACCCACCGCTTCTGGGAAATCGCCAACCGCACGCCGAACCTCAAGGCGCTCTGCATCGACACCAGCTTCGACAACTCGCTCCAGCAGGTGGCGGACGTCTCGCTCCATCTGACGCCGCGGACGCTCGAGGCCGAGCTGCGCAAGCTGCACAAGCGGGTTCCCATCCTCCTGCACCACCTGAAGCCGCCGTGCGTCCAGCGCATCAAGGCGGAGGTCCGCCAGCTCGGCAATCCGGACCTCGAATTCCTGGAGCAAGGCAAGGAATATAAGTTCTAATAGGGCCTCGTCCGGGCGGCACCACAAAATGTGGTACCCTTTCGCGGGTGGCTCTCCCTCTGGAAAACCTCTTCTCCCGCCGTCGCCGCGAGTTGGAATCCGCCGGCCAGCAGAGCCTGCTCGACTTCCTGGCCGCGCCCTCAGAGCCTGCTGAAGGATCATCCGAGCTGCGCGCCCTTCCACCCCCGGCGCCACGGCGGGCGGGACCGCCGATGCGCGTCGGCGTCCTCGGCTCGGGGAGCGGCGGCAACGCGGTGGTGGTCGAGTCGGGATCGCACCGGCTGCTGATCGACGCCGGCTTCTCCTGCCGCGAGATCGTCAAGCGGATGAAGGAGATCGACTTCGATCCCCAGACGCTGGGCGGGCTCGTGCTCACCCACGAGCACCAGGATCACTGCAAGGGCGCGCGCCGCCTGCTCAACCGCTTCAAGCTGCCGGTCTACGGCACCGCCGGCACCCTCGCCAGCGCCGGCCTGCGCGCCGAGGCGGTGCGGGCCGGCGGCGAGATCCGCTCCGGCGAGCGCTACGAGCTGGCGGGGTTCATCGTCGAGCCCTTCCTGATTCCGCACGACGCCAGCGAGCCGGTCGGGCTCGTCGTCGAGGACCCCTGCGGCCGGCGGATCGGCCTGGTCGCCGACGTCGGCTGCCGCACCAGCCTCGCCTGGGGCCGGCTGCGCGACCTCGACCTGCTGATCCTGGAGACCAACCACGATCTCGACATGCTGCGCAACGGCCCGTATCCTTGGAGCCTGAAGCAGCGGGTGGCCGGCCGCCACGGCCACCTGTCGAACCGGGAAGCCGCCGACGGCCTCCCGGAGCTGATGGGCGACCGGCTTCGCTGGGTGGTCCTCTACCACCTCTCCCGCACCAACAATCTCCCCGCCCTCGCCGCCGCGGCGATCGGCGAGATGCTGGACCGCGAGGGGTGCCGGGCGCAGATGGCCGTCACCGAGCAGGACCGTTCCACCCCCTGGCTGGAGGTGAGTTGATCGATCATGAGGGGAAGAAAAGCGTGAAAGCACGAGTCACTGTCTATCCGCGCCGCGAGATCCTCGACCCCCAGGGCAAGGCGATCCGCGATGCGCTCTCCCGTGTCGGTTTCGCCGGCGTCGAGGACGTCCGCGCCGGCAAGAGCTTCGAGATCTCCCTCGCCGTCGACGATCCGGAGGCCGCCCGCCGGCAGCTCCGCGAGATGTGCGAGAAGCTGCTGGCCAACCTGGTGGTCGAGGACTACGCCGTCGAGCTCCTCGGCGGAGATGGAGTCCAGCCGTGAAGGCCGGCGTCGTCGTCTTCCCCGGCAGCAACTGCGACCACGACGTCTACCACGTCCTCAAGCACGTCCTCCAGCAGGACGCGGCGTTCCTCTGGCACCAGGACGACAGCCTGCAGGGGTGCGAGCTGGTGGTGCTCCCCGGCGGCTTCGCCTACGGCGACTATCTGCGGGCCGGCGCCCTCGCCGCGCTGTCGCCGGTGATGGGCGCGGTGAAGCGCCACGCCGAGGCCGGCGGCCTGGTGCTGGGTATCTGCAACGGCTTCCAGGTGCTGCTCGAGGCGGCGCTGATCCCGGGCGCCATGCGGCGCAATCAGAACCTCCGCTTCCTCTGCCGCGACGTCTGGCTGCGCACCGAGCGCGCCGACCTCCCCTTCACCTGGAAGCTGCGCGAGGGCGAGGTGCTCCGCCTGCCGATCGCCCACGGCGAGGGGAACTACGAGGACTCCCCCGAGCGGCTCGACGCTCTCGAGGCCAACGGCCAGGTCGTCTTCCGCTACACCACCCAGGAAGGCGCGCGGGCCGACAGCGATCCACAATGGAATCCCAATGGCGCGGCGCGCGGCATCGCCGGCATCTGCAACCGCGGCGGCAACGTCCTCGGCATGATGCCCCACCCGGAGCGCGCCTCCGAGATGATCCTCGGCAACTCCGACGGCCTGGCGCTGCTGGCGAGCGCCGTCGAGGCCGGGAGCCGGACGCTTCTCCGCGCCGGAGCTTCTCGATGACGGTCCTGCAGGAACCCGCGGTCAACGCGGAGACCGCCCGGTCGATCGGCCTCAACGCGGAGGAGTTCGAGCGGCTGCGGACGATCCTGGGCCGCGATCCCAACTGGACCGAGCTCGGCGTCACCTCCGCCCTGTGGAGCGAGCACTGCTCCTACAAGTCCTCGAAAATCTACCTCCGCGAGTTCCCGACCTCGGGGCCGCACGTGCTCCAGGGGCCGGGGGAGAACGCCGGCGTCGTCGACGTCGGCCATGGCTGGGTGGCGGTGTTCAAGATGGAGTCGCACAACCACCCGAGCTTCATCGAGCCGCACCAGGGCGCGGCCACCGGCGTGGGCGGCATCCTGCGCGACGTCTTCACGATGGGCGCGCGGCCCATCGCCGGCCTCAACTCGCTGCGCTTCGGCCGCCCCGATCACCCGCGGACCCCGGAGCTCCTCCGCGGCGTCGTCGCCGGCATCGGCGGCTACGGCAACTGCATCGGCGTCCCCACCGTCGGCGGCGAGGTGCAGTTCGACGAGCGCTACGACGGCAACATCCTCGTCAACGCGTTCACCTGCGGCGTCGCTCGCGCGGACCGCATCTTCTATGGGCGTGCCAGCGGCATCGGCAACAGCATCCTCTACATCGGCGCCAAGACCGGCCGCGACGGCATCCACGGCGCCACGATGGCGAGCGACGAGTTCACGAGCAGCGGCGCTCGCCCGGCGATCCGGACCACCATGCAGGTGGGCGATCCCTTCATGGGGAAGCTCCTCATCGAAGCGTGCCTCGAGCTTTTCTCGACCGACCTGCTCGAGGGCATCCAGGACATGGGCGCCGCGGGCCTCACGTCGTCGAGCGTGGAGATGGCCGGCCGCGCGGACAACGGCGTCGAGATCGACCTCGACGCCGTCCCCCGCCGCGCCAAGGCGATGACGCCCTACGAGATCCTGCTCAGCGAGTCGCAGGAGCGCATGCTCCTCGTCGCCAAGCCCGGCAAGGAGGCGCGTGTCCTCGAGATCTGCGCCCGCTGGGAGCTCGACGCGGCGATCATCGGCAAGGTCACCGACTCGAAGCGCTGGGTCGTCAAGGCCACCCCTGGCTACGATCCGCTCGCCAGCAGCCCCATCGCCCGGGCGCCGCAGGTCGTCTGCGACATCCCCATCGGCATCCTGACCGACGGCGCGCCCGCCTACGATCGGCCCCGCGCCGCCCCCAAGGTGCCCGCTGCCCCGGTGACCCCCGAGGCCGTCCCGGTCCCGTCGGACCTCGGGCGCGAGCTCCTCGACCTCATCGGCTCGCCCAACGTCGGATCCCGCGCCTGGATCTGGCGGCAGTACGACCAGATCGTCCGCGGGGGCACCGTCGTGCGGCCGGGGTCGGACGCCGCGGTGGTCCGCGTGCCCTGCGAGGGCGCTGGCGACAAGTTCCTCGCCTTCGCGGTCGACTGCAACGGCCGCACGTGCGAGCTCGACGCCTTCACCGGCGCCGCCAGCGCCATCGCCGAGGTATGCCGCAACCTGGTGACGACGGGCGCGGAGCCCATCGGGATCACCGACTGCCTGAACTTCGGAAACCCCGAGCGACCGGAGGTCATGCAGTCGTTCGCGAGCGCGATCGACGGTCTGGCCGCCGCCTGCAAGGCGCTCGACGTGCCCATCGTCAGCGGCAACGTGAGCCTCTACAACGAGACGACCGTCCAGCAGGGGGGCACCACCCTGTCGCTCGCCATCCTGCCGACACCGACGGTCGCGGCCGTGGGCCTCCTGCGCTCTGCGGACGACGTCGTCACGACGCCGTTCAAGCGGGCGGGTGACGTCATCGTCCTGCTCGGCGCCGCGGCGTCCTCGGGCGTACGGGCGCTCGGCGCGAGCGAATGGCTCGTACAGAAGCTCGGCAAGCTGACGGGAGAGGCGCCGGCCATCGACCTCGACGCGGAGGTCCGCCTCCAGAAGCTGGTCCTGGAGCTCGCCCGCGCCCAGCGCCTCGCGAGCGCCCACGACGTGAGCGACGGGGGCCTGGCGGTCACCCTGGCCGAATCGTGCGT
>DATBAW010000325.1:0-6521 GCA_036271335.1 Thermoanaerobaculia bacterium
GAAGGTGGACGTCCCGCTGGTGGGAGCGAACCTGTTCTCCGAATCGCAGGGGCGGGCGATCGTCGCCTGCTCGCCGGCTGCGCTCGACCGGGTTCTCCAGGCGGCCGAAGAGCTGGGGGTCGCCGCCCGCGAGATCGGCGAGGTCGGCGGCGACACCCTGGACGTGTGCACCGCGGGAGAGCGGCTGGTGGCGCCGGTCGCCGCGCTCCACGAGATCTGGTCGACGGCCCTGCCGAAGGCGTTGGGGCTGTAGTCGGGACGGCGGGAGAATTTTGGACGCGCCGCTTTCGTTGACGGAGAGGAGCGGGGACATCACTCATGTGCGGAATCTTCGGCATCGAAGGCTGTGACGACGCGGCCAACCTGACCTACCTGGGTCTCTACGCCCTCCAGCATCGCGGGCAGGAGAGCACCGGCATCGTCTCCTGGGACGGCACGCAGCTCCATCTCGAACGGGGGATGGGGCACGTCTCCGACATCTTCAAGGAGAAGGTCATCGCCCGTCTCCCCGGCCGCCGGGCGCTCGGCCATACCCGCTATTCGACGGCGGGCTCCAGCGTGGTCGCCAACGCGCAGCCGATCGCGGTGAAGACCTCGATGGGCCCGGTCAGCATCGTCCACAACGGCAATCTGGTGAATCCCGGGAAGATCCGCGAGCGCCTGGAGCTCGAAGGGTCGATCTTCCAGACCACCAGCGACACCGAGGTCATCCTCCACTTGATGGCGCGCAATCCGCGTCCGGACATCGTCGAGTCGTTCATGGCGGCGCTGGGGGAGGTGCGCGGCGCCTACTCGCTGCTGCTGGTGACCGACACCTGCCTGATCGCCGCTCGCGATCCCAACGGCTTCCGGCCGCTCGTCCTCGGCGACCTCGAAGGGAGCCCCTGTTTCGCCTCCGAGACCTGCGCCTTCGACCTGCTGGGCGCGCGGCTGGTGCGCGAGCTCGAGCCGGGGGAGGTGGTGGTGGCCCGCGACGGGCGCGTCGAGAGCTACCATCTGCCGCAGCAGGGGGAGCCGGCGCGCTGCATCTTCGAGCACGTCTACTTCGCCCGGCCCGACAGCCGACTGTTCGGCGACTCGGTGGCCCAGACGCGCCTGCGCCTGGGCGCCCGCCTGGCCCGCGAGGCGCCGGCGGCGGCGGACATCGTCGTGCCGGTGCCCGACAGCGGCCTCTACGCTGCCATGGGCTACAGCCGCGAGTCCGGCCTGCCGCTCGAATTCGGCCTCACCCGCAACCATTACGTCGGACGGACGTTCATCGAGCCCAAGCAGTCGATCCGGAACTTCGGGGTGAAGATCAAGCTGAACCCGGTCCGGGAGCTGCTCATCGACCGCCGGATCGTGCTGGTCGACGACTCGATCGTGCGCGGCACCACCTCGCGCAAGATCGTGCGGATGATCCGCGAAGGGGGCGCCGCCGAGGTGCACGTCCGCATCTCGGCGCCGCCGACCGAGTGGCCCTGCCACTACGGCATCGACACCCCCACTCGCGGCGAGCTGATCGCCGCACACCACAGCCTCGACGAGATCCGCGACTTCATCGAAGCGGACAGCCTCTCCTATCTCTCCCTCGACGGCATGATCGGCTCGGTCACCGGCCCCCGCGACAGCTACTGCACCGCCTGCTGGACCGGCGACTACCCCGTCACCGTCACCCCCGGAGATCGCCGCCAGGCCGAGCTGTTCCCGATCCGGACGGAGGGGGAGTAGGCGCTTTTCCTCAATCTGCCGGTATCGTATACTCGCAATATGGCTACCGCACCCCGACGACCCGATGCAAGTAGCGAGGAATTCGCACGGCGGGGCGATGAGATCTACGAGCGCGACATTTTCCCGAAGGTGGGACCCGCGGATCAGGGAATGGTCGTGGTGATTGAGGTCGAGTCGGGCGACTACGAGATCGACAAAGATGAGGTCGCCGCTGGCGAGCGTCTGCGGGCCCGCCATCCGCACGCGTTGTTTTGGCTCCGGAGAGTCGGTTCTCGCCACCTTCACCGTTTTGGCCACCACCGCAGCACTGCAGCTTAGCCCCGGTGCTTACGGGAAGGATCAATTCACGCCTTGAGGCGGTGGTCAGCGTCTCAATCCGGGGTCCCGCGGGTCGGATTCTGGAGGCTGAAGCCACTGTCGACACGGGCTTCTCGGGCGCTCTTTCGATGCCACACGAGATGGTCGCTCGGCTTGGGCTTACTTCGTTTTGGAACCATGATGGGTGTTTTGGCTGACGGTAGCGAGAGCTTGTTTCCCGTCTATACGGCTATGGTTTTCTGGCACGGCAAGCCTCGGCTCACCTATGTAAGCGTCGTGGAGAGCGAACCTCTGCTCGGCATGGAAATGCTTCGTGGCAGTGAGTTTTCCATGCAAGTTGTGGACGGGGGCGAGGTAGCAATCCAAGAATTGGGCTTTTCATAAGCGCACAGATTCTCAGCTAGACTCCTGCCGCTTTGAGTAGCCCCATCGACATCGCCGCCGTTCGCGGCTACCTGCTCGGCCTCCAGGACCGCATCTGTTCCGCCGTCGAGGCAGAGGATGGGGCGCGCTTCGCCGAGGATTCCTGGGAACGGCCCGGGGGAGGCGGGGGGCGGTCTCGGGTTCTGCGGGAGGGCACCGTCTTCGAGCAGGCGGGAGTGGGTTTCTCGCACGTCTTCGGCCCGGGCCTGCCTCCTTCGGCCACCCTCCAGCGGCCGGATCTCGCCGGGCGCGGCTTCGAGGCGATCGGCGTCTCGCTCGTCTTCCATCCCCGGAATCCGTACGTCCCCACGACGCACATGAACGTGCGCTTCTTTCTGGCGGAGAAGGAAGGCCACGAGCCGGTCTGGTGGTTCGGCGGCGGCTTCGATCTCACGCCCTATTACGGCTTCGAGGAAGATGCGGTCCATTTCCACCGTACCGCCCGCGTGGCCTGCGCTCCGTTCGGGACCGAGGTCTATCCGCGCTACAAGACGTGGTGCGACGAATATTTCTTCCTTCGCCATCGCAACGAGCCGCGCGGCATCGGCGGCCTCTTCTTCGACGACCTCCACGAATGGGGCTTCGACCGCAGCTTCGCGTTCCTTCGCAGCGTCGGCGACCATCTCCTGCCTGCCTACCTGCCGATCCTCCAGCGCCGCAAGGACACAGCCTATGGCGAGCGGGAGCGCGACTTCCAGCTCTACCGGCGTGGCCGCTACGTCGAGTTCAACCTGGTCTGGGACCGCGGCACGCTCTTCGGCCTGCAATCGGGGGGACGGACGGAGTCGATCCTGATGTCCCTGCCGCCACTGGTACGCTGGCGCTACGGCTGGGAGCCTGAAGCTGGAACTCCCGAGGCACGGCTCTACGCGGACTTCCTGCGGCCTCGGGATTGGGCGGACGGGGGATAGGAACAGCTCGCCTCGCTACTCCGGCTTCTGGAATTGCAAATCCAGATTGTGTCGCGCCTGTTTGAGAAACGAGGCAACTCCGGCGATGAGAGCGGAGCACACCTGCTTGGCTTCTAGCGCTTGCCGCCAATAGTCGAGCGCTGCCATGGCCTCCTGATGAATCTGTCGCGAGGAGAAAATGGGGACCATCGCTTCCGCGACTCGCCCGAGTTCCTCCATCCTTCCCTGCTCAGCATAGAGAGAGGCGATGTCGAACGAGACGAGCGCGGTGTCGAAAGCCGCTTTGGCGCGGAGAAATCCATCGCGCGCGGCCAGAAGAAGAGCTTCGGCCTGGTCGGCTTGGCCGAGACCACGTAGGAGCTTCCCCTCCACCCACAAACGATGGTTCTGAAACCAGGGTTGAGGGAATCGTTTGTAGAGGGGCCTCGACTGCGCGAGCAACTTCTGGGCCTCCATGAGTTGCTCCACCTCGATGAGGTCGTCGATCAGGTTGTGGCGAGCGATCAGTATCAGGCGAGGCTCGCGATCGGGATCGATGAGCTCGAGGGCCCGATAGAGCACCGGGATCGCCTGCTCCGGCTCGCCGGTCAAGGAGTGGACTGTGGCCATCTTGACCAGTGTTTTGCCTGCCCGATGCATCTCGCCGAGCTTCAGGAAGATTGCCAGGGAGAGGCGCATAAGACCCAGGGCTTTTGGGAATTGCCGTTGCTCCGTGAGCAGCGATGCATTGAGGTCAAGAAGCAGAGCTCTCTCCAGCGGCTCTCCCGTCCCCAAGCGGAGGAAAGAGAAGGCGAAGGTGAAAGCTTCCTCTGCCCCCTGGAGGTCCTCCTGGATTCGGCGTGCGTTTGCCACATAAGACCACGCGCGCGCCCGCAGATCCTCCAGCGGCTCGGCGCCATAGAGAGAGGTCTCCAGATGATCCAGAACCTCCACGGCCAGCAGGCTCAGTTTCTCGCCGAGGGCCGCGTCCTCGTAGCTCTGCGTCTGGCCGCGATAGAGGAGGTGCTCACAAAAGCCCCAGGAGTGAAACCGCGGGCAGTTGCGGACGAGGAGGAGATGCCGGTTGATGGGATGCTGCACGAGCTCGGCGTAAAGAGCCGGCGCTGCCGCCCTCTCCCGGCCATAGACCTCCTCGATCGAGCGCAAGGACCTTGACGCGCCCTCAAGGGCAGGTCCGTATTCGTTGGAAAGGACTTGGCTGCGTCCGAACGGCAGGATCTTGGTCGCCTGACGAGGGTCCGGTTGCAGCGCGTGCAGCCTGCGGAGCCTATCCTGGCAGTCCGCGCAGGTGGCGAGGTGCTTCCGGCATTTCGCCTGAATTTCCGGAGGTGTGACGGCGATCTCCTGCAGCAAGAGATCGTGGGGGTGGATTCTCATGGCGGCCCTCCCGGAACAATGAAGAAAAAAGTACCATCTATAGAAGTGGTTGCTTCAGGCAGGCAAAACGGGACAAAAAGGGAGCACCGGGCTGAGTGCTCCCATGCGATTGTCTCTCTCAGTGGTGACCGTCGGGGTCCATCTGGCTCGCGTACTTCGTTCTCGGAGACTTCGGGACCTTACCCTGAGGAGCCCCCCAGGAGAACAGAGAGACCACCCAGTCCGTGAACGCTGTGAGCGTCGGGACCTCGTTGTCCCGGAGCATCCCTCGGCCCAGTGGAGAAGCGCTCAAGCTTCCACAGGTTATTGAGCAGGCCACCAACAAGACAGATGCGAATCTAAGCTTACGAGACATATTCCCTCTCCCTCCTTGAGCCAGTCTCGCGGAAGCTCCTGTAGCGATCCGGAGGCTGTCTCTTTAGTTGCGCGAGTGTAGAGAGGAGCAAGAATGTACCTCTCAAGAGAGCCGCATAGGAGCTTGGCCCGTGGGGAGGTCAAGTCAAGAAAAATAAGACGTCCATTATAGGACTTGTTGCCGGTATTGAACATCTCTTGAGCCGCGAAGGCGGCTCTTCCGTCCGGGTGCTAGCGCTCTAGACCACCCCCCGCCCCCGCAGAAACTCCACCATCAGCGCCCACAGCCGCTCCTTGCGATCCGTCAGCCGGTGGTCGCCGTCTAAAAATAGATGAAGATCTATTTCTCGAAACGCGCAGCCGGTCGCGAAGTCGAGGACGCTTCGCCAGGAGACGGTGGCGTCGAGCTTGCCCTGGAGGAGAAGCGCGGGGGTGCGATAGCGGGCGAGGAGGGTCTCGGTGGGGTGGGCGCGAAGGTCTTCGATCAGGGGCCAGCCGAGGTCGCAGGCGACGAGGTCGTTCCGGAAGGGGATCGTTCCGGTCTCCTCCCAGACGCGCGCCCGGTCGGGGCCGGCCCAGGCGAGGAGCCCTTTCTCCATTTCGAGCGCGGGGGCGATGTGGAGGCCGGCCACGATCTCTTCCGGGTGGAGGGCCGAGTACCAGAGCGCCGTGCCGCCGCCCATCGAGGAGCCGATCAGGATCAGGCGGCCACAGACCCGTTCGCGCAGCCAGGCGTGGACCCGCGCGACGTCGTCGAGGTTGCGGGTCAGGGTGAGATCGACCATCCTGCCGCCGGAGAGGCCGTGCCCCTGGAAGTCGAAGGAGCAGAAGCCGAAGCCCGCCGCCAGCGCACGGGCGCGGAAGAATTCCGCCTTCTCCCCCGACTGCTCGGAGCCGAAGCCGTGCAGATAGAGGAAGCAGGGGCGATCCCCGCTATCCTGGCGAGGAGGGTCGAAGCGCACGGCGAGATGGGAGACCTCGCGGCCGTTTTCGACGATCGGGATTCTCTCCATGCGGCACGCTCCTTGAAGGGCGCGACTGTGACACCGGCCGCTCGTCGAGGCAAGAGGTGGTGTTATCCTCCGGCGGCAACATTTTTGAGGGGCGCCAAGCCCCGGGAGGCGAGGAGCGGATGAATTACGGCGGTCAACGCGAGATCACGAGCTGGCACAGCCCGAGCCTGGGGCAGGACATGCCCATCGTCTCCTATGGCCACTGGGGTCACCCGGTGCTGCTCTTTCCCACGGCTGCCGCGGACTTCCTGGAAAACGAGCGCTTCGGGCTGGTGGGCGCGGTCGCGGACGCCCTCGACGCCGGCCGGGTGCGCGTCTTCTCGATCAACAGCATCAACAACCAGGCCTGGATGGACCGCAACCTGCCGGTCCCGGAGCAGGCAAGGCGACAGGCCCTCTACTCGCGCTATGTGGA
>DATBAW010000326.1:0-5978 GCA_036271335.1 Thermoanaerobaculia bacterium
GATCTCCTCTCGGTGATCGCCCAGGCCACGCTGTCGATCGCCCCGATGCGCTGCGGCTCGGGCGTGCCGGTCAAAGTGCTGGAGGCCTGGGCGGTGGGAGTGCCCGTCGTGGCGACTCCCTGGGCCGCCGCCGGCACCTCCGGGCGTCAGGGAGAGGATTTCATCCTTGCCGGCCAGCATCCCGTCGAATGGGTCACGGCCATCACTGATTTGCTGGGGAACCCTTCCGCCCGGCGCTGGCTGGTCGAGAACGGCCGCCGGCGTCTGGTAGCCGACTACTCCCTCGAGACGGTGCGGAGGCAGTTGCTGGACGTGATCCGCGCGGTCACGCCTGAGACGTCGGTCGTAGAAGTGGGGGTTCCGGCCGAGATCACGCGGTTGGTCTAGGCTCCGCGAAGGCGAGGCAAGCGTCGATATCCTCCGCCTCGAGCGCCCAGCCCTACCGACGATCGGTCTCCCGCGCCACCCGTTCGATCGCCTGCGCGCGCTTCACCCCGTCCGCGATGACCTCCGCGTAGTAGCGGCTCATGCGGCCCGTCGCCGCCGGCGATAGCTTGGCGGAGTCGGGCGGCGTCGCGAGCGGCAGGCCGGCGAAGGCGGACATGCCGTTGCTCGCGAGCAGGGGACGGACCCAGGCGAGAGGCTCGGAGCCGACGTCGGTCACCTCGGCGCGCAGGATGGCTCCGGCAGGGTCGAACGCCACGCCCACTCCGACCGGGCCGTGCTCGGACGGGATCCAGAGGAACACCACCGTGCCGATCAAGGCTCCCTGCCGGTCTCGCCCGACGTAGATCCTGACGTCTTCTTCAGAGGGGGTCCAACCGGTGCCCTTCTTGATCGCCGCCAGATCGGAGCCGCCGATCGCGAGCTTCTTCTCCAGGTACTGGGAGGCGCCCGGCAGAGACTGCTGGACGAAATCCCCCTTCTTGAGGAGCTCGACGTTGGGGGTCACATGGGCGAGGGCCGGCACCGTCGAGAGCATCGCCAGCGTCAGCACCAGCGACAAAGAGGGGAGCAAAGCGGCTTGAGCTGCCGCGAGCTTAAAGCGCATGAGGTATCTCCTGGGCTGGCTTGGCGAACCAGCACTGTATGAGCGTTGTCCAGAGGACGATCAGATAGGCGAGGCCCATGGCGAAGCCCCCGGCCACGGCCAGGCCGCCGAAGAAGGTGCCGGCCGAGGGCACCAGATGCGCGCCCCACAGGCCGGTGAAATCGGCGAGCGGCGCGCCGAACGCGAGCAGCACGATCGCCACCCGCAGCCGCGACGACAGCGCCAAGCCGAAGGCGACGAGCGCCAGCGCCGCCGCCGTCAGCGCGTAGGAGGGGATATGGACGTGCGTGTCCTGCACCAGCAGGTCGCGGCTGATGGTGTGCTTCGGCCGGTTGAGGGCGGCGAGATCGACGGGCTCCTCGCTCGACGAAGAGGGCCTGGCCATCGAGCGCATGCCCTTCATTGAGCGCATGCCCTCCATCGAGCCACCCGCGGCCATGGAGTGCTGCCCGGCAGGGGTGACCGTCGCCGCCACTCCGGACGGAGAGAAAGCGGAGAAGTTCGCCACTTCCCAGGCGCCGAACAGGTCGGCCACGCCCAGCAGCAGCAGGAAGAGCGTGGCGG
This sequence comes from Thermoanaerobaculia bacterium, assembly GCA_036271335.1. Classification (GTDB taxonomy): domain Bacteria; phylum Acidobacteriota; class Thermoanaerobaculia; order Multivoradales; family UBA5704; genus DATARR01. The sequence continues at coordinate 1,616 of DATBAW010000326.1, forward strand.
CCAGCCGGACCTCGATGGGACTGTGAGGGAGACGGCCCATATCGTGACTCCTAGAAGAGGAATACCGTTTGAAGAGTTGCCGACATGCCGCTCCGCTTGGCCGCGTCCTCGTCGCTGGCCGCGAACACGTTCTGGGTCGAGTGGTTGTAGCGGAGATCGAGCCGGATCGCCGTCTCGGGAAGCCGCAGGGTCGTGCGATCGAGATCGTGGAAGATGCCGTAGAACCCGCCGCCGATCAGGTATTGCGGCGACAGGGTCACCGAGGTGAGCACCTGCCGCGTGCCGGTCCGCGCACCGTCGCGGTCGTCGAGGTAGTCGAGGCGCAAGGTCGCTGCCCAGTGCGGGCCGAAGCGCTGATGGGCGAACAGCATCTGCGCGAACCAATGCGCCGTGGTGCCGTCCGGAGCGGCTGCCGGCTCGCTGCCGGAGATGGTCTCGCCTCCCCAGACGAAATTCTCCGCGGGCTGAAAGAGGAGCGTCAGCACGCCGGTCTTCCGCGAGTCCCCGCTGAGCCCGTCCTTCTCTCCGCCATAGATGACGCCCAGACCGATGTGGGCCGCGAGCGACGGGCTCCACAGGCCGTAGAGCGCGCCGGTCTTCGCATGGTTGTTGTCGACGTCGTTGTCCCATCCGTTGGCGGCGATCGCCCAGAGCTCGAAGTGTGGCGAGAGGGCGTCGTGGACCGAGACGCCGGCGAACTTCACCGGCCGCGCGAAGTCGAAGGTGAAAGAGGACGTGGCCTGGAAGTTGAGCGGCGCGTCGTCGCGCTCGATGGCCATCGGCGAGTCGAACTTGCCGACCGTGATGTCGAGGCCCGAGGCGAGCGACGGGACATAGGTCAACTGCAGGTTGTCGATCTCCGTCTCGGTGTCGTTCCCGGCGCCCGCGTCCGCCGCGAACGGCGAGGGCGCATCGCGCGCGGTGGTCAGCTGGGCGAAGACCGAAAGGTGGTCCGAGATCCCTTTGTAGAGCGAGAGCGCGAGCGCGCTCGGCGCAAACGAGTTGTCACCCGTGTTGGAGTTGTAGTCATAGGAGAAGACGCCGAAGCCGTTGATCACCAGGCGCCGGCTCGGATCTTCCCCGAACGTTGGGAGCGGTGCCGTCGAATCCAGCGCTCCGGGTTGAATCGCCGTTTCGCCCGGCAGCGTGACGGGGGGCGCGGCGCTCTGGGCGGCATCTTGGGCGGCCAACGGGAGCGCCGTGAGCAGGAGAACGGCAAGCGACCAGAAACAGAGCGGGAGCTGGCTCCCGCCCCAAGGACAATCCTTCATTCCAACCTCCTCCGATCGAGAGATTCGTCGTGGAACAGAAACGCTGTGACGGACGAAACCTCTCAGGCGCGTGGGGGAGGATCGAAAAGGCTGGGCGTGGCGCTCTCGGGCCAGAGGATGAGGGCCGCGGCCGCTGGGCCGGACGCCATTAGAACCGGTGCGCCGATCGGGCTCGGCAAGAGGGACGGCGGAACGCTCGTCGCGCTGGCCGGCGCTTTGTCGCCGCAGCTGCCGACGGCCAGCGTGAAGGCCTGGGGCCCGTGACGAAGCTGGCAGGAAGCCTGCGGATGGGCGAGCCGGCAGCAGGCCATGGTGCAGCTGGCCTGCCGGATCGGCGATCGGAAGGGCACGGCTCCAAGCAGGAGCAGGCCCATGAGGACGCAGGGGACGAACTTTCTCACGCGGTCGAAAACCCTACCACGAGCCCGCCTTCGCGGACGTCCGTCCGCTCGTTCAGACCCGCACCAGCTCGTACCCGTAGTGAGCCGCCGTCGAGCCCGCCGGACGCTGGCCGGCGGCGGCCGCTCCGGGCTGCACGGCGGGGCGGCGGAGCTGTTCCTGGCCGAAGAGGCGCTTCAGGAACTTCATCGCCTCCTCTTCCACCAGCTCGGCGGTGAGCTGGGAGAGCGGGATCTTCTCGGTCAGCAGGCCGAAGCCGATCCCCTCGTGGGTGATCTTGACCACCTTGGTCGAGTCGTCGCCGTAGAAGAGGAGCGAGCGGTCGTAGTCCTCCCAGCGGTCGAGCTTCACCTTCAGGCCGGCCGTGGTGGAGCGGTGGAAGATCGAGGCCGACTCGACCTTGCCCACCATCACATTCTTGATCTCCTCGAGCACGGGCATGATGACCGAGCGCGACACCTGGTTGAAGCGCTCGCGGAAGGCGTCGTTGTGGCGCAGCACGCCTTCCGGCCGCACCCGCTTCTCCTCCACCATGTCCGCGTGACCCTTCAGCAGCATCTCAAGCCGTTCGAGATTGGCTTTGTTCATGGTCGTTGGCTCCTCTTATAACCGGTCTGGAACCGATGCCAAGTCCATGCCAGCTTCCCTGATGTACACTTCCGCCCCGCCATGCCCAGACGGACCGATCTCCATTCCATCCTCGTCCTCGGCTCGGGCCCGATCGTCATCGGTCAGGCCTGCGAGTTCGACTATTCCGGCACCCAGGCCTGCCGCGCCCTGAAGCGCGAGGGGTACCGCGTGGTGCTGGTCAACTCGAACCCGGCCACCATCATGACCGACCCCGAGTTCTCCGACGCCACCTACGTCGAGCCGCTGGTGCCCGAGGTGGTCGAGAAGATCATCGAGAAGGAGCGTCCGGACGCCCTGCTGCCGACCGTCGGCGGCCAGACCGGGATCAACCTCGCGATCGCCCTGGAGGAGCGCGGCGTCCTCGCCCGCTACGGCGTCGAGGTGCTCGGCGCGTCGATCGCCGCCCTCCGCCTCGGCGAGGACCGCCTGCTGTTCAAGCAGGCGATGGAGGAGATCGGCCTCAAGGTGCCGAAGAGCGGCTACGCCGGCAGCCTCGACGAGGCGCGCGACATCGTCGTCGACGTCGGCTACCCGGTGATCGTCCGCCCCAGCTTCACCCTCGGCGGCGAGGGGGGCGGCGTGGCCTACAACCGCGACGAGCTGGAGGAGGTCGTCCTGACGGCCCTCCAGGCGAGCCCTTCCCACCGGGTGCTGATCGAGCAGTCGGTCCTCGGCTGGAAGGAGTTCGAGCTGGAGGTGATGCGCGACGTGGCCGACAACGCCATCGTCGTCTGCTCGGTCGAGAACTTCGACGCCATGGGCGTCCACACCGGCGACTCGATCACCGTCGCGCCGCAGCAGACCCTCTCCGACCGCGAGTACCAGCGGATGCGCGACGACGCCTTCGCGGTGATCCGCCGCGTCGGCGTCGCCACCGGCGGCTCGAACATCCAGTTCGGCGTCGATCCGAAGACCGGCGACCAGGTGGTGATCGAGATGAACCCGCGCGTCTCGCGCAGCTCGGCGCTCGCCTCCAAGGCCACCGGCTTTCCGATCGCCAAGATCGCCGCCCTGCTCGCCGTCGGCTACACCCTCGACGAGATCCCCAACGACATCACCGGCAAGACCTTCGCCGCCTTCGAGCCGACCCTCGACTACACGGTGGTGAAGATCCCCCGCTGGGCGTTCGAGAAGTTCCCCGACACCCCGACCACCCTCGGCACCTCGATGAAGTCGGTGGGGGAGGTGATGGCCATGGGCGCCACCTTCAAGGAGGCCCTGATGAAGGGACTCTCCGCGCTGGAGCTCGACGGCAGCGCGGCGTCGCGCGAGCGGCGGATGTCCGACCCCGTGCGGCTGCGGCGCCGCCTCTCGATCCCCAACTGGGAGCGCCTGTTCGCCGTCTTCGCCGCGCTGCGCCAGGGGTGGACGCCGGAGGAGGTCTCCGAGGTCTCGCACATCGATCCCTGGTTCCTGCGCGAGATCGCCGAGATCGTCGACCTCGAGGCCGAGCTCGCCTGCTGGGACCTCGCCTCGGTCCCCCGGCCGCTCCTCCGCCGCGCCAAGACCTTCGGCCTCACCGACGCCCGCATCGCCGGCCTCCTCGACTGTCCGGAGCCCGACCTCGCCGCCGCCCGCGTCCAGCAGGGGGTACGCCGGGTCTACAAGCGCGTCGACACCTGCGCCGCCGAGTTCCCGGCGACCACGCCCTACCTCTATTCGACCTTCGGCGACGAGGACGAGAGCGATCCCGACGACCGCAAGAAGGTGGTGATCCTCGGCTCCGGCCCCAACCGCATCGGCCAGGGGATCGAGTTCGACTACTGCTGCGTGCACGCCGCCTTCGCCCTGCGCGATCTGGGGATCGAGACGGTGATGGTCAACTGCAACCCGGAGACCGTCTCGACCGACTACGACACCTCCGACCGCCTCTACTTCGAGCCGCTCACCCTGGAGCACGTGATGGCGGTCCTCGACCGCGAGAAGCCGGACGGGGTGATCGTGCAGCTCGGCGGCCAGACGCCGCTGAAGCTCGCCCGCGGCCTCGCCGCCCGCGGCGTGCCGATCTGGGGGACCTCGCCGGACGCCATCGACCTCGCCGAGGACCGCCGCCGCTTCGGCGA
>DATBAW010000327.1:0-5352 GCA_036271335.1 Thermoanaerobaculia bacterium
CTACGGCGACGCCCTGGCGCTGCCGCAGATCCACAGCTGGAACCGCGACACCGAGCGCGGCGCGGTCTACCAGGCCGGCTCGGCGCTGATCGAGGTGGTCGGCCCGCCGGTCAACGAGGACCCCCGCGCCAACGACGAGAAGTTCAAGGCCCAGGGCCCCCGCATCCAGGCCGCCATCGTCTTCGACGTCGCCTCGGCGCAGCGGGCCTTCGACGAGATCTCCTCCCGCGAACGGAACATCCCCGGCGGTTTCGAAAAGGACTCTCAGGGGCGGATGACCTTCGCCACCCACGACCCCGACAACATCCGCGTGATCTTCCGAGAGACCGGCGCCTGAGCCGCTCCGGGCGTCCGAGGCCACGGACGCCCGCGTCCCAGACGCCCGCGTCCCAGCGGGACGGAGGAGTCCTTGGAGAAGCCCAGGTACGACGTCTTCCTGTCGCATGCGACCGCCGACAAGCCGGTGGTCGAGGAACTGGCGCGCCTGCTCAAAAAGGCAGGCTTCGAGCCCTGGCTCGACAAGTGGAACCTGATCCCCGGCGAGCCCTGGCAGGAGGCGATCGAAAAAGCCCTGGAGGAGTGCGCCACATGCGCCGTCTTCCTCGGTCCGAGCGGCACCGGTCCCTGGCAGAACGAGGAGATGCGAGCCGCGATCGATCGCCGCGTCGCGGACCGAAGCCGCACCTTCCGCGTTATCCCGGTCCTCCTGCCTCGCTCTGAGCGTGGCGAGCCGAGTCGGCTCCCTGCCTTCCTCCGCGCCACCACCTGGGTCGAGTTCCGCGACACGCTCGACGACGACAAAGCCTTGCACCGTCTCGTCAGCGGCATCCGGGGCCTCCCGCCGGGCGCCGATCCCGGCGAGGCCGTGGCCGAAGGCGCGCAACCCTATCGCGGCCTGCAGGTCTTCGATGTCGGAGACGCACTCTTCTTCTTCGGCCGCGAGGCCCTGAGGGAATGGCTCCTCGACAAGCTGCGCGCCGACCGCTCCGGCAACCGCTTCCTCGCCATCGTCGGCCCCTCGGGTAGCGGCAAGTCCTCGTTGGCGCGAGCCGGTCTCGTCGCCGCCCTGAAGCGAGGGGAGATCCCGGGAAGTGACGCGTGGCCCGCCGCGATCTGCAAACCCGGCGCGCAGCCGCTCGAAAGCCTCGCCGTCGCGCTCGCCGACGCGTCCGGCCTGGGCAATTCGCCCTCCGCCGTCCGCGACCTGATCCGCGACCTCGACGCGGACCCGCGCATGCTCCACCTCACCACCCGCCTCGCCCTGCGCGACGCGCCCGCCGACCGGCGCCTCGTCCTGCTTGTCGATCAGTTCGAGGAGACCTTCACCCTCTGTCCTGACGAGGAACAGCGGAAGGCGATCATCGCCAACCTTCTCCACGCCGCCACGGCGGCCGATGGCCAGACCGTCGTCGTCCTCACCCTCCGAGCCGATTTCTACGGCCGCTGCGCCGCCTACCCCGATCTGGCGACGGCCGTCTCCGACCGCCAGTCGCTCGTCGGCCCCATGACCCGCGACGAGTTCCGCAGCGCCATCGAGCGCCCCGCTTATCTCGCCGGCTGTGAATTGGAGGGAGGCCTAACCGACCTCCTCCTCAATGAAGTCGAATCCCAACCCGGCTCCCTGCCGCTCTTGGAGCACGCCCTGTTCCAGATCTGGCAGCGACGGGAGGGCGGGCGGCGTTTGACGGTCGCGGCCTATCGCCAAATCGGCGGCGTGGCCGGAGCACTGGAGAAACACGCCGAGGAGATCTACTCGGGGTTTACGGAGGAAGAGAAGGAGACCTGTCGACGGATCTTCCTCAGATTGGTACAGATCGATGAGCAGGGACGAGCGACGAAGCGGCGACTTGAGCTTGAGGAGCTTCCAGGCGAGGACGTCGTCTCTCGCCTGACGAATGCTCGCCTGTTGACGACAGCTCGGGAGAAGCGCGCGACGGTTGAAATCGCGCATGAGGCCCTACTTGGCAATTGGAAGCGGCTCAAGGGTTGGGTCGAGCAGGATCGGGAGGGGCTGCGGGCCCGCCAGCGTTTAGATGAGGCCGTGGCCGAGTGGATCGGTAGGGAACGGGCTCCTTCCTTTCTGCTCAAAGGAGGACGATTGGCCCAGGCAGAGGAGTGGGCCGCTGGGCGTTCAGGAGAGATGGGACAAGAAGCTCAGGATTTCCTCGCGGCGAGCACAGCCGCAAAAGATCAAGAGCGTTGGCGGCAGAAAGCCATGACCCTCACTTTCGGCGTGATTGCGGCAGTTGCCATCTTGGCAGCCTTCGCAGCCCTATATTCACGTCATATTGCAGAAAAGCAACGGCGAATCGCGGTCGCCATCGGCCTCAGCGAGCGCTCACGGACGGCATTCGGTACCAATCCACAACTCGGCCTGCTACTGGCGGCCGAGGCTTTGAAGATGGCCAGGAGTGCCGGCGAGGCTTTCCTTCCTAACGCTCACTCTGCTATGCATTGGGCGCTTAGCAAATCAGGCGGTATTCCTTTGCCAAGCGGTGGAGTCGTCGATGTGCTGTTGACGCACGATCGCACGGCCCTCTTTACTTATGGCGTAGACGGACATCTGCGTCGCTGGGATCTTAGAAACGACACTATACCGAAAGTGAGTGAAGATTTTGGCGAGATGGACAGTGACGCATTTCCTCAGCTCGCAGCTCCGTCATCTGGCCAGTGGCTCTTGCTTGATGGTCGACAAGGGGCCAGATTATTCAATCTAAAAATTCGAGGGGCTGGTGCTGCGAGAGCTACTCTCTTAAGGAAAGAGCGCTGGTGGCGCAATAATGAGCCGTTTAGCCCTGATGGCCGTTGGCTTGCCACTATACAAGGTGAGCGCCTCGTAATAAGGGACCTCGAGATACACGGGGCACCCACAGCCCTGCAGGCACAAATGGGGAAGAACGTTACCTCTATTGTATTCAGCTCGGATAGCAAAATGTTGGCCGCGGCATCTAGAGAGGGATTGATCGAGGTTTGGAACCTGCGCTCTAAGACGCCTACGACAAGATGGCATCTTCCAGAAAAATTAATACCCCATCGCCTCGCCTTCCAAACTGACGGAACGCTTATAGTTACAGCTTCGGTTCCGGAAGATCTCACCAACACCTCCTTTTGGGCGATCCGTCGCGACAACACGGTATTGGGACCGAATATTCTTGTGGGATGCATCGCTGATCGCGGCACAATTTCAGGCTTACCAGAAACGTCTGTTCTTTGCATGTCGAGCGACACTCACGCGACGGGCATCTGGAGGACTATAGCAGGCACTGATTCAAAAAGGGAGATCGAACTACCGGGCGTGACTTCCAGCATTGCCGCCAGCCCTGAAGGGGCGTGGATCTCTCTTGGGGATACCAGCGGCGACCTCTACCTTGAAAATAAACTCGAAGAAAAGGCGCTCCTGAAGCCTTTTTCTCGGCAAGCTGGCCTCGCCCAAGGCCTTTATTTTCCTAAAGGCGGACGCTGGCTGGTAACTTTTTCTTTCTCTGAGGCCCCTCGTTTCTGGGATCTTCAACAAGGGCAAGCTATTGCCGACTTCGAGCCTCGCGTGTTCAGAATGTATGAGCCGATTATCCCAGTATTAACAGCAAAGGGCGAGTACCTTCGGTGGGATCGGAGGCTTGGCGAGTTCCGCTTCTCGGCACTAAGCGGAGCCTTCACAACAAAGGGGTTGGAGGGAATGGAGAATCGTCTTTTCCCCTATGCCGCCAGTGCTGATGGTCGATGGTTTGCGGGTGTGGCAGGATATCCAGAAAGGACGCTGAAGATCTGGAAAGTTGAGCCCGACGGCAGCGTCAATCCACCCATCTCAATTTCCGGAGAGACTTTCACGTCCATTGCCTTTAGCTCAAGAGGCAATTGGCTGGCGGCAAGTAGCACCGACGACGGATCGGGCTTACTGTGGAATCTGCGGAATTTAAAGGAGGCACCCTTTCACCTTACCAACAGTAACGCGCCGATGTTTTCGGTCGTCTTTTCTCCCGGAGAAGAGATGGTGGCCACTTCTTCGGAGCAGGTCCGCATAAGGGATCTGGACAGGAGCGGTCCTCAACGCGCAGATTCCCCCGACGCCCCTTCCTATCCGCCTTTTCCCGGGATTCTAGCGTTCAGCAACGATGGCAAATGGCTCGCGATGGAGGGGCACGGCGACAAGATTCAGATATGGGAACCTCATGGACCAATTGTAAACCTTGAGAATCGTGGTGGCCGCCTAGAATCGTTGGTGTTTAGCGCCGACGGTCACTGGCTCGCCGCCGGTAGCCCGGACGGGACCCTACAGTTATGGAGGTGGAACGGAGTGAAGACCAATCCGACACCAATCATACTTCCCGGTCACTCAAAGGGAATCAGATCTCTCATCTTTACGCCCGATGGACTCCTCTCAATGAGCGCCGACCGTACAGTCCGCCAATGGGAACTCCGCACAGATAAATTGCTCGAATTAGCCTGCAGGAACGTAGGTCGGACGCTTACGGCGCAGGAATGGAACCTTTATCTAGGCTCTGAACCCTACCAGCCGGACGAGCCCTGCCCAGGGCTACCGAGGGATTCCAATTGATGTTCGAGGCGCTGCTTCGCCTCCTCCCAGGAGACCCAGCCTTCGGGATCGGTCTCCGCATCTCTCAAACGCTGGTCCAGGAGCTCCCTTTGCCAATCGAGGAGCTCGGGGCGCTCGCTCTCGGCGTCTCTCCAGAGCTCCTCCAGGAGCTCGACCCTCTCGGCGAGAGGCAGACTGCGAATCTCCCGCATCAGCTCGGCTTTGCTCACGGCGCGATCCTCCACCCCCATCTTACCAGTCGAGATGGGGCGACGACACGCTCAGCCTCCCCTCAAAAAGGGGTGACCTTCAGCGTGAACGTACGCGTCGTGGCCACGGCGCAGTTGTCCCGCGCGGTCACCGTCAGGTTGTAGCTGCCGAGCGGCCTGGCATTGGAGACCTCGACTCCGCCGTTGGCCGGAATCGTGCTCAAACCGCCGTTGAATCCTCCCCTGGCAGCCACCGTCAGGCTGCTGATGGCGCCATTGTCGGTGGGCACGCCGTTCGGCACGATCGTCAGGGACCGGCCCATGCGGACGGAGACCGTCGCCGGGTAGACGCCGAGGTTCGGAGGCGTGTTCCTGGGCACGATCACGTGCAAGGGGGCGCTCGCCGACAGGTGGCCGCTGTCGGTCACCGTCAGCGTGAAGTCGGCCGCCGAGGCGCCGCAGGCGGCCACCACGATCGCGCGCACCGCTCCGGCGGGACCCACGGTGAGATTGGAGAGCGTCACGCCGTTCACGGTCGCGCTGGCGCCGCCGTTGACGGTGACCCGCAGAGCGCCCGCGGGATCCTCGACGTCGTGGACCATCGCGATC
>DATBAW010000328.1:0-5073 GCA_036271335.1 Thermoanaerobaculia bacterium
CGAAGTGAGTCTGCTAGGCTTCGCCGCATGCGAAAACTTGCCTTCTTCTTCCTTGCCACCAGTGTTTGCTCGTATGCCTACGCCCAGGATGCGTCCGTGGCCGATCGCACCGCGAAACAGAACGCGCTGTTCGAGGAGTTCTACCAGAAGGGGTTGAAGAATTCGCCGGAGCGCGCGACCTCGGTGGGCGACTACCGCTACAACGCGCTGCTGGGCGACGCGTCGCTGGCGGAGATCGCGCGCCTGCACGCCGAGAACGACGAATACCTGAAGCGCCTGCGCGCCATCCCCACCACCGGCATGGCCGAGACCGACGTGCTGTCGCACGAGCTCCTCGAGCGCCAGCTGGTCCGCGGCGACGTCAACTACGAGCTCAAAAACTACGAGATGCCGGTCAACCAGCAGGGGGGCATCCACACCGGGCTCGCCGACCTGCCGCTGAGCGTGCCGTTCGACTCGGTGCAGCACTACGAGGACTACATCGCGCGCCTCCACCAGATCCCGCGCGTGCTGAAGCAGACCACCGAGGTGCTGCGCGCCGGCATGAAGGACGGCCTGATGCCGCCGAAGCTCGTCGTCGATCAGTTGCCGCGGCAGTGCGAAGGCATCGTCGCCTCCGACCCGTTCCTGCTGCCGCTGAAGAAGTTTCCCGCCAGCTTCTCGGACGCGGACAAGGCCAAGCTGACGGCCGCGATGACCAAGGCGGTCAACGAGGACGTGCTGCCGGCCTACAAGCAGTTCGCCGCCTTTCTGCGCGACGAGTACGCGCCGAAGGGGCGGCCCGCGATCTCGGTCGAGAGTCTGCCGGACGGCAAGCGGCGCTACGCCGAGGCGGTGAAGGCGATGACCACCATCGACATCACCCCGGCGGCGGTGCACGAGAAGGGGTTGAGCGAGGTGGCGCGCATCACGGCCGAGATGACCGAGCTGGCGAAGGCCCAGGGGTACAAGGACCTCGCCTCCTTCCGCGCCGCCATCAACGCCGATCCGAAGTGGACGCCGAAGAGCGAGGAGCAGATCGTCGCCGACTTCAAGGCGCACATCGACGAGATGCAGCCCCGGCTGCCGGAGATCTTCGGCCTGCTGCCGAAGGCACCGGTGACGGTCGAGGGGATCCCCGACTTCGACGCCGCCTCGGCCACCCACTACGTCCGCGGCACTCCGGACGGCAAGCGGGCCGGACGCGTCGTGGTCGCCGTCGCCAATCCGACGAAGCGGACGCTGGTGCTCGACGAAGCCGTCGCCTACCACGAGGGGGTGCCCGGGCATCACCTGCAGATCAGCATCTCCCAGCAGCTGACCGGCCTGCCGAAGTTCCGCGTGTTCGGCGCCGGCGGCCTCTCCGCGTACACCGAAGGGTGGGCGCTCTACGCCGAGCAGCTCGGCAAGGAGATCGGCCTCTACAAGGACCCGGTGTCCGACTACGGGCGGCTGAACTCCGAGCTGTTCCGCGCCGTGCGGCTGGTGGTCGACACCGGCATCCACGACAAGGGGTGGACGCGCGAGAAGGTGATCGCCTACATGCACGAGAACGACGTCAACGACGCCCTCGCGCAGACCGAGACCGACCGCTACATCGCGTGGCCGGGCCAGGCGCTGGCCTACAAGATGGGCCAGCTCAAGATCCGCGAGCTGCGCGAGCGCGCCAAGACCCAGCTCGGGGCGAGCTTCGACATCAAGAAGTTCCACGACGAGATCCTCGACGGCGGCGCGCTGCCGCTCGACCTGCTGGAAGCGCGCGTGGACGGCTGGCTCAAGGCGCAGACGGCAGGGAAAGCGGCGAAGTAAAGTCCCTCAGCCCGCCCGGGATTTCAATCCCGGGCGGGGTCGGCCGCGAGGGCATTGATGCCCCGGCGGCCGTATCAACCCGCGCCCCCTTTCAAGGCTTCCCATGCAACCCGGACGCGAACGACAGCTGGTCACCGGCGCCATCCTGCTCGGCATGTTTCTCGCCGCGCTGGAGGCGACGGCGGTCGCCACCGCGGTGCCGACGGCGGTCGGCGAATTGGGCGGCGTCGCCCACTACAGCTGGGTCTTCTCCGCCTACCTGCTGACCTCCACCACCACCGTGCCGATGTTCGGCAAGCTCGCCGACCTCTTCGGCCGCAAGCGCACCTATCAGTGGTCGGTGGTCATCTTCCTGATCGGCTCGGCGCTCTGCGGCATCGCCCACACCTTCCCGCAGCTGATCCTCTTCCGCGCCATCCAGGGTCTCGGCGCCGGCGGCGTGAACCCGGTCGCCACCACCATCGTGGGCGACATCTACACGCTGGAGGAACGGGGCCGGATCCAGGGGATCTTCTCGGGGATCTGGGCGGCGGCCAGCCTGATCGGGCCGCTGCTCGGCGGCGTGATCACCGACAGCCTCTCCTGGCGCTGGATCTTCTACCTCAACCTCCCCTTCGGCCTGCTCTCCGCCGTGATGCTCCAGCGCTTCATGCGCGAGGAGACCCACCGCACTCCACACAAGCTCGACATCCTCGGCACCCTGAGCCTCACCGCGGCGGTGACCCTGCTCCTCCTCGCCCTGCTCGAGGGCCCCGGCACCTGGGGGTGGGCCGACGTGCGCACCCTCGGGCTGCTGGCGGGCGCCGGCGCCGGCCTCGCCCTGTTCCTCTGGCAGGAGCGGCGGGCGCCGGAGCCGATGCTGCCGCTCGATCTCTTCCAGAACCGGCTGATCGCGGTGGCGAGCGTCGGCAACTTCCTGATCGGCGCCCTGCTCTACTCGCTCACCGCCTACGTGCCGATGTTCGGCCAGGGCGTGCTCGGCGGCTCGGCGATGAAGGCGGGCACCATCCTCGCGCCCATCCTGCTCGGCTGGCCGATCGCCTCCACCCTCGCCGGCCGGCTCCTGCTGCGGATCGACTACCGCTCGATGACGATCTTCGGCAGCCTGACGGTGATCGCCGGCACCGCCCTGCTCGCCTGGACCCACGCCGGCACCGGCGGGGCCTGGATCATGACCTCGATGATGATCACCGGCTTCGGGCTCGGCTTCATCTCCATGCCCTACCTGCTGGGCGTGCAGAACGCCGTCCCCTGGCGCCGCCGCGGGGTGGCGACGAGCTCGGTGCAGTTCTTCCGCAACATCGGCGGCGCCATCTCCGTCGCCGCTCTCGGCGCGCTCCTCAACGCCCGCCTGCAGGCGATCGCCGGCCCCGGCGTGGACGCCAACGCCGCCCTCGACCCCGTGCTGCGCGCCCGCCTCAGCCCCACCGCCCTCCACACCCTCACCGGCGCCCTCCTCCACGGCCTCCAGGGCACGTTCGTGGCCATCGCGGCCCTGAGCCTTGTCTTCCTGGCGACCGCCCTGCTCGGTCCCCGCGGCTCCGCCCACTCCCTGCGGGCCCCCGAGCGCGACAGCACCGTCACCTTGTAGACCTCTCTCATCAGCGATTTTGCGCTTATAGTTATCTGGCTTCGCAAGCTTCCTGAACCAGAGACCTGAAAAGGAGAGAGGCTGATGAAAGTGAAAGTGTTCCTGACCTTGACCCTGCTCCTCGGATTCGGCGCCCTGGCGGCCACGGCCCAGGCCACGACCCAGTCCGGTCTGTTCTTCACCATCCACAACGCCTGCCCGGGGACGGTCAGCGGCTTCGCGGTCGGCGACGAGCTCTGCCTGTTGAATATCGGGACCGCGACCTACACCCGCGCCATTTTCCAAGGGACACTCGCCGCCGGCACGTCGACGACCGGCATGGCCTGCACCGGCACGGACGGCAACGCCTCGGTCATCTTCGTCCCCGCGGCGGGGAGCGGCACCTCGGCGGTCGTGGTCACGGTGGCGCCGGATCAGGTCGTCAACATCCCCTCGACCTTCTGCGGCCCCACCACGGTGGCAGCCCCGGAAACCGAGCTCCTCCGCCAGCCCTGAGCGGCCGGGGCGGCGGTCTGTCCGGAGGCAGGTAGCATCGAAGCGCTACAACCCCTGGGACCGCCGCCTTCGGGGCTCGGTCACTGGCCGGGGCTGAACCAGGAATCGAACGACAGCGCGTTGATCAGCCGCACGCCCGGCACGCCGGGAAGCGCGTGCGGATGCGGCGTCCGGCTGGCGACCCAATGCTCGGAGGCCGCCCGGTCGCCGAAGAGATCGCGCACGGCCAGCAGCGACTTGACCGCTCGGGTTTCGGAGACCGTCTCCGCCCATTTCGCCTCGACGAGACGCACGCGGGCGTTCTGCTCGATCACGAAGTCGACCTCGACGCCGTGCGTGTCCCGCCAGAAGAAGACCTGCCCCGCCGAACCCGTGGTCGCGTGCGCCCGCAGGATCTGGCCCAGCACGAACGTCTCCCAGACCGCCCCGATGAGCTGCGAGGACACCAGCGCCGCCGGCGACTCGACGCCGAGCAGGAAGCAGAGCAGGCCGCTGTCCCGGAAGTAGAGCTTCGGCGTCTTGATCAGGCGCCGAGTGGGATTGTTGAAATAAGGCTCCAGCAACGCCACCTGACTCGACGCCTCGAGGACCGACAGCCAGTCGCGCGCGGTCGACCCGGCGATCCCGACATCGCGGGCCAGCTCGGTCAGGTTCAGGAGCTGGCCGCTGCGTAGCGCACACGCGCGCAGGAAGCGTTCGAAATCCCGCAGGCTCCCCACCCGCAACGCTAACCTCACGTCCCGTTCCAGGTAGGTGGCCACGTAGCTCGAATAGAACAGGCGGGGCTCGATCTCGCGGTCGCGCCAGAGCTCCGGGAAGCCGCCGCGCCAGAGGATCTCCTCCGCGCGAGGAGTCGTCTCAGCGCCCGAGGCCAGGATCTCCGAGCTCGCCAACGTGTCGAGCTCCAGCACGGCGCACCGCCCGGCCAGACTCTCCGAAAGCGCCTGCATCAAGGGAAACTTCTGCGATCCGGTCATCAGGAACCGCCCACGCCCCTCGCGCCGCGCGTCAATGGCGACCTTGAGGTACCGGAACAGCCCGGGAGCGTACTGGACCTCATCCAGGATGACAGGCTCCCGATAGCCGTGCAGGAACTCTTCCCCCCGTTCGTCCGCCTGGAACGCGGCCGAAGGGAGGTCCAGCGAAGCGAAAGAGGCCTCCGGGAAGAGGTGCCGCAGCAGCGTCGTCTTGCCAGTCTG
>DATBAW010000329.1:0-3427 GCA_036271335.1 Thermoanaerobaculia bacterium
GTGCAGATCGCGCCCCACAAGCTTCTGCATCTGCCGCTGGCGACCCTGATCGCGGACAAAATGCTGACGATCGATCCCTCGATCCTCCCCTCGATCAATCTCCAGGAAACGCTCAAGTCGACCGCGGATCTGCCCGCGCTCACCTACCCGGCGCTCAAGGAGACGTACAAGGACAAGGATGTCCCCAGCCATCGCACCGGTTTCGTCCTCGCGCAGAAGCAGCTCCAGCAACCGCTGAGCGCCTCGAACCTCGCGAAAATGACACCAACGCCCACGGGCCTGCCGCCTCTCGTCCTCTCCGATGCCGTCTTCACCGCCGATCTCCCCGGCATCCTCGCCAACCTCGCCAAGACCCAGGGAGACACCACCTTCGAGCAGCTCGACTGCGTGGGTTACAACCCGGAGACCCGCACGCTGGGCGGCGTCGTTTCGATCAAGAGAAACAGCGGCTACTCGGGCAATCTTTGCGAACCGGGCAGCACGGAATACGTGGGCTTCTGGCTCTTCGACGGTGGAGCGTGGCATTCCCTTGGCAGTGCCCAGGTGAACGTTCACGATCTGGCGGCGGTGTCGCCCGCGAGTCCCGTGCGGTACGCGGTCTTCCGCGGCGTCAACCTTCCCGAGCATCTTTGCGGCGACATTGCGGGGATGCAACTGCGCGCCATCCTCTCCTGGCAGACGCCGCCCACGAGCCCCGGCTTCATTCCGGTGTGGGGAAACGTGGTGAACACTCACGTTCAGCCCATCATCACCACAGTGGCCCCCGGCGATCAGCACGCGCGCCTCATGCGGGTCAACCGGGTGACCGTGACGAGCATCGACAGTAACGGTTTGGCGCAGCACTCCGACATCGCCGGTGACTGCGGCAACGGCAACAGCTCTCCCTTCGGCGGCAACATTTTCATCGAGGGGGATTTCACGGTGAAGTCCGATTCGTACTTCAATCCCGCCACCGGCGACATCCTGCCGGGCCAGCATCCGCCCGCGTATCAGGTGTTCGTCACAAAGGTGGCACCGGGGGCGGTCGCGACGCAGCTCACCAACTCTTTCGACATCGCGGTCTTCCCGGTGAACCCGCTGCCGGCGAATCCAGCGGTCACCGTCGCCCAGGCCGTTCAGGTCATCGGCGGCCAGCCGTACTACCTCTACCGGGAGGGCGTCGTCCAGGCGGTCAATCCGCGGACGCTCGCCGTCTGGGAGGCGTCGGGCCTCGCCGAGGGGGCCTACGACGTCGAGGTCAAGGGTTTCGTGTGGAGCGGCGCGGCGTACGTTCCGATGGCCACGCCCAGCCAGACCCAGCGGGTGTATGTGTTCAACGGCTATCCGCACGCCGAGCTGGACGTCCATGGCAACAGCTTCACCGCCTATCGCCCGCAGGTGGACCTGCACATCACCTCGCCCAGTGGCGACTGCGGCGACGTCAAGGTCGGCGACGTCGTCCACGGCACTTACAGCGTGGCCGACCACTTCTTCGACACGCTGAGCCTCGGCCTCGAACAGATCACCGTCGGCGGCGTGCCGCAGCCGATCCCTGCCGTGGTCCCTTCCGGGCCGACCCTGTATCCGACGGCCGGAACGAACGGCACCAGCGGGACCTGGACCCTGGACACCACGGGGATGACTCCCTGCGGCTACACGATTGTGCTCAGCGCCTGGGACCGTGCCCTGGTGAGCGACGAGTGCTGGGGCCACTACAACCAGATCGGGGTCGGGTTCTGCCTCCGCAAGCCCTGATTCCCGCACATCCCCTCTCCGGCCGCGCGCCGGGGAGGGTGTTTTCCGATCGAGCGGCCTTTCTGACCGAGCAATGAACTCATGAAAGCCTACGAGACCGTGCTGGCAACCCTGTGCGTCTGGCGGATCACTCATCTGCTCCAGGCGGAGGACGGCCCGTGGGATCTCGTCGTCCGGCTGCGCCGCGCAGTGGGGGAGGGTTTCGCGGGCAAGCTGCTGGATTGCTTCTACTGCCTCAGCCTCTGGATCAGCGCGCCGTTCGCCTGGGGGTGTGGCGAAACTTTGCGGGAGCGGCTGCTGCTCTGGCCCGCGCTCTCGGCGGCGGCGATTTTCCTGGAGCGCCTGACGGCTCCACGCACCGGGCCACCGCCGGCGCTCTTCGTCGAGGATCAACCTGAAGACAAGGAGGTTCCGCCATGTCCTGCTGCGGACAGCAACGGGCTCAGATGAACGTGTCCAACCTCTCGGCAAGCCGGGCGCCCGAGCGCCATTTCTTCCGCTACGAGGGGCAGACGGCCCTGACGGTCGCCGGCCCCGTCTCGGGGAAGTACTACCGCTTCCCGGCTCCGGGCGCGACGGTGGAGGCCGACCCGAGAGACGCGCCGTCCTTGGCACAGGTTCCCCAGCTTCGCAGGGTGTAGGAGTGCAACACAAGAGTTGGGTGTTGCGAATGCGGATTGCGCGGCAGGTCAGAGTCCCATCTCATCGAGGGATCGCGCGGTCAGGATCTTGTCCGCCAGGCGGTTCAGCCGGGTCTGGGAGGTGATGGACTCGATGCCGAGCCGCTTCTCTGCGGGAAGGGGGCCGAAGCGGCGCTCGATCTGTCGCAGCAGGACCTCGCGTACACCTTCCTGCTTCCCCTCCTTCCTGCCCTCTCGCCGCTGTTTCTGGCTCCACGCGCGCATGTTCTCTTCGAGCATCGACGTATCCTCCAGATCGACCGTCTCCGGGATTGTAGCGCCAGGGAAGCTCCTGCGCAGCACGGAAAGGAGCCAGATGGTAATGGTCCGGCGTAACTCCGGCTCTCCAGATGGGAGCCGGGCCGCCAGTTCACGCGTCAGCTGGAGGAACCTCTGGGGCTCTTCCGTGGTCTCGATCCGGAACAGGGAAGCGACAGTATTGCGGGAGAGCTCCGGTCGGTCGAGCTTGAGGCGGTTCTCGTCCAGCACCAGATAGCGCAGGCGGGGGAGGTGACGCCGGAGGCTCGCGGGGACATCAAGGAACAGCTCCGCGAGGTCGAGGGGTGCGCGCCAGGGGCGCTTGCCGTTGTAGAGCACGACGGGCAGGATCACGGGGATCCTTGAGCCCGGCTTCAGTTTCTCCTTGCGGAGGATCTCCTCGAGCAGCAGGCTGACGTAGGTCAGCATCCTCACCGCCATGAAGGGGTAAGAAGTGGACTGGAACTCCAACAGGAGATAAAGGTAGAACCAGCCTTCCCTCTCGCTTCGCCATTTCACCCGCCAGACGACGTCGCTCTGGCGCTCCCGCAGGTCGTCGCTGATGAAGCCGCTTCCGACCCTCTCCAGAGTGGAGACATCGAGACGTTCGACCCAGTCCGGCCGCAGGAAGCCGCGGATCAGCTCCTCGACCGTCTGAGGGTGGGAGAAGAGGCGTTTATAGCCCTGGTCGTGGCGGGGACGGGGTCTTCTGGCGGGTCTCGTTCTGGCTCTCACAACCTGAATAAGACGGAAAA
>DATBAW010000330.1:0-1555 GCA_036271335.1 Thermoanaerobaculia bacterium
TTCGCCTACCGCTATCTGGAGGTGCTGGCGTCGCGCGGCTCGGAGTCGCCGCTCGCGCCGCTGATCGGCGAGCTGACGGGCGCCTTCGCGGCCGGATTGATGTATTTTCCCGCCCGCTGGCTCGTCGGCCGGCTCCCGCTCACAGCGGACACCTGGCCGCGGCGGCTGCCGGCCTATCTGCTCCTGATGCTGGTGCTCGCGCCGTCGGTGACGACGGTGATCTGGGGGCTGCGGATCGTGACGTTTCCCTGGGCCGGGCTTGGACCCTACGACTATGGAGTGATGCCGCTGCGCTATTTCATGGAGCTGCCCATCCAGGCGGTCGGCTTTACCCTGACCGTCGCGGGAATCCACGCCTGGAACGCGCTCGAAGCGGCGCGGCGGCGCGAGCTGCGCGATGCCCAGCTGGCGGGGAACCTCGCGCGCGCCCAGCTCCACAACCTGCGGCTCCAGCTCCAGCCCCATTTCCTGTTCAATGCCCTCAACACGATCTCGGCGACGATGTACGAGGACCCGGCCGCCGCCGACGAGATGCTGGGCGGTCTCGCGGAGCTCCTCCGCTCCTCGCTGCGCACGGCCCAGTCCGACGAGGTCTCCCTGGAGGAAGAGCTGGCGATCCTCGACCGCTATCTTGCCCTGATGCGCGCCCGCTTCGGCGAGCGGCTGGCGGTGACGATCGATCTCGATCCGGAAGCCGCCGGCGCCCTGGTGCCTTCGCTGATCCTCCAGCCGCTGGTGGAGAACGCCATCCGCCACGGCAACGCGGAGCGCACCGGCCACGGCGCCATCGCCGTGCGCGCCCGCAAGGAAGGGGACCGGCTGGCGCTGGAGGTCGAGGACGACGGTCCCGGAGACGCCCGGCGCAACGGCCACCGCACCGATTCGGGGGTGGGCCTCGCCGCCACGGCCGAACGCCTCCGCATCCTCTACGGCGACGAGCAGACGTTCAGCGCCGGCGACAAGGACGACCGCGCGACGGGAGGCTTCCTGGCCCGCGCCACGCTCCCCCTGCGGCGGGCCGCCGCATGATCCGCGCCCTGATCGTCGACGACGAGGCGCCGGCGCGGCGCAAGCTCCGCGACCTCCTCGGCCGCGAAGCCGATTTCGAGATCGTGGGCGAGGCCGAGGACGGCCGCGCGGCCGTCGAGGCGATCCGCGCCGCCGATCCGGACGTGGTCTTTCTGGACATCCAGATGCCCCGCCTCGACGGCTTCGGCGTGATCGCCGAGGTAGGCGTCGAGGCCATGCCGCTGGTGGTCTTCGTCACCGCCTACGACGAGCACGCCGTGAAGGCCTTCGAGGTGCAGGCGCTCGATTATCTGCTGAAGCCTTTCGCCCCCTCCCGTTTCCAGAGCCTGCTGGCCCGCCTCCGCCAGCGGATCGATCAGAAGCCGGCGGACCTCGACGATCGCATCGAGCGCCTGCTGGCGACGGTGCGCCCGGCCGCCGCGGTCCTGCGCCAGATCCTGGTCGAGCGCGGCGAAGGACGCCAGACCCTGCTCGCCGTCGCCGACATCGACCTCATCCGCGCCGACGGCAATTATCTCGTCTTTCT
>DATBAW010000331.1:0-2326 GCA_036271335.1 Thermoanaerobaculia bacterium
GAGGCGGCGTACCCCAAGGGGCACCCCCGCCTGACCGAGCTGCGCGAGTCCTACGCCCTGCAGATGCGGGCCACCGGACGGCCCGGGCCCGCCGCGGCGATGGAGGCGCAGGCCAAGGCCGCCGCCTGATCGCCGGCGCTCGCTTCCTTAGCCTGGAGGGGGCGATCTCAGCTCCTCTTTTGTGTCCTTGCTGTCCTTGGCGTCCCTGCGGTCCTTGATGCCCTTGCTTCTGGTTTCTGCCGCGCAGGCCAGGGGCTGCCGCCGCTGCGGCGGCAGCCGGCCGCGCCGCCGGACTGAAACGTGAGTTATCGCGATGGCCGCGCCGGTTCGGAAATTGGAGGTGAGGGAGAAGAAATCCAAGCGAGTTTGGGCTGTCGATTGACCGCTTCCTTGGAGGATTGATCGCACTCAGGCATCGATCGTGGGTCAACCTCGAGCTCGACACGGTCTCCCACCTTGATTCCCTTGCAACCTTCCACAATGCGTGCGATCGAGAAGCCATTCTGAACCGTAACGATCTTCAGAATGCCGATCGGACGTCGGTCTTCCCCAATAATCGTGCCGGCTCCCAGATCCTTGACGAGTCCCCGAACGGCCAAGACCCGCAGCTTGGCCTGCGGGAACATACCCTGTTGACTACCGGCATTGATATAGATGTTAGAATCCCTAATATCAACCACGCTACCTCTCCACTGGCGATCTCTCAGGAAGATGGCGATCTTGAGAGCCGCTTTATTGGCACAGGCCCGAACAGCATCGCCGCTTAGCGAATCCCGGCTGGGGAGTTGAGGCAATTCGACCCCAAGATTTACCCCCAAAGGTCTCCGCCGGCCCAGCCGTGCACGCTCCACAGCAGAGTACAGAATTTGACCGCTGTCGACATCGGCGAGCACAAACGCAATACTCACTCTTGCCTCACTCTTACCTCGGTAGTGCTATCTTGACGGCATGCGCACTCCCCTGTTTCTCGTTGCCGGACTCTTGCTCTTGGCCGCATTCCTCATCCTGGCGAAGCTTTTCTCCGCAAACTATCCCGAGTCGATGCGCCTGGCGACGGTCGCTTTCGTCGCGCTCTGGCTCGCTATCGCCGGTTTCAACCTGTGGGTCGGCGTCGCGAGAGCCGGGTATTCGGTGAGTGAAGAGCTGCCGATCTTTCTCCTGATTTTCGGTTTGCCGGCGGCCGTGGCCGTCCTGCTCAAATGGCGGCTGCTGTAAGTGTTGCGAATCCTGCTCTCGCTCCTCGCCGTCGCCGCGGTCCTGTACCTGGGGGCCTGCATCCTGCTCTATGCCTTCCAGCGGTCCCTCATCTACTATCCGCAGCCCCGCGCGTTCGGCACCGCCGAGACGGTTCTCAAGCTGCCGGTCCCCGACGCCGACGTCCTCGCCTCCGTGCGGCCGCACGACGGACCGCGGGCGTTGATCTATTTTGGCGGCAACGCCGAGGACGTCTCGCGCGACCTCCCCCTTTTTTCGCAGGCGTTTCCGGATCACGCGATCTACCTCCTCCATTATCGGAGCTTCGGGGGGAGCTCCGGAACGCCGTCCGAGGAAGCCATTCAGCGCGACGCGGCGGCCCTGTTCGACCTGGCGCGCGCGGCGCATCCCGAGACGGCGGTGATCGGCCGCAGCCTGGGCTCGGGCGTCGCCGTCCGCCTCGCCAGCCGGCGGCCGGTGTCCCGCCTGATCCTGATCACCCCCTACAACAGCTTCCAGGAGATCGCCGCGGGGCAATTTCCGTACATGCCCGTGCCGTGGATTCTGCGCGACAAGTTCGAATCCTGGCGCTATGCTCCCAAGATCGTCGTGCCGACCTTGCTGATCGCCGCCGGCAACGACGAGGTCATTCCCCGCGCCAGCACGGAGCGGCTCTACGCGCGCTTCGCCAAGGGCGTGGCCACGATGCGGGTGATCCCGGAGACCGACCACAACTCGATCTCCGCGAGCCCTCAGTATCTGGAGCTGATCCGGGAAGGCCTGGGGAAAGAACAGATCTGAACGGCGGCCGGCAAGTCCGGTCCTACCTCGATCGAGGTACCCGCGGACCGGGCTTCCGGGTTAGGCCGGAATCCCTCCATCCCGTGACGCGCGGGAGGGCGCGACGGCCTATCTTGAAGCCGTGCCCGACAGCCATCCAAAATCAAAACGACCCTGGAGGATCCACCATGAGCCCTGAGCCCACCAGCCGCCCGTTGACCATCACCGAGCACGAAAAGCAGCAGGTCGAGACGGCGAACGCCACCGGCAAGCCGCCGGTCGTTTTCGTCCATGGCCTCTGGCTGCTGCCGAGCAGCTGGGACCGCTGGGCGAAAATCTTCGAGGAGGCCGG
>DATBAW010000332.1:0-2466 GCA_036271335.1 Thermoanaerobaculia bacterium
TTCCTGTATGGCTCGGCCGCCGCGCTGGGCACGCTCTCCACCTCGGGCCGATCGCTGCTGTGGGCGGCTCCGGGAGGGCGGCGACACCTGCCCAGCCCGGAGAAGAGTGGGATCGATCACATCGTCGTGGCGATGATGGAGAACCGCTCCTTCGATCACCTGCTCGGCTGGATGAAGCAGGCCGACGGCCGGCAGGCGGGCCTGGTCTACAAGGACAAGGAGGAGAGAGCCTTCAAGACCTTCCGCCTGGCGCCCGACTTCCAGGGTTGCGCCTACCCCGACCCCGACCACTCCTATGACGGCGCGCGGGTGGAATACAACAATGGCCTCTGCGACGGCTGGCTGCGGGCGGGGACCAACGGCCTGAACACCATCGGCTACTACACGCGCGCCGACCTCCCCTTCCTCGGCGCCGCGGCGCCGGACTGGACGGTGTGCAGCCGCTATTTCGCCGCCATCCTGGGGCCGACCTATCCCAACCGCCTCTATCAGCACGCCGCGGTCACCGACCGGCTGGACGATTCCCTCGGTCCCACCACCCTGACGACGATCTGGGACCTGCTGTCGGACGCCGGGGTCTCGGGGCGCTATTACCACAGCGACACCTCGTTCCTCGACCTCTGGGGGCTGAAGTACACCTCGATCTCGGCGGGCTACGATCAGTTCCTCCAGGACAGCGCCAACGGCAACCTCCCGGCGGTGTCCTTCGTCGACCCGCCGCTGAGTGGCGAGAGCTCGGGGACCTCCGCCGACGACCATCCGGTGAGCGACATCCGCGCCGGCGAGTCCTGGCTCTACAAGACCTATCGCGCGGTGACGACGGGCGCCGACTGGAAGAGCACGGTCCTGGTCATCACCTTCGACGAGTGGGGCGGGTTCTTCGATCACATCCGTCCCAGCGCGGCGCCGGACGTCGACCCCGCGTTCTCGCTTCGCGGCTTCCGGGTCCCCTGCCTGCTCATCTCGCCGTTCGCGGCGGCCGGCGCGGTGGCCCGCGACACCTACGACCACACCTCGATCCTGAAGATGATCGAGTGGCGCTGGAACCTGCCGGCGCTCTCCGTCCGCGACGCCGCCGCGAACAACCTGGCGGAGGCGCTCGACTTCACCAACGCGCGCCGCAAGGTCCTGGACTACCGCGTGCCGGCGTTCACCTCGGTGGCCTGCCCGGGCTCGTGAGGCCTGAACCGGCTCCGGAGGCGATAGAGTAGCGCCCCGTGGAGCGCTACCTCGTCAACGAGATCTTCTACAGTCTGCAGGGGGAGGGGGTGCGCGCCGGCACCCCCAACCTCTTCTTGCGGCTCTCCCGCTGCAATCTCGCCTGCAAGGTCGAGACGCACGGCTTCGACTGCGACACCGAGTTCGAGTCCGGCCGCTGGATGAGCCTCGACGAGATCCTGGCCGAGCTCCGCCAGCTCTCCACGAGCTGCGACTGGGTGATCCTCACCGGCGGCGAGCCCGCCCTCCAGGTCGACCGCGAGCTGATCGACGCCTTCCACGCCGCCGGTCTCAAGCTGGCGATCGAGACCAACGGCAGCTTTTCCCTGCCGGAGGGGATCGACTGGATCACCGTCAGCCCGAAGGTGGCCGAGCACGCCATCCGCCAGCGCCGGGCCAGCGAGGTCAAATACGTGCGCGGCCATGGCCAGGCGATCCCCAGGACGGTGGTCGAGGCCGAGCACTACCTGATCTCCCCGGCCTTCGACGGCGCCGAGGTCGATCCCCGCACGCTCGACTGGTGCATCCGCCTCTGCCGGGACAACCCCCCGTGGCGGCTGTCGGTGCAGCAGCACAAGCTTTGGAAGGTCCGTTGAGGCGGGAAGCTATACTATCGCGAGGAATCTGGAGACGAGATGGGAACAAACGGTAACGGTCTCGCGAAGTGGACGGCGGCGCTCTTCGTGCTGCTGCTGGTCAACACCGCCTACATCGCGGCGTTCGCCTCGCCGACGGTCTTCTACATGGGCAACGTGCTGGTCCACCTGGTGCTGGGCGTGGTCCTGGCGGTGGCCTTCGGCGTGCTGCTCGCGCGGCGGCCGGACCTCCGGACGGGCATCGTGCCGGAGGCGGTCCTCTTCGCGATCGCGCTGGTCGCCGGGCTCTGGCTGACGGCGACGGGCAACGTGCTGGCGCACCGGCCGGTCCTCCTGGCGCACATCGCCGCCGCCGGTCTCGGCGTGATCGCCGTCGGCGTCTGGCTCTGGCGGCGGCGCGCGGCGGTCCAACCGGCGGGCTGGGCGCGTTTCTGTCAGGCCTTCGCCGTCGCGGCCCTGCTGCTGGTGGCGCTGCCGGGCGCGATGGCGCTCTGGCGCAAGGCGAATCCCAACCCGAACGACCGCATCGTCAATCCACTGATCGTTCCCACCTCGATGGACGGGGAAGGCGGAGGCCCGAAGTCGCCGTTCTTCCCGTCGTCGGCGAAGACCAACGTCGGCGGCGTCATCCCGTCGAACTTCTTCATGGATT
>DATBAW010000333.1:0-2347 GCA_036271335.1 Thermoanaerobaculia bacterium
CCCTGCTGGAGATAGATGGCGGCCGCCAAAGCTGAGAGGGCTTCGAGAGTGTCCCGGCTCTGCTCGCCGGTCGCGAGGACCTGGGAGATCTTCTCCTCGAGCTTGGCGTCGTCCTCCTCGCTGGATAACTGGAGCAGAGCCGCCCCAGCGCCAGAGAGGAGCGGGCCCGCGATGGGGATCTGCTTGACCTGCTCCGAGGCGACCTCTTTGATAAATGTCAGGATCGCCCGCAGGTAACGCGCCTCCTGGCCAGGCTCCTTCCCCAGCCCGAAGCGCTGGAGGACGGAACGCTGGACGGGCACGGGCGGCGCCGCATCGATGCGTATCAGGGCTTCCTTGGGATTCTTGGGCTTGTCTGGCATGGGGTCCGCCTCCGTGAAGGAATCCTACAAGACTGAGGCGGTGAGTATCGCGCCCCTTCAGGCCGCTGGGGGATGCGGATCGATCCACGAGACCCAGGGCGTTGCCCTGGGCTGAGGGAGCCCAGGCTTTCAGCCCGGAAACAGCACCGGTAAAATCGAGACGAAACAGGCAGGACCCACGGGCGGGCGCGGCGAGGCCTCCCGTGGGCGTAGAGAAGTTCCAGGAGGCGGCGGGGCGACCGCCTTCCTGGCGCATCAGTTGTCAATGAGCGCTGCGCCTCCTCGGAGTGGATCGAGGCACCCTACTTTGTACGGAGGAGCCGCCGCGAGCGTTTAGGCCCGACTGGACGTTTTCCTCGGCTGATCCGTAGACAAAGTCTTGATCGCGGGGTTGGATCGCGCGGTCGGGCTCATTGACAACCGATTCAAAACCTACCTCCCGCAGGGGCCGGTATACGGCCGGCCGGCTCCTGCGGATGTCGCGGACCGCGAATGCAGGGCTGCCAACCACGGATCCGACGTTCCGAACCACGAAGTCTGCAACGCCGACCGTGGATCCGACTCTCCCGACCCCGAAGTGAGAACCGCCGACCCTGGGTCCCACTCTCCAGACCGTGAAGTCAGAACCACCGACCACGGTCCGACTCTCTGAACCGCGAATGCAGCAACGCCGACCTCGGGTCCGACTCTCCAGACCACGAGCTCAGGTACGCCGACCATGGGTCCGATCCTCCGAACCACGGATGTGGGAACGCCGGCTTGGCGCGCTGCGGCGTCAAATCGAACCGATCCCCGGCGCTTGATCTCCGGGGTGAGCGGGCACTAGAATCACCGCCGGGCGATGGAGTCCGCCCTACCCAACCGCCCGCGTCGAACGCGCGCTGATGACTCCTACTTCGAACCCTGGTTCCAGGTAGGAGCTTTCTCATGAGCGTGCACCTCCAGCCGTCCTTACAGACCTTTTGTCAGAGCGCGGTCCTTCCGCATCCGTCGCGGATCGCTTCGACCTCGGCACAGAGAACGGAGATCTCATGACCCGGTTTCTTTTGATCTGTCTGGCCGGCGCGGTGGGCACCGGCTCCCGCTATCTGCTCGGAGGGTGGATTCTGCGCATGACCGGCCCCACATTTCCCTGGGGCACTCTGGCGATCAACGTCCTCGGCTCGTTTCTGATCGGAGCGATCATGCACACGGCGCTCACCGTCGAGGGCTTCAACCCCACGCTCCGGATGACCCTCACCACCGGCCTGATGGGCGGCTTCACTACCTATTCGACGTTCAATTATGAGACGCTGCGCTACTTCGAGGAGGGCGCACAGTGGCTCGGCTTCCTCAATCTGGGCGCGACCGTTGTTACCTGCCTCGTCGCCGGACTGCTCGGGACTTTCGCGGGCCGGCTGCTGGTCGGCGCTTAGAAAACCTGCCTTATACTCCGTTCGCTCAACCTCCGGATGGGCCGGAGGCGTCGAGCACTCATCACGTCAACCTTTGGAGGGAGTCCCACATGAAGAAGAACGTCCTCAAGAAGAGCCCGAAGCTTCAGCTCGGCCGCGAGACCCTGTGCATCCTCGACGAGCAGCTCTCCAAGGACATCGCCGGCGGCGATTTTTCGGTGTACTGCACCCTGACCGGCTCCCATCAGTGCACGGGGACCGCCACCTACGTCTGCTGATTCTTCCAAGACCCAAGAGGCCTGCGGCATCGCCGCAAGCCTCCCGGTCGCCTATCGTTACCGCCCCCGAGGCAGGGACCCCGTGCGCTCAGCGACGCTCGGGAAGAGGCGCAAGCCGCCAGCGGCCATAGGCCACGAACGCCGCCACGATTCCGGCCACCAGCGGGGCCAACATGCCTTTCACGCCCATCGGATATGTGACCACCACGGCGCCGATCATCACGATCACCAGGCCGGCGGCGGCGAGAGGGGTCAGGCCGGTCTTGATCTTGAGCAGGCCGGGGAGGACCATGCCGAGGCCCCCCAGGGTCTC
>DATBAW010000334.1:0-35253 GCA_036271335.1 Thermoanaerobaculia bacterium
GGAGATCATCGGTGATCGAAACAACATCACGCAAGCAGCCCTGATGATCGCGCTGCTCAACGTCTCGCGCACCGTTCTGGATCGAAACAGCATACTGCTCACGCGCTTCGTCAAGAATGTGACCCCCGGCTGGGCCAGCAGTGAGGACTGGGCCGGAGCCGCGCTGAGAGAGACCACCGCCACCGAGAATCCCGTAAGCATGGCTTTTGGGACCCGGAGCCTGACGGTGTCCTTTCTGAAGCCTTTGGGGATGGTGCTGGTGACGGTGAAGCACAGGTGATGGATTCCTGATCCCTCCGCTATCTCCTCATCTCCACCGACGTCGGGCTCTGAAGCCTGAGGACCGCCCATGCCGGATTCAGCTGCTTGATGCCTTAACCTCGCCGGTGGGCTCCTCCTCGGAACTTATCGGCTTCAGCTGCCATACTTGCCGCAAGAGCAGGAAGATTCTAGAATTCTGTGGAGATTCTAGACGCGGGAGAATCCTATGGCCATCAGCATAAAGAATGACAGAGCGGAAAAGTTGGCTCGGCAGGTTTCTGCCGAGACCGGAGAAAGCCTCACCGAAGCTGTAATCCACTCTTTGGAGGAGCGTCTTGAGCGGCTCAAGGGACGGCGGGCCGCTCCCGATCTTGCTGAGGCCCTGATGGCGATCAGCCGGCGTTGCAGCGCTCTGCCCGATCTCGACGTCCGGGATGCCGACGAGATCCTTGGTTACGACGAAAAGGGCGCTTTCCGCTGATGGTCATCGATACCTCGGCTCTCCTAGCCATTCTTTTTGGAGAACCCGAAGCGGAAGCTTTCTCGCAAGAGATCACGAAGGACCCGAAACGTCTGGTGAGCGCCCTCTCCGCACTGGAGGCCGCCGTCGTTCTCCATGCCCGGAAGGGACCCTCCGGCCTCCGCGAGCTCGACCTGCTCCTCCATTCGGCGACCGTAACGATCGTCAGCTTCGATGCCGACCAGGTTCTGCTGGCACGCTCAGCCTACGAGAAGTACGGCGCCGGTTGTCTTTGGGGGGATCGGGATCGAGCGGAAAAGCAGCGGCCCCTCGCGACTTGGTGCGCGAGTGGTCCCTGAGTGGTCCCCGAGGAAAAGCGCTCCCTAGAGCGTTTTCGGGCCGTGCCGCTAACTGTTTGAATTTAAACGGGCTGGATGGTGCAGCCAGAGGGAGTCGAACCCCCAACCTACAGATTCGTAGTCTGTTGCTCTATCCAGTTGAGCTATGGCTGCATGGTGCCCATGCGGAGGGTGGAGTGTAGGGCACTCGGCCTCAGAGTGCAACTTTCGGGGAGGGGCGGAAGTGGTGCAGCCAGGAGGAGTCGAACCCCCAACCTACAGATCCGTAGTCTGTCGCTCTATCCAGTTGAGCTATGGCTGCACGTGCCCGACGTGCGGGAAGTGGATTTTAAAACAGCCCGCCCGGAGGCGCAACCCCCTCATTCGATGAGGCCGGTGAGGGGCGAGGAGGCGGAGGCGTAGAGCTTTCTGGGGATGCGGCCGGCGTGGGCGGCGAGCCAGCCGGCTTCCACGGCGAGCTTCATGGCCCTCGCCATGCGGATGGGGTCCTTGGCCTCGGCCACGGCGGTGTTCATCAGGACCCCGTGCGCTCCCAGCTCCATGGCGAGCGCGGCGTCGCTGGCAGTGCCGACGCCGGCGTCCACGATCACCGGGACCTTCGCCTGCTCCAGGATGATCCTCAGGTTGGCGGGATTGCGGATGCCCATCCCCGAGCCGATCGGCGCTCCCAGCGGCATCACGGCGGCCGCTCCGGCCTCTTCCAGCCGGCGGCAGATCACGGGATCGTCGTTGGTGTAGGGGAGGACGATGAAGCCTTCGGCCACCAGCGTCTCGGTCGCCTTCAGGAGCTCGATGTTGTCGGGGAAGAGCGTCTTCTTGTCGCCGATGACCTCGAGCTTCACCCAGTCCCACCCTCCCAGCTCGCGGGCGAGACGAGCGGTGCGGACGGCTTCGTCGGCGGTGTAGCAGCCGGCGGTGTTCGGCAGCAGCAGGTACTTCGCGGGATCCACGAAGTCGAGGAGCGACCCCTGGCCCCGTTCGTCGAGGTTCACGCGGCGCAGGGCGACGGTGACGACCTCGGTGCCGGAGGCGTCCAGGGCGGCGACCATGGTCTGAAAGTCGGGATATTTGCCCGTGCCCAGGAAGAGGCGCGAGCGGAAGGTGCGGCCGGCGATGACGAGCGGCTCGACCTCGAAGGTGGCGTTCGGTGTCGTGGGGGTGTCCAGCGTGACGGTCATACCCTACCTCCGCGAAGAGTCTATCGCACCGGCGGCGGTGGCTCGATCTGGGGCACCGGCCCTGGCGGCACCGTCCCATTCGCCCGCAGCCGCCGGACGTGCACGGTGTCCGGCAGCTCGCCCCAGGCGTGGATGCCGGCGGCGACCTCGGGCGTCAGCAGACCCAGGGCCTGGGCATAGACGGGATCGAAGGGCATCATTCGCCTGGAGCGCCGCTCATCGCCGATCTCGAGCCAGCGATGGAAATGCGCCCGCGTCCGCTCATTGTCGAGGTTCGGAAGCGGCTCGTTCTGGAGGTCGACGACCCCCTGCGCCGCGAGCAGCGCCACGGCGACCATCCCGGCGGCGCCGGTGAGCCTCGTCCAGCGGCCCGGCCGGGCCAGGGTGACGCCGCAGGCCGTGGCGAGCAGGACCAGGCAGAGCGCCAGCGGCTCCATGTAGAAGCGGGGAGAGGGGTAGAAGTAGAGCGAGAAGATGATGACGTGCGCCAAGGTCCAGAGCAAAAGGGCGGGAGCCGCGCAGGCCGTGAGCTCGGGGTAGCGGCGCCGGGCCCACCGGTATACGGGGATCGCCGCCAGCCAGCCCGCGAGTGGCCAGAGGTAGCCGAGGTAGTGCGTCGGCCGGAGCCCCGGCAGGCCGAGGATCACCCGCAGGGTCAGATCGAGATGGGAGAGCGGACGGTGCTCCTGGCGAAAGGTGAGGTCCGGTTGAAGGGCGTACTGGAGGTTGAAGGTGCTCGACAGATGGTCGAAGCGGTTGGGCATCCAGAAGCCATAGCCGGACCACTGCCAGACCGGCCAGCCGGAGCGCGCGAGGATCAGGAGGGTCACCGCCGGGAAGATCGCCGCGCCGAGCGCCCAGAGCAGAGCGCGGCGAAAGACCGCTCGCACGCCGATCCGCCGCAGGCCGCCGGCCAGGAAGAAGGCCAGGGGCAGGAGCATCAGGACGGCCACGATCGACCGCATCGACGCCGCGAGGCCGAGGGCGATCCCGCCGGTCAGCGCGAATGCCCAGGCGCCGCGCCCCTCCCGGCGCAGGAACGCCAGCCCCGAGAGGAGCAGGCCGGCGAGGCAGAACAACGCCGTCGGCTCGTCGCTCATCAAGGTGTTTCCGAGATCGACGTTCAGTGGCGCGAGGGCCCAGACGCCGCCCGCGAGAAGGCCGGCGAGGAAGGATGCACCCTCACTCCCCCATCCCCCCGGGGGAAGAGGGCTCACCCTCGCCGTCAGCCCCGCCGCCACCGCTCCGAGCAGCCACGCCACCAACGCTCCGAAGATCGCCGTGACCCGCCAGAGGTCGCGCCCCTGCACGCCGAGGCGGATCGCGGGGGCGATCAGCAGCGGCCAGCCGGGGGGGAAGCGGGGGCGGACGCGATAGGGGCCGATCTGGAGAAAGATCTGGCCGGTGCGGGCGAGGGATTGCGCTTCGGCCGCGTACTCGACGGTGTCGGGCGCGGGGCTGAAGCGCGCTCCCTTGAGCTCGGCGTTGCCGGTCCAGCGGGCGGCGAGGGCGAGCGGAACGAGGATCGCCCCCAGCAGGAGCGTGCCCTTCCAGGTCATCCGTGCGCCGAGCCGCAGGCGGTCTGCCCGTGGTTGACGACGAAGCGGAGCGTCCCACCACTGCGGGGCAGGCGGACGACGTGGACCGGCCGCGCGGAGACGATGCAGCGGCAGGTCGGATCGGGCGGCGCTTCGAGCAGCGTCACCAGCAGCGTGCCGCGCGCGGCATCGCCCAGATGGCCGATCGACTGGATGGTGACCTTCGCGACGCAGCTCTGCGTGGGCATCGCCACCACCAGCGCCATCTCGCGCGGGAAATCGACGGCCGGCGGATCGACGGGGAGGGTGTCGCCGCCGTTCTGCCGGAGCGTGGCCCAGAGGGCCTTCCAGGTATCCGGGTCCCGCGCGACCGCGTGAATCTCCTCACCCGTCTGCCCCGGAACCGACCGCTGGACGAGCGTCGTGAAGACGACCGGCTTGGCGGCGGCGGCCCTGGGAGGCGCGGCTCCGGCGGTGGCGCAGGCGAGGGCCAGGAGAGCCGCCGCGGAGGTCAGCCTGAGAACTGCGGTCGAGGCTCTCATGACGCCGCCGCCAGCGCCTCTTGGAGCGCCGCCTCGGCCAGCCGCTCGTTCGACTGGGCGACGATCCGGTTTTTGGCGTCGACGAAGACCAGCGACGGCTTGTGGGCGCGACACTCGGAGTCCTCGTAGTCGGCATAGGTGGCGATGATGATCACGTCCCCCGGTCCCGCCTTGTGCGCGGCCGCGCCGTTGAGCACGATCTCGCCCCGTCCCGGCGTGCCCGGGATGACGTAGGTGGCGAGGCGCTCGCCGTTGGTGCAGTTGTAGATCTCCACCCGCTCGTGCGGCACGAAGTCCGCCGCCTCCATCAGCAGGGGATCGATGCTGATCGACCCCTGGTAGAGGAGGTTGGCGTCGGTCACCGTGGCACGGTGGATTTTCGACTTCAAGAGCGTCCGCTTCATGACCTTATCTCTCCTCGGCTGTTGAGCCGACGATAGTTAGCGAAAGATTGTCGATGAGTCGCGTCCTCCCGATCCGTACGGCGAGGGGGAGAACGATCCGGCCGCGCAGCGTCTCGACCGGTGATTTGACGGGAACAAACGTTTCGGCGTCCACCACCTCGGCATATTCAACCTGCGCGAGGGGCTCCGTATTCAGCACGTCCCGCATCCAGCCGCGCACGGCGTCGCCGCTGCGCTCCCCCTGGGAGATCGCCGCCTCGGCCGCGCGCAAGGCGCGGTGGAGGACCGTCGCCGCCACCCTCTCCTCGGGCGAGAGGTAAGCGTTGCGGGAGGACATCGCGAGCCCGTCCGCCTCGCGCACGGTGGGGCCGGGAACGATCTCGACGGGCAGGTGGAGGTCGCGCACCATCTGCCGGATCACCGCGAGCTGCTGAGCGTCCTTCTCGCCGAACACGGCGACGTCCGCCCGCACGAGGTTGAACAGGGCGCAGACCACGGTGGCGACGCCGCGGAAGTGCCCGGGGCGAAGCGCACTCTCGAGCCCCTCGGCGGCGCCGGCGGGCTCGACGAACGTGGCATGGCCCTGCGGATAGAGCGTCTCCACCGCAGGCAGGAAAGTGAGGTCGCAGCCGGCCTCCGCCAGCATCGCGGCGTCGGCCTCGGGCTGGCGGGGATAGCGGCTGAAGTCCTCGTTGGGGCCGAACTGGGTCGGATTCACGAATACCGAAGCCACCACCCTGGAGGCGTGAGCGCGGGCGAGCCGCACGAGGGAGAGGTGCCCCTCATGCAGCGCGCCCATGGTCGGCACGAAGCCGATGCGCTCGCCCGCCGCGCGCCAGGCGTCGACCTGGCGCCGGAGGTCGGCGGCGGTGTGGGTGGTCAGCATGAACAGGCTCCGCCGACTCGCCCCGCCCGGGCGTAAACGCCCGGGCTACGCTCCAACCACAAAGCCGGCTGAAGCCGGCTCGCAAAACACGCCGTCCTTGAGCCGGCTTGAGCCGGCTTTTCGCTTCCGTCGTAGCCCCGGCGTTTACGCCCGGGCGGTTGATCGAGCACGCGCATCCCCATCGTCCTCACCCGTACAGCTTCGCCGGCTCCTCGACCGGCTTGGCACCACCCCCGCCGTAGCCCTCCTCAGGCGCGGGGAAGCGGCCGGCGCGGACGTCGTCCGCGTAGCGCGCGATCCCTTCCCGCGAGAGCTTGCCGAGCTCGGCGTAGCGCCGCACGAAGCGAGGCGCGATCCGCTCCTCCATGCCGAGGAGGTCGTGGTAGACGAGGACCTGGCCGGTACAGCCGGCGCCGGCGCCGATGCCGATCGTGGGGATCGACAGGAGCGCGGTGACCTCGGCGGCGAGGTCCGAGGGAACGCATTCGAGGACGAGCGAGAAGGCGCCGGCCGCCTCCGCCGCTTCGGCCGCCCGGAGGATGTGCTCGCGCGCCGCGTCGCCACGTCCCTGGACCTTGAAGCCGCCCAGGCGGTGGACCGACTGCGGGGTGAGCCCGAGGTGAGCCATCACCGGCACCTCGGCGCGCGAGAGGGCCGCGACCATCTCGGGGCGGTCGCCTTCGATCTTGACCCCCTGCGCCCCAGCCTCCTTGACGAAGCGGATCGCGTTGGCCACCGCGGCGTCGGTGCCGAGATGGAACGAGCCGTAGGGCATGTCGGCCACCAGCAGGGCGCGCTTGACGCCCCGGCGCACGGCCTTGGTGTGGTGGACCATCTCGTCCATCGTCACCGACAGCGTGTCGGGATGGCCGAGGACGACCATGGCGAGCGAGTCGCCTACCAGGACGATGTCCACGCCGGCCGCGTCGGCCGTCTTGCCTTGAGGGAAGTCATAGGCGGTCACCATCACCAGGTGATCGCCGCGTTCGGGTGCCGCCGCCACCCAGGGGACCGTGACGGTCTTCGGCTCTCCAGCCATCCGAAGCTCCTTTCAGTCGTTAGGTCCAAATACAAAAAGCCCTTCCGCGCGCAGAGACGGAAGGGCCTTTGGCGGGCCCGCGGGTTCGCGGCAATCCTGACGAGAGGTGGGAGGTGGCTGTCCCCGCCGGGGGATCAGGCCCTCGCTCGCCGGCGCCGCGCCGCAGGGGGCGCTGTGCTCCGTCCCGGTCCCGCCTCAGCGGGATCCAAGCGGTTGGAAGTACTCGGTTCCCTTGATGGGCTTCGCGAGCCGATGCAGCAGCTCGTCGAAGTCCTCGGGCCGGTTGGGGAAGTTGAGATGCCTCGTGTCCACCACCAGCAAGGGAGACCGGCTGTAGTAATGATAGTAGTGATTGTACGCGTCAATCAACTCCGCCAGGTATTCTTCTGAAATCGTCTTCTCGATGTTGCGCGCCCGCTTGCGGATGCGGTCCATGCAGGTGCCCACGTCGGCGACCAGATGGAGGACCAGATCGGGCACCGGGACCTGCGGCTCCAGCAGGGCGTAGAGCTTGTCGAACAGCATCAGCTCGTCGTCCGTGAGGTTGAGGTAGGCGAAGATCCGGTTCTTCCAGAAGGTGTAGTCGGAGATCAGCACGCGGTCGAACAGGCCGCGCTGGGCGAGGTCGCGCTGCTGCTTGAAGCGGGAGAGGAGGAAGTAGAGCTCGGTCTGGAAGGCGGCGCCGGGGCGGTCCTGGTAGAAGTCCCCGAGGAACGGGTTCTCCACGTCCTCGAGGATCTTCACCCCCTCGAAGTGCCGGGTCAGCAGCTCGACCAGCGTCGTCTTGCCGACGCCGATCGGACCGTCGACCGCCAGATAGTGGAAACCGAGCGTGTCGGGCTTCAAGTCAGCTCGCCGGGGTCGCCGCCATCGAGTTGTAGAGCGTGTCGCGCTCGACCGGCACGAACCCCGCCTCGCGCACGATGCGTTCGAGCTCGGGCCGCGAGAGCTGCTGCGAGGTGCCGGCGCCGGCCATGTGGTAGATCTTCTCCTCGACGATCGTGCCGTCCATGTCGTCGGCGCCGAAGCGGAGCGCGATCTGGGCGAGCTTCGGGGTCACCATCACCCAGTAGGCCTTGATGTGCGGGATGTTGTCGAGCACCAGCCGCGCGGTGGCGATGTGGCGCAGGTCCTCCGTCCCCGTCGTGTGGTACTTCAGGCCCATGTAGTTGTTCTCGGGGTGATAGGCGAGCGGAATGAAGGCGTTGAAGCCGCCGGTCTCGTCCTGCAGGGCGCGCAGCCGCAGCAGGTGGTCGACCTTGTGCTCGGGCCGCTCGACGTGGCCGTAGAGCATGGTGCAGTTGCTCTTGATCCCCATCTTGTGGGCGATGCGGTGGACCTCGATCCACTCGCCGGCGTCGAGCTTGCCGTCGCAGATGATCTCGCGCACGTCCGGATGGAAGATCTCGGCGCCCCCGCCGGGGAGCGAGCCGAGCCCCGCGTCGCGCAGCTTCTCCAGCACCTCGGCGATCGACAGCTTCTCGCGCTTGGCGAACCAGCCGATCTCGATCGCCGTGAAGGCCTTGAGGTGTGCGGCGGGGAAGCGGCTCTTCAGGCCGCGCAGCATCTCCTCGTACCAGGCCATCGAGAGGTCCGGATGGAGGCCGCCGACGATGTGGAACTCGGTGACCGCGTTCCCCCCCTGGTCGGCGGCGTGGCGGTAGACGTCCTCGTGGCTCATCTCCCAGGCGTGGGATTCGCCCTTCATCGCCGCGAAGCTGCAGAACTTGCAGTTGTAGGTGTAGACGCAGACGTTGGTGGGGTTGATGTGCCGGTTGACGTTGAAGAAGGTGACGTTGCCGTTCAGCCGCCGCCGCACGGTGTCGGCCAGCTTGCCGAGGTGGAGCACGTGCGGGGTGGTGAAGCAGGTCAGGGCGTCGGCTTCGTCGAGCCGGTGGCCGTCGCGGACCTTGGCGGCGATGTCCTGCAGAGGCTTGGGGAACGCCTCGGGGCGGATCGGGTTGAGCGTCTCGGTCGAGGTCTTGGGGATCATCAGGAGACCAGTATATCAAGGGCGGTCGTGGCGAAGAGCCAGACCGACAGGGCGCCGTTGGCGGTGAAGAAGGCGCCGTTGAGGCGCGACAGGTCTCCCGGCCGCACCACCCAGTGCTGGTAGGCGATCAGCAGCAGGCACCCCGCCCACCCCACCCAGTAGGCGGCGCCGAGCAGGGGCGGGCCCGGATAGACGCGGGGGAGGAGGGCGAGCAGCGTCAGCGTCAGGGCGTGGAGGGCGCCGGAGATCCAGAGCGCGCCGACCACCCCGAAGCGGGCGGGGATCGAGAACAGCCCCGTCCGGCGGTCGAAGTCGAGGTCCTGGAGGGCGTAGAGGATGTCGAACCCGGCCGTCCAGGTGATCACCACGCCGGCGAGGAGCAGCGGCGTCGCCTGGACGTCGCCGCGCACGGCGATCCAGGCGCCGAGTGGCGCGCCGGCCAGCGACAGGCCGAGCACCAGGTGGGCGGCCCAGGTGAAGCGCTTCGTATAGGAGTAGAGGAAGAGGATGCCGAGCGCCAGGGGCGACAGCGCCAGCGCCAGCGGATTGAGCTGCCAGGCGGCGACCCCCAGCAGGCCGACGCTGACGGCGATGAAGAGGACGACCGCCGCCGGCGTCACCAGTCCCGCCGGCAGCGCGCGCGAGGCCGTGCGCGGATTGGCGGCGTCGATCCGGTGGTCCACCAGCCGGTTGAACGCCATCGCGGCGCTCCGCGCGCCCACCATGGCCACCACGATCCAGAGCACCGTCCGCCACGACGGCCAGCCGCCGGCGGCGAGCAGCATCCCCAGGAAGGCGAACGGCAGGGCGAACAGCGTGTGCTCGACCTTGATCATCTCGAGCATGGTCCTGCTCTGGTGTACAAAGCCCTTGGCTGGCATGGGTTTGTCGTTCATGGCGGCCTGATGATAGCGCGATACCGACACCACCCCCGTGGGGGTGCCGGGCAGGAGCCGGGCGGATCTCCTCTCGTAGGGGCAGCATGCTGCGCCCTCAACATCGCCGTAACGGTAAAGGGCGCAGCATGCTGCGCCCCTACATTTCGATTTTCTCTCCCTCATCGCCCGTCGGGAAGGGGGGAGGCTGGGAGCGCGCGGCGCTCCCGTCAGGGTCCGGGTCAGCTCTGCTTCGCCTTCACGGCCAGCAACTTGAATGGCTGCGGGCTGAAGTTGTCGATGTGCAGGGTGTCGCCGGTCAGGGTGACCTTCGCGGCGCGATAGAAGTCGCCCGAGCCGTTGCCCTTGGCGTCGAGCTTGATCTCGATGTAGCCGAACGGGTAGGTGAGGGTGTGGGCGCTGCGGAAGACCTCGCGCTGCGAGATCGGCCGGTCGATCATCAGGCGGATGATCCGGCCGCCGTCGTCCGTCGGGTGCGAGCGGGCCGCCGCGATCGGATAGCCGAGGCCGCCGCCGACGCGGATGTAGCCGGCCTCCTGGTCCCACAGGGCATCGCGCAGGGCGTTCGGCCCCTTCTGCGCCAGGATGTCCTTGAGCTGCCCGGCCTCGGCGTCCGAGGTGTAGTGATCGAGATGGATCACCACCGGCGCCGCGTTCGAGCGAAAGCGCCCGAAATAGCCCGAGGGGTCCACCAGGTTGGCGGTGAGCTGCTCGCCGCGGGGCTGCTGGGCAGAAGCGGTCGTCGAGGTCACGAGAGGAGCCACGAGAAGGGCGCCGACGAGCAGCGCCGTCCTGAGCTGAATGGAGTGTCCTTGGGTGTTCATGGTTCTTCTTCCTTCTCCGCTGAGGGGGCGCTCCAGGCGGGGCGGCCCCATATTGCAGACCCTAGGAGCTGTGCAAGGCCCGGACCAGGGGGGATGCCCCCTGGAAGCAAAGAAAGAGAATGTCCTCAGGGGAGGACGAAGGGCGTAGCCCTAAGCTGTCATAATGGACCTAAAGGACGCCAAGGACGAAAGAGCCGATCTCGGCTGATCTTTATGTCCTTGTTGTCGTTGCAGTCCTTTAGGTCCTTGCTTCTGGCTTTTGCCCCTAGCTCCACCGCAGCCCCGCCTCCCCCGGCTCGGCGATGCCGAAGCGGTCGAGGACGCGCAGGGTGTAGTGGTCGAGGAAGCGGCCGAGGTCCTCGCCGCCGATGTAGAAGGCGGGGACCGGCGGCAGGATCACCGCGCCGGAGTAGAGCAGGCGGCGCATGTTCTCGACGTGGACGAGGCTGTAGGGGGTCTCGCGGAAGCCGAGCACCAGCGGCCAGCGCTCCTTGAGCGCGACCGCCCCGGCGCGGTGGATCAGGGTGCGCGCCGAGCCGGTGGCCAGGGCGCCGAGGGTGCCGGCGCTGCATGGGAGCACGACCGCGCCCGTCAGGCGATAGGAGCCGGAGGCGATCGGCGCGTCGAGCTCGTTGTCGCGATGGACGACGACCTTCTCCTGCGACTCCGCGCTCAGCTCCGCCGCCTTCACGAGGTCGGCGCCGCCGGTCTGCTCCGGCCCGAGCTCGTGGCGGAGCACCTGGCTCGCCCCCGCCGAGACGACCAGATGGATGCGCTCGATCTCCGGATGCGCGGCGAGCCGGCCGAGCACGTGCCGGGGGAGCAGCATTCCCGAGGCGCCGGAGACGAGGAGGGCGAGACGGTGGGACATGGCGGGATCGTAGCGTGGATTCGGTGAGGGAACGGCGGCGTTCTCGCCGGTCGCGGCGCGCATCGCCGCTTGCGCCCACGTCTGGGCCGGCTCGCCCCGGAGCCCCGGGCTGGCCGCATTCGCCCTGGGCCGCCTGTCCCAGGCCTGGGCGCGCAGGGCCCATCCCCGAGGGGCGCCGGGCCCCCGCGCTGGGCCGGCCGGCCCACGCGAGATTTCGTGAAACCCCGGCGCTCGGTCCACCGGACGAGCGCGCGGGAGCACCCGACCCAGGCCGGGACGCAGCGGGCCCCGACGTGGGCGCAACCAGCGAAAGCGCCCGCGCGGGCCGCGAAGGGGTGGGCGTTCGGCCTGGGTTCCCTCGTGGAACCCGCGCGGGCCCGGACGGACCCGCGCGATTCGTGGGGCCTACAGCGGGAAATCCAGGTTGTACACCCAGCGGCCCCGCTGCACCGCCAGCAGCAGGCTGCCGCGGTCGAGGCCGCGCAGGACCTCGCGACCGAGGGCGTCCACCGAGTCGAGCTGCTGGCCGTTGGCGCCGAGGATGACGTCGCCGGCGCGGAGCCCCTTCTGCTCGGCGACCGAGCCCGAGACGACCCTACGGATGGCGAGGCCGCCGCGGACGCCTTCGACGCTCAGGCCCACCGAACGCTCCAGCATCTGCATCCCCAGGCCCTGCGGCGGATGCACCGCATGCAGCCGCACCTTGACCGTCTGGCC
Source organism: Thermoanaerobaculia bacterium (assembly GCA_036271335.1). Classification (GTDB taxonomy): domain Bacteria; phylum Acidobacteriota; class Thermoanaerobaculia; order Multivoradales; family UBA5704; genus DATARR01. The sequence continues at coordinate 11,969 of DATBAW010000334.1, forward strand.
GCCGCGCCGCACCTCGGCGTCGAGGGCGGTGCCGGCCGCCGCCGTGTAGAGGGCGGTGGTAACGTCCTCGCGGGCGACGACGGGGTGGCCGCCGATGGTCGTGATGACGTCCTTCTCGCGCAGCCCGGCCTCGGCGGCCGGCGAGTCGGGGGAGACCTTGAGCACCAGGGCGCCGCGCTTCACGGTCCCGAGGCCGTAGCGCTTCGCCAGCTCGGGATCGACGCTCATCAGGCGCGCGCCGGTCCAGAGCGGCTGCAGCTCGCCGAAGCGGAGGAGATCGTCGACCACCCGGCGGGCGCGGTCGGCGGGGATGGCGAAGCCGATCCCGGTGGCGCCCGAGATGATGGCGCTGTTGATGCCGATCACCTCGCCGAGGATGTTGACCAGCGGACCGCCGGAGTTGCCGGGATTGATCGAGGCGTCGGTCTGCAGGAAGTCGGTGAACAGCCGCTCCCCGCGCTCGGAGGGGACGGTGCGGCCGACCGCCGAGAGCACCCCGGTGGTCACCGTGTTCGACAGGCCGAAGGGGTTGCCGATGGCGACCACGCTCTCGCCGATCATCAGGTCCGAGCTGCGGCCGAGGGGGATCGCGGGGAGGCCGCTCGCCTTCACCTTGAGCACGGCGAGGTCGGCGTCGCGGTCCGAGCCGAGGAGGTCGGCCTCGATCTCGCGGCCGTCGAGGAGGGTGACGGTGATCCGCGAGGCCCCCTCGATGACGTGGGCGTTGGTGACCACGATGCCGTTGCGGTCGATGATGAACCCCGAGCCGAGCGACTGCGCCTGGCGCTCGGAGCCGAGGCCGAACATGCCGAAGAAGGGGTCGGCCTCACGCACCGTCGACTCGGCGGAGATGTTGACCACCGCCGGCGCGATCTTCTCGACCACCGCCACGACGGGCGTCCGGCGGGCGGATTGCGGCGCCGGCGCGGCAGCGGCGACGGCATTGGCCCCGGTAACGGCGGCGGCACCGCCAAGGAGGAGAAACATCAATGAAACTGTGGAAAACGGGCTGCGTAGTCTCATGTTGCCTTAGGGTAGTATGGGAATCCCCTCTGGGGAATCACCGTTTTCTGCCTGGATGACCCCCTCATTTCCAGCCTGGGGGTCGGCTTCTCACAGCTTATAAGCGCCCGAGCCGGCGCAAAAGTTCCGAACCGAAAGGAGGCTCAGCAACGTGTACGCCCGAAGAATCGTTCTCCTGCTCTGTGGCCTGCTGGCCCTGACGTCGATGGCCGGCGTGGCGAGCGCGGCCAGCGCCGCCAACGCCGCCGCCGGCAAGCCGGCGCCCGCTGCCAGCGAGGTCTTCCCCTTCAAGATCCACCGCCAGACTCTCGACAACGGCATGAAGCTGGTGGCCGTCCCCTATGACAGTCCGGGGACGATCGCCTTTTACGTCGTGATGCGCACCGGCTCCCGCGACGAGGTGGAGGCGGGGCACAGCGGCTTCGCCCACTTCTTCGAGCACATGATGTTCCGCGGCACGGAGAAGTACCCGAAGGACGCCTACACCGACGTCCTCAAGCGGATGGGCGCCGACTCGAACGCCTTCACGACCGACGACGAGACGGTCTTCCACATGATCGCGCCGGCCAGCCAGCTGCCGCTGATCATGGACATCGAGTCCGACCGGTTCAAGAACCTGAAGTACGACCAGGACGCCTTCCGCACCGAGGCGCTGGCCGTCTACGGCGAGTACAACAAGAGCGTCTCGAACCCCGTCCAGCCGATGTTCGAGAAGCTCCACGACGTCGCCTTCGAGAAGCACACCTACAAGCACACCACCCTGGGCTTCGTGGCGGACATCAAGGCGATGCCCAACTACTACGACTACAGCATCCAGTTCTTCAACCGCTTCTACCGCCCGGAGAACGCCACGCTGCTGGTGGTGGGCGACGTCAAGCCGGACAACGCCTTCGCGCTGGCGAAGCAGTACTTCGGCGACTGGAAGAAGGGGTACAAGCCGGCGGACATCCCGGTGGAGCCGCCGCAGACGGCGAAGAAGACGGCTTCGATCGACTGGCCGAACCCCACCCATCCGTTCGTGATGATCGGCTACCACGTGCCGGCCGACTCGGCGACCGCGGTCGACTCGGCGGCGCTCGACCTCCTCGGCGAGCTGCTGTTCAGCGACTCGGCGCCCCTGTTCCAGGACTTGGTGGTCAAGACGCAGTCGGTCGACTTCGTGCAGGGGGGGACGAGTGCCAGCCGCGATCCCGGCCTGTTCACGATCCTGGCGCGGGTGAAGACCGACGAGCTGGTCCCCAAGGTGCAGGAGACGATCGGCCGCTACATCCACGACCTCCAGACCAAGCCGGTCGACGCCAAGGAGCTGGACCGCATCAAGTCGCACCAGCGCTACGCCTTCGAGCTCGGCCTCGACACGCCGGGCAACACCGCGGCCCAGGCCGCCCAGGCGATCGCGATCTACGGCGACATCGACGCTCTCAACCAGCGCTTCGTGGCCTATCAGAAGGTGACCCCGGCGGACATCCAGCGGGTCGCCAACAAGTTCTTCCAGCCCCAGAACGAAACCGTCGTGACCCTCGCGCACAAGGCCACCGCGGCCGCCGCTCCGGGCACGCAGGGAGGTGCGCGTCATGATTGATCTCCAGCGGTTTGATCTCAAGAAGCTCACGCGGACGGGCCTCGCTTCCGCCGCTCTGCTCGGCCTGCTGGCGCTGCCGGCCGCCGCGCGGGCCCAGTCCGCCGTCGTCCCCATCGAGGTGGTGACGCTCCCCAACGCCAGCTCGCCGCTGGTGTCGATCCGCCTGCAGTTCAACGTCGGCTCGATCCACGACCCCGCCGGCAAGGAGGGTCTGGCCACCTTGACGGCCTTGATGATCGGCGACGCGGGGACGCAGAAGCGCTCCTACACCGAGCTGGTCGAGGCCCTCTATCCGATGGCCGCGGGGATCGAGCCCAACACCGACCGCGAGGTGACCTCCATCGGCGGCACCGTCCATCGGGACACGCTGGCTGCCTACACGGCGCTCCTCGAGGAGGCGATGCTCAAGCCCGCCTTCTCGGACGAGGACTTCCAACGCAACAAGGACCAGCTCACCGCCGCGCTCACCAGCTCGCTGCGCAGCAACGACGAAGCGCTCGGCCTCGAGCTGATCCAGCAGGAAATCTTCAAGGGGCACCCCTACGGGCATTCGCCCATCGGCACCGTCGAAGGGCTGCAGCGCATCACGCTGGACGACGTGAAGCAGTTCTACCGTGAGAATTACACCCAGGCGAACCTGCTGCTCGGAGTCGCCGGCGGCTACCCGGCCGACTACGTCGGCCATCTGACCCGGGATCTCGCGGCGCTCCCCGCCGGCAAACGGGGGCGGCAGCCGCTGCCGCCGGCGCCGAAGGTCGAGGGGCACAATTTCACCCTGGTCGACAAGCAGACCGGCTCGGTGGGCATCAACTTCGGCTACCCCCTGCCGATCACCCGCGCCGACGCGGACTACTACCCGCTGATGGTGGCCAACAGCTTCCTCGGCGAGCACCGCACGATGAACGGCCGGCTGATGAACGAGCTCCGCGAGGCGCGCGGCCTGAACTACGGCGACTACTCGTACATCGAGTACCTGCAGAGCCCGCCCCGCGTCACGACGCCGCCTCCCGGCGCGCCGCGCCGCGAGCAGTACTTCTCGGTCTGGATCCGGCCGGTGGTGCCGGGCGACGCGCAGTTCGCGCTGCGCGCCGGCCTCTACGAGATCCAACGGCTGCGCGACGGGGGGATGACGCAGGAGGAGTTCAACCTCAGCCGCGACTTCGTCCTCAACTATTCGAAGCTCTGGGCCCAGAGCCTCGAGGAGCGCCTCGGCTTCATCATGGACAGCAAGTTCTACGGCATGCCGTACTACATCGACGAGATCCAGACCCGGCTGAAGAAGCTGACCGTGGCCGACGTCAACGCGGCGATCAAGAAGTACCTGAGCACCGACAACTACCAGGCCGTGATGGTCACCTCCAACGCGGCGGCGCTCAAGGACACCCTCCAGAAGGACGACCCGAGCCCGAAGACCTACAACAGCCAGGTCGACGCCAAGATCACCGCCGGCGACAAGCTCATCGTGCCGCTCAAGGTGGCGCCGACGAAGATCGACGTCGTGCCGGTGGCGGAGGTGTTTCAGAAGTAGGATTTGTAGGGGCGCCCCTATGTGGGCGCCCTCTCCCTTCCAGGGCGGGCGCCCTCCCCGCCCAGGGCGGCCACGCAGGGCCGCCCCTACAGCCTGAAATATCGCGGCGAAGCCCCCACCTCCACCTCGACGCCGGCGGGGGCCGCCACCTTCTCTCCATTCCTTTCGACCACCACCACCGCCGGCCGCGGCAGCATCGCGCGAGCCGGCCGGTCCGTGGCGCTCCAGCCGACGACGACCTCGGTGCCGGCGGGGCGGCGGAAGCGGTAAAGCCGCGCGGGCGGCGGCGCGGGGAGGACCTCCTCCAGCCGGGCGCCGTCCAGCTCGCGGATCATCGTCTTCAGCGCCTGGAAGCTCGGCCGGCGGCGAGGGCTCGCCGGATCGGCGGGATCGACCAGGCCGTAGCCGCGCGCCACCACCTGCCACCAGAAGACCCGCTCGATCAGGCCGGTGCCGAGCGTCAGCAGGTAGTAGCGGACGAGATAGTCGGCCTGCGCCTCCTCGTCCACCGAGACGTCGCGGCCGGCCGGCGAGTGCGGACCCTCGCGCAGCGGCCAGTTGACCTCGGTGACCCAGCAGCGGGGAGACGCGTTGTGGGAGGTCTCGGCGATGGCGCGCAGCAGCAGCGCCTTGTCCGTGGTGTCGAGCCCGGCCTGGCGGTTCTCCGGCGCGCCCCGGCGGTCGACATAGAGCAGGGCGGAGACCGCGTCGAAGCGGAAGCCTGGATGCCGCAGGTTCAGCACGGCCGCGGTGACGTGGTACTCGAAGTCGATCACCGAGGGGCCGAGCAGCTCGACCTCCGCATAGGACCGCAAGACCGCCTCGGCGGCCCGCGCCAGCTCCAGGTACTCGCGGAGGTTCCAGATCCCCCACTTGCTGCGGTTGATCGCCTGCCCGATCTGGAAGCGCTTGCCGTACGGCGTGAAGCGGGGAGCGATCGTCTCCAGGGAGCGGCGCCAACGGGCAGGGTCGCGTACCAGGTCGCGGTTCTGCGGCAGCGCGAAGCTCACCTCGAGGTGACGGGCGTGGAGCTCGCGCGCCAGCTCTTCCTCAGTGGCGTGGTCCTCCTCCCAGGGGTGGAGGCGCAGCAGCACGTGGCGCACCCCCAGCTCGTCGATTAGCGCCAGCAGGGCGGCGGGGTTCTCCGGCCAGGGGCGGACGCAGACGCCGATCCCCGCGAAATCGACCGGCGCGGCGTGAAGCGTCCGCTTCAGTTCCTGGTAGCGCCGCCAGATCCGTGGCAGGGCGCCGGCGACCGCCGCCACCTCCATACCGTGCGAGCCGGCGTCGGCGAGGCGCACGCGCAGCTTCTCCAGCCGGCCGGCGTGCTGGTGGGGCTGGTCCGAGAGGTGATCCCAGACCGCCTTGTCGCGCGCGCCGGCCTCCGCGGGAGCCGCCGGGATGTGGGAATGCGTGCCGCGCGGCAGGAGCAGCCGCTTCAGACGGTCGCGGGCGCTCCGCGCCCTCTTCTTGGCGTCGTTCTTCCACCGGAAGCCGTGGTGGTAGCCGAGGTAGATCGCGCGCCGGAGAGCGCTCGGCGAGGCGCCCCAGTAGCTCCGCAGCAGCAGCTCCTGGTGCTCGGGCCGGAAGAGCGCCAGGCGCGAGAGGTCGCGCAGCCGCTCGGAGACGCTGGGCGGGCGCCCCATCCGCGTGCGGTTGAGGTCGACGATCTGGATTTCGGAAGGGCGGCCGTCGGCGCCGAAACGGAGGAGCAGGTTGCCGCCGGAGAGGTCGCGGTGCCAGAAGCCGGCGTCGTGCAGGCGCCGCGCCGTCGTCCCCAGCGCCGCGACGAAGGCGGGGAAATCGACCTGCGGAAAGCGCGCGCTCTCTTCTCCCTTATTTTTCCCAGTATTGGCGGCGCGGAAGAGATAGCGCGCCTCGGTGGTGCCGGGCAGATAGCGGCAGACGTAGAAGGAGGGCCCTTCGGCGCTCGCCGACTCGATCCACAGCAGGGGGTCCGGCGTCGAGATCCCCGCCGCCAGCAGGGCGCGGGCGATTCGCCAGCTCTTCTCCGCCTTGCTCCCTTGCAGCCGGCGCTTCAGGCGGTCGCGGCGGCTGCGGTTGCGGAACTGCTTGACGACCACGTCGAGCGGTCCGTCCGTCGTCTCCAGCCGCGCCAAGTAGAGATAGTTGCGCCCCCAGTGGAGCGTCTTGAGGGCGGTGGCGGGATCGGTGAGGCCGCGGACGGCCGCCGCGAGATCGACCGGGCGTAGATCCGCCGCCAGCTCGCCGGTCCAGCCGGGAAGGGCGAAGGGCACGGGCTGGATCGTCAGACCTCCACGACGTCGAAACGCTCGTGGTGCAGCTCGGGATCGCTCTGGATCAGGATGTGGACCCCGAGCGAGCGCTCCAGCTCGTCGAGGATCGCCCGTTCCTCCTGTTGCAGGGAGCGGGCGATCTCGGGGTGCACGCGCAGCAGCAGCTCGGCGTTGGCGATCCGGCCGCGCAGATGGAGCAGCTCCTTGCGCAGGTTGAGGCAGATCGTGGCGTTGGACTGGATGCGCCCGCGCCCGGAGCAGTAGGGGCAGCTCTGGGTGAGCAGGCGCTCGAGGTTGGAGCGGCTGCGCTTGCGGGTGACCTCGACCAGGCCGAACTCGGAGATGTTGAGCACCTTGGTCTTGGCGCGGTCCTTCTTGATCTCCCCCTCGAGGCTGGAGAAGACCTCCTCGCGGTGGGAGGCCTCGACCATGTCGATCAGGTCGATGACGATGATCCCGCCGAGGTCGCGCAGGCGGATCTGGCGGACGATCTCCTGGACCGCCTCCAGGTTGGTCTGCAACACCGTGTCCTCGAGGTTCGTGGCGCCCACGAAGCGGCCGGTGTTGACGTCGATGGCGACCAGCGCCTCGGTGGGGTTGATCACGATGTACCCCCCCGACTTCAGCCACACCTTGCTCTTCAGGGCCGCCTCGATCTGCTCCTCGATGCCGAACTGCTCGAACAGGGTGGCCTTCTGCTGGCGGAACAGCTTGACCTTGGAGACCAGCCCCGGCTGCACCTGGTCGAGGAACTCGACGATCCGCTCGTAGGTCTCCTCGCCGTCCACCCAGAGCACGGCGAAGTCCTGGCGCAGCAGATCGCGCACGATCCGCAATGCGAGGTCGAGGTCCTGGTGGAGGAGCGTGGGGGCGGAGACCTTGCCGGCGCGCTGCCGCACCTTCTCCCAGAGGCGGGAGAGATAGGTGAGGTCGCTCTCGAACTCCTCCCGCCCCTTCCCCTCGCCCGCCGTGCGGACGATCAGCCCGCCGCCGACGCCGTTGGCCGTGGGGAGCTGCTGGAGGATCGAGAGCAGGCGGTCGCGCTCGACTTCGTCCTCGATCCGCCGCGAGACGCCGAAATGGCGCACGGTGGGAAGGAGCACCAGGTAGCGCCCCGGCAGGGTGACGTGGGTGCTGATCCGCGCGCCCTTGCTCGGGAGCGGGTCCTTGACCACCTGGACGATGATCTCCTGCCCCGCCTTCAGCAGGTCGTCGATCGAGGGGGAGACCTGCGACCCGTGATTGTTGTTGAGATCGTCGGAATGCCCGTCGTCGAGCTCCAGGTCCTCCATCGACTCGACATCGGCGGCGACGTCGCTGACGTAGAGGAAGGCGTCGCGCTCGAGCCCGACGTCGACGAAGGCGGCCTGCATACCGGGGAGCACGCGCGTCACCCGCCCCTTGTAGACGTTGCCCACCAGTCCCCGATGGCGGTGCCGCTCGACGAAGATCTCCGTCAGGCGGTCGTCCTCCAGGACGGCGATCCGGGTCTGGTGCGGATCGCTCTCGATGAGCATCTTGAGACTCATGGCGAGCCCTAGTGTATAGGAAACACCCTCTCTGCCTCCTCCGCGGTCGGCTCCTACCGGTTCACGTACCGCCGGATGTCGACCCCCAGGATGATCCCCAGCGAGATGAAGTTGATCATCGTGAACGAGCCGCCATAGGAAAGGAAGGGCAGGGGAATGCCGGTGATGGGGACGAAGCCCACCACCATCGAGCTGTTGTAGAGCACGTGGAAGCAGGTGATCGAGATCAGCCCCACGACCAGGATGATGCCGGCGCGGTCGCGCGCCCGGACGGCGATCCGGGCGGCGCTCGAGATGTAGAGCGCGTAGAGCCCCAGCACCGTGACCACGCCGAGGAACCCCCACTCCTCGGCCAGCACGGAGAGGATGAAGTCGGTGTGGCGGGCGGGGAGGAAGCGGAGCTGGCTCTGGGTGCCCTGCATGTACCCCTTGCCCAGCAGCTCGCCCGAGCCCACCGCGATCTTGCTCTGCCGCACCTGGTAGCCCGCGCCCAGCGGATCGGTCTCGGGCGCCAGGAAGGTGAGCACGCGCTGGCGCTGATACCCCTTGAGGCCGAACGACCAGAGCGCGGTGACGAAGACGACGCCGAGCAGGATCGAGGTCACCAGCAGGCGGACACGGATGCCGGCCACCAGCAGCATGCCGATCAGCAGCGGCGCGTACATCGCGGCGCCCCCCATGTCCGGCTCGATCGCCACCAGCACCATCGGCGCGCCGACGATGGCGAGGGCGGTGAGGATCTGGCGGATCTCGAGCACGCGGTTGTTGAGGCCGGCCAGGTAGCGGGCGAGAAAGAGGCCGGTGGCGATCTTGGCGAACTCGGACGGTTGGAACTGGAAGCCGGCGATCCGCAGCCAGTTGGCGGCGCCCCCGTGTTTGGCGCCGAAGGCGAGCACGGCGATCAGCGACAGGATGCCGAAGCCGTAGAGCACCACGGAGAAGTCGAGCAGCACGTGGTAGTCGATGCTCATCGAGATCACCATCAGCACGAGGCCGATCGCCACCCACCCCGCCTGGCGGGGGAAGTAGTCGACCGCCATCTCGGAGCTGGCGCTGTGGACGGTCGCCAGGCCGATCGCCGCCAGCAGGAGGGCGGAGAGGATCAGGCCGCCGTCGATCGAGGAGAGCAGCCGCAGCCGCGGCCGCTCCTCAGGGACTGGGTGACTTCCCGTTATCGATCCCGAAATACTTTGCATAGAGCGCCTGTGCGATCGGCGCGGCCACCTTGGAGCCGCCGCCGCCGTGCTCGGCGAAGACGGTCACCACCAGCTCCGGGTTGTCCGCCGGGGCGAAGGAGGTGAACCAGGCGTGGTCGCGGTATTTGAAGGGGAGGTTGTGCTCCTCGGTGCGCTGGGCCTGCGCGATGACCTGCACGGTGCCGCTCTTGCCGGCGATCTCGACGCCCGGCAGCCGCGCCGAGCCATAGCCGGTGCCGCCAGGCTCGTTGACCACGGCCCACATGCCGCCGCGCACGGTTTTCAGGGCATCGTCGTCGAAGGCCACGCGCTCCGGGGGGGGCACCTTGGCGTCCTTGAGCAGATGGGGGACGACCTTGTAGCCGCCGTTGGCCACCATCGCCGTCATCTCGGCCATCTGCAGCGGGGTGACCAGCACGGGGCCCTGGCCGATCGAGACGGAGATCGTCTCGCCCGGGTACCAGGGCTGCTTGCGCACCTTCTCGCTCCATTGCGGATCGGGGACGTTCCCCCGCTTCTCCCCCTGGATGTCGATGCCGGTGAGCGAGCCGAGCCCGAACAGGCGGGCGTAGCGGGCGATCTTCTCGATTCCCATCTTCTGGCCCAGCGTGTAGAAGTAGATGTCGCAGGAGTTCTTGATCGCCGTATGGGCCTCGACGGTGCCGTGCCCCCCCTTCTTCCAGCAGCGGAAGGGGCGGCCGTAGAAGACCTTGGAGCCGGTGCACAGGACCGAGGTGTGGTCGTCGAAGACCTTCTCGGTGAGGCCGGCGGTCGCCATCACGATCTTGAAGGTCGAGCCCGGCGAGTAGGTGTTCTGGATCGCCCGGTTCTGCAACGGATGGTTGGGATCGTCGATCAGCGCCTGCCAGTCGGCCTGCTGGAGACGGCGGGCGAAGAGGTTGGGGTTGAACGCCGGCGCCGAGACCAGGGTGAGGATCTCGCCGTTGCGCGGGTCCATGGCGACCACCGCCCCTACCTTCTCCGGGCCGTCGAGCCAGCGCGCGGCCTCCTGCTGGAGGTCGAGGTCGATCGACAGCGTCAGGTTCTTGCCGGGGATGGCCGGGGTGCTCTTGGTCTCGTACTCCTTGAGCAGCTGGCCGCGGCTGTCGACGACCACCACCCGCTCGCCGTCCTTGCCGCGCAGCTCGGCGTCGTAGGTCTGCTCGATCCCCTTCTTCCCCACCGGATCGCCCGGCTGGTAGATGCCTTTGCCGTCCCGCAGCTCCTCCAGCGTGGGCTCGCCGAGATAGCCGAGGATGTGCGCGGTCTGCTCGCGGTGACGGTAGAGGCGCTGGTGCTGCACCTCGACGTCGAACTCCGGATATTCGAGCCCTTCGACGCCGAAGCGGGCGACCTGCGAGAGCGAGAGGTTCTCGGCCAGCAGCACCGGCTTGAACACCGGCACGCCGCGGTATTGATGGAGGATCTGTTGCAGATCGGCGACCGGCCGGCCGAGCACGCCCGCGGCGTACCAGAGGCTGTCGTCGAGCTTGGCCGCCCGGCTGCGGTCGATCATCAGGCTGTAGCTCGGGACGTTCTCGACCAGCAGGCGCCCCTTGCGGTCGAAGATCAGCCCGCGGGGCGCCTTGATCGGCAGCTTGCGCAGCCGGTTGTTCTCGGCGAGCTCGCGGTAATAGTCGCCCTGGACGAGCTGGGTGAACCAGAAGCCGGTGCCGATCGCCACCAGGACCCCGGTGACGATGGCGGTCAGCACGCGGACGCGGCCGACCAGATCATCTCGATGCTCACGAACCACCTGCATTGTTTACGACCTCGATCCTACTGCCTCGATCCTGCTGCCTCGATCCTACGGTTGAATCTTGTCCGCCGCTCGCCTCAGCCGAGCCGCAACCGGCTCATCCGGCCGCGGCGCCGGGTCTCCGACGAGCTGCGCCAGCGCCCCACCACGATATAGATCGCCATGCCGAGAACCCCGCAGGCTCCCGCGCGGACCACCGCCCAGATCGGGCTGGGCGACTCTGGCGCGGGGAGCAGCAGAAAGGCGAGCCCTACGGCGATCGCCTGCTGGAGCGCGGAGGCGAAGCTGACGAGCGCCAGGACGCCGGTGGGCCGCTGGATCACCAGCCGCTGCGCCAGCCGCGCCGTGACGTAGCCGACGATGGTATCAGCGAATCCGAACAGGCCGAAGGGCCCGCTGGTCAGCGTGTCCTGGAGGAGGCCGACGAGGAAGCCGACCAGCAGCCCCGACAGCGAGTTGCCGCGCAGCCCGTGCAGCGCCACCACCACCAGGAAGACGTCGACCGCGCGGGCGAAATCGGGCCAGAGCCGCACCCCCACGAAGTGGACGAGCGCGGCGAGGGCGATGGCGGCGAGGAGCTTAAGGCTTTCCAAGCGGGCGATCCTCTTTGAGCGGCGGCGGCACGGCCTGATAGTCCAGCAGGTAGACCTGGTCGAGAGTGCCGAAGTCGACCGCCGGGGCGACCTGGATGCGATGGAACAGCTGCCCTCCCGCCTCGACGGAGAGGATGGTGCCGATCGGGATGCCGCGCGGGTAGACGCCGTCGATGCCGGCGGTGAGCACGCGGTCGCCCGGCCGCACGTCGGCCTGCAAGGGCACGTATTCGAGCTCCAGCGTGCTCCCGCCGCCGCCGCCGCCGCGCACCACCCCCTGGCGGCGGGTGCGCAGGATCATGCCGCCGACCCCGGCCGAGCTGTCGGTGATCAGCTGCACCTTGGCATAGGAGCCGGAGACGTCGAACACCCGGCCGACGAGGCCGTCGGGCGACAGCACCGGCTGGTTCTTCAGCGCCTTCACCGGGCCGGTGTAGAGGATCAGCGTGCGCAGCCACGAGGAGTGGTCGGCATAGACGATGTCGACCGCCCGGACGCCGCCGGCGGGGGGCGTGGGGTAGCGCACCGCGTTGCCGAGGCGCCGCATCTCTCCCTCCACGTCGGTGAGCCGCAGCAGGTTCAGGCGCAGCTGCTCGACCTCGAGGCGGAGCTGCCGGTTCTCCTCCAGCAGCGTGCCGCGCAGCTTGACTCCCTCGCGAGCGCCGGCGACGCCCGCCGGGATCGAGGCCACGCCGCGCGCCATCGGCCCCAGCAGGCGCAGGCCGAGCCTCTCCAGCCGCGTCTCGCCAGCCCGCGCGCCCTGGATGGCCAGGTACACGAGCTGGCCGACCAGCACGACGATCAACACCCAGGCGGTGCGGCGCTCGTCCACGGCATCAGGCCCGGTTCGAGACGCCGGTTACCGGATCTGGACCTTGCGCAGGAGGTCGATGTCGGACAGCACCCGGCCCGTGCCGAGCACGACCGAGGCGAGCGGATCCTCCGCCAGCACCACCGGCAGGCCGGTCTCGTCGCGCAGCCGCTGGTCGAGGTTGCGCAGCAGCGCGCCGCCGCCGGAGAGGACGATCCCCTTGTCCATGATGTCGGCCGACAGCTCGGGAGGCGTGCGTTCGAGGGCCATGCGGACGGCCTCGACGATCGTGGCCACCGGCTCCGCCAGCGCCTCGCGGATCTCCTCGTCGGAGATGGTCAGCGTCTTCGGCACGCCCTCCACCAGGTCGCGCCCCTTGATGTCCATCCGCAGCTCTTCCTTCAGCGGATAGGCGGAGCCGATCTGGATCTTGATCTGCTCGGCCGTGCGCTCGCCGATCAGCAGGTTGTACTTGCGCTTCAGGTACTGGATGATGCCGACGTCCATCTCGTTGCCGGCGATCCGCACCGAGCGGCTGTAGACCGTGCCGGCCAGCGAGATGACGGCGACGTCGGTGGTGCCGCCGCCGATGTCGACGATCATGTTGCCCGACGGCTCGGTGATCGGCAGGCCGGCGCCGATGGCGGCCATCATCGCCTGCTCGACCAGGAACACCTCCGAGGCGCCGGCGCGCATCGCCGAGTCGCGCACCGCCCGCTTCTCCACCTGCGTGATCTCCGACGGGACGCCGATGACGATCCGCGGATGCACGTACATCTTGCGGCCGTGCGCCTTCTTGATGAAGTACTCAAGCATCCGCTCGGTCACCTCGAAGTCGGCGATCACGCCGTCCTTCATCGGCCGGATCGACTCGATGTTGCCGGGCGTGCGGCCGAGCATCTCCTTGGCCTCGCTGCCCACGGCCTCGATCCGGTTGGTGATCTTGTTGATGACGACGACGGAGGGCTCGCGCACGACGATGCCCTGTCCGCTGGCGAAGACCAGCGTGTTGGCGGTGCCGAGATCGATGGCCAGGTCTTTCGAAAAGTAGCGTAGCAGCGAGGCTAGCGGCATCAGCCTTGTTGATCCTTCTGGAAAAATCCGCCGTGGACCGTGCTGGCGGCGGATGTGTTAGCGGGAATGACGTCGTCCTTTTTCAGGGCCTGTCTTCAGGGCTTATTTCAGGGAGCCTCGACGAAGACGCGCTTGCGGCGGATGGTCTCGACCCCCCAGGTGTTGCGCGCGCGGACCTCGATGATGTTCTGGCCTTCTTTGGTCAATTGGACCGTCTTGGTGAAACTGCCGTCCGGGTTCGTCTTGACCTGCTCGCCGTTGATCTCCACCACCACCCCCGGCTCGCTGTGGCCGCTGACCATGAAGATACTACCGTAGGTTTTGATGTCGTCGAGGTCAAGCTCCGGCGGAGTGGTGTTCGGCTTGTCGCCGGCGGCGCCATGGGCGGCCGAGGCGACGCGGAATTTCCGCACCTCGCTCCACGGCCCCTGCAGGCCGCCGGGCCCGAAGGCGGCGACCCGCCACTGGAAGCTCCCCTCGCCGCGCACCCCCAGGGTGGCCCGCGTCTTGGTGCGGTTCTCGGCGTCGATGACGTTGTCGACGAACAGGTGGTTGCGGGAGACCTGGAGCGCGTAGCGGCTGGCGCCGGGCACCGGCTGCCAGGCGAGCACCAGCTTCTTGGTGGCGGCGAGGTCGACCAGCTGGTCGTCCACCGGATCGACCGGATCGGGCGGGGCGGGCATCACCTTCGGCTCGGAGAGCAGGCCGCCGGTCTGCACCACCTGCTGGAGGGGGCCGACCTGGCGCTTCAGGCCGTCGGCCGACGACAGCTCCATGCCTCCCCGGTAAGCGCCGAAGCGCCCCTGGCTGCTCGCCTTGTCGACGGCGACATAGGCCTCCGAGGACTCCTTGACGCGCGCCGTGGCGCCCGGCGTCTTGACGTTGCTCGAGCTCTGCGAGGTGCTGAGGTTGACCCAGCCGTACTTCATCTCGATCGACTGCTCGCCGCCGCCCCCCGCCCCGCCGCTCCCCGGCGAGACGATGAACTGGGTGTTCGGCCGCACCGTGTAGAGCGTGCCGTCGAGGAACATGATCTCGGCCGAGCCGTTCTCCGCCGTGCGCACGGCGTCGCCGGACTGGAGCTGGACGCGGCTGCGCGCCTCCTGCCATTCGCCGCCGTCGCCGCGGCGGTATTCGACCTCGCCCTGGAGCGAGGCGAACTGCGCCTGGCCGGCGCCGCCGCTCAGCGCCAGGGCGTCGGCGATCGATTGCAGCACGCCGAGACTGCGCCGGCCGCTCGTGCGGGCACCGGTGAAGTTCTGCGCCGAGAGCCGGGTCCGGGCCTCTTCGAGACTCTGGCGGGCCGACTCGAACTCGGAGGCAAAGCTGGAAGCCACCCGCTTTTCGGTGCTCAGCTGGTGACGCAGCGCCTCGGCCTGGGCGATCACCACGCGGGCTTCGCTCTGCGCCGAGCTCCGGTCGTAGCGCCGGTACATCAGCACGCCACCGGCCACCAGGACCAGGATCAGCAGGAGCAACCCCCCGTTCTTCAGGGTGTCTACCGATACGCTGTACCAGTCTTTTCCCTGTCGATCAGCCTTCTGGGCGGGCTGGGCGGGCACCTCAAATCCCTTTCATGTAGGCGCGTGAATATAACACGGAACGTTTTCGCGGGGGTGGCTGGGGTTGTGCGCGCGGCGCCGCGCTGCTAAAGTGCCGGGTTCCTCCTGAAGGAGTCCGTTTATGCTCAAGGTATTTCGCGACAACCTGAAAAATCTCGCCTGGATTCTCTGGGTGATCATCGCGCTGTTCGTGCTCGCGCTGGCGGCCGACTTCGGCTCCCGGACCTCGGGAACTCGCGGCAACGAGGCCGCGGTGGCCCGCGTCGGCGGCGAATCGATCTCCCGCCAGGAGTTCCAGCGCGCCTATCAGAACATGACCAACGTCTATCGCCAGATCTACGGCGACCAGCTGTCGCCGGACATCGAGAAGCAGATGTACCGGCAGACGCTGACCCAGACGGTGGTCCAGAAGATCCAGACGCTGGAGGCCCGGCGGCTGGGCCTGAGCGTCAGCGACGCCGAGCTGCGCGACCAGATCCTCTCCTTCCCGACCTTCAAGGACGCCCAGGGGCACTTCGTCGGCGAGGCGACCTACTCGCAGGTGATCCAGGAGGGGCTGCACACCACCGTCGCCGACTTCGAGAAGGAGCTGCGCGACCAGCTGCTGGTCAAGAAGCTCACCGACGCGCTCTCGGCCAACCTCTACGTCAGCGAGGACGAGATCCAGCGCGCCTATCGCGACCAGGTGGAGCGCGCCAAGATCCGCTATGTCGAGCTGCCGCGCAACCGCTTCGCCCAGCAGGTGAACGTCACGCCGGCCGAGGTCGCGAGCTACTACCAGGCGCACAAGCAGGACTTCAAGCTCCCCGAGCAGCGCGACCTGGCCTACGTGCTGGTCAACAGCACCAGCGCCAGCCCGCTCGCCAGCCAGGCGCAGGTGTCCGACGCCGAGCTCCGCAGCTACTACGACGCCCACAAGGCCGACTACTCCCAGGAGGAGCAGATCCGCGCCCGCCACATCCTGATCGCCGTCAACGACCAGCGCGCCGACGCCGCGGCGTCGGCGCGGGCCCAGGAGGTCCTGAAGAAGCTCACCGCCGGCGGCGACTTCGCCAAGCTGGCCCAGGAGTACTCCGACGACGCCGCCTCGAAGGTCCAGGGGGGCGATCTCGGTCTCTTCGGCCGCAACCGGATGGTGAAGGAGTTCGAGGACGCGGCGTTCAACGCGCCGGTCGGCAAAGTGGTCGGACCGGTGAAGTCCAACTTCGGCTATCACCTCATCGAGGTCACGGCCAAGCAGCCCGGCGGCCAGCAGCCGTTCGAGGCGGTCAAGGAGCAGATCCGCGCCCGCCTCACCGTCGATCGCACCCGCCAGCTCGCCGAGAGCCGCGCCAAGGACCTCGCCACCAGACTGGCCAGCCAGAAGCCCGCCAACGCCGACGCCCTGAAAGCCCTCGCCGCCCAGAACCCCGGCACCACCTTCGGCGAGGCCAAGGTCGGCACCGTCGATCCGATCCCCGGCCTCGGCGCGTCGCTCAACGCCACCGGCTTCTCGCTCAAGAAGGGCGAGGTCTCGCCGGCCCTCCAGGTGCCGCAGGGGTGGGCGATCGTCTACGTCAACGACATCATCGCGCCGCACGCCCCCGAGCTGAAGGAAGTCGAGGACCGGGTGCGGGCGTCGCTGACGAACCAGAAGCTCCAGCAGATCACCCTGCAGAAGCTCGAGGACGCCCGCAAGGAGATCGCCCAAGGCAAGACCCTCGACCAGGTGGCCGCGGAGCTCGGGGTGCAGGCCAAGGAGACGCAGCAGGAGTTCGGCGGCCAGGGCGGCATGATCCCCGGCCTCGGCTACAACCCCGAGCTGGTCAAGACCGCCCTGACGCTCCAGGCCGGCCAGGTCGGCGGCCCGCTCGCCGACGCCCAGGGAGGCGTGCTGTTCCAGGTGACCGACCGCAAGGGGTGGGACCCCAAGCAGTACGCCGCCAATCGGGATCAGACCCGCACCAAGCTCCTCCAGCAGCGCGTGGGGAGCGTCGAGGGGGCGCTGATCGAGAAGCGGCGCCGCGACCTCAACGTCACCTTCGACCAGCAGTTCCTCGATCAGCTCGGCATCGCGCCGCCGTCGGAAGGGTAGGCCTGATGTAGGGGCGGCCCTATGTGGCCGCCCTGCTTTCCTGGTTCCGACACGCTTCCTCTCCCGTACCAAGGCGGCCACATAGGGCCGCCCCTACATCCGTTCTACAATCCCCCCATGATCGGCTATCTGCAAGGCACCCTCCTCCGGTCCGACCCGGAGCGCCTGCTCCTCGACGTACAGGGCGTGGGCTACGAGGTCAACGTCCCGCTCTCCACCTGGTACGAGATCGAGAAGCGGCGCGAGGCGCCGATCGGCCTCTTCATCCATACCCACATGCGCGAGGACGGCATCGCCCTCTTCGGCTTCTGGACCGAGCGCGAGAAGGCGCTGTTCGAGAAGCTGATCGGCGTCAACGGCATCGGGCCGCGGCTGGCGCGGGTGATCCTCTCGGGGATGGCGCCGGACGATCTGATGGGCGCCATCGCCAACGGCGACCTCGGGCGCCTCGGGACCATCCCCGGCGTCGGCAAGAAGACCGCCGAGCGGATCGTGCTGGAGCTGCGCGAGAAGATGCGGATCCTGGCCGCCGACCTCCCCGAGACGACCGCCGCCGCGCCCGCCGACCACGACGTCGTCTCCGCCCTGGTCAACCTCGGCTACAAGGCGGCCCTCGCCGAGCGCGCCGTCGCCGACGTCCGCCGCGAGAAGCCCGACGCTCCCTTCAACGACCTGCTGCGCGCCAGCCTCAACCGGCTGTCGCGAGCCTGATCCATGTCCGCCGTCGAAGACCACCTGCTCTCCGGCGTCCCGGACCCCGAGGACCTCGGAGTCGAGCCGTCGCTGCGCCCGCAGCGGCTCGAGGAGTACATCGGGCAGAAGAAGGTCATCGACAATCTGCGCGTGTTCATCCGCGCCGCCCGCGAGCGCCGCGAGTCGCTCGATCACGTGCTCCTCTTCGGCCCCCCCGGTCTCGGCAAGACGACCCTCGCCAACATCGTCGCCAGCGAGATGGGGGCGCCCCTGCGCATCACCGCCGGACCGGTGCTGGAGCGCGCCGGCGACCTCGCCGCCATCCTCACCAACCTCGATCCCGGCGAGGTGCTGTTCATCGACGAGATCCACCGCCTGGGGCCGACGGTCGAGGAGATCCTCTATCCCGCCCTGGAGGACTTCCGGCTCGACCTCGTCATCGGCCAAGGGCCGGCGGCGCGGACGGTGAAGATCGATCTTCCCCGCTTCACCCTGGTCGGCGCGACGACGCGCGCGGGGCTGATCAGCGCGCCGCTACGCGCCCGCTTCGGCATCGTCCACCGCCTCGACTTCTACCGTCCCGAGGAGCTGACGCAGATCGTGCTGCGCTCGGCCAAGCTGCTCGGCGTGCCGGTCGATCCGGACGGCGCCGCCGAGATCGCCCGCCGCAGCCGCGGCACGCCGCGCGTCGCCAACCGCCTGCTCCGCCGGGTCCGCGACTTCGCCCAGGTGGAGCGTGCCAAGTCGATCGACCTCGCGGCCGCCCGCGGCGCCCTGAATCTCCTCGAGGTCGACGAGCTCGGCTTCGACGATGTCGACCGCAAGATCCTCAGCACGCTGATCGAGCACTACGACGGCGGCCCCGCCGGCATCAAGACGCTGGCGGTGTCGGTCGGCGAGGACACCGGCACCCTCGAAGATCTCTACGAGCCCTACCTGATCCAGGAGGGGTTTCTCCAGCGCACCCCGCGCGGCCGCGTCGCCACCCGCCGCGCCTACCAGCACCTTGGCTATCCGCAGCGCCCCGGCACCTCGGGGACGCTGTTCTGAGCGATTGATCCCCCTTTCCTCCTTCCGATGCGCCGCGCCAGCCTGATCTACAACCCCCGCTCGGGACGCCAGCGGCATGGCGAGCGGCTGGCCGCCATCCTCGCCACCCTGCGCGACGGCGGGTTCGACGTCGAGCCGGTCCCCACCGAGTTCGCCGGCCAGGCGACGGCGCTCGCCCGCGCGCGCCGCGAGGATGCCGCCGTGGTCTTCTCCTACGGCGGCGACGGCACGGCGCGCGAGGTGGCGGCGGGATTGATGGGAGGACCGGCCGCGCTCGGCGTGATCCCCGGCGGCACCGCCAACCTGCTGGCGCTGTCGCTCGGTATCCCCGGCGATCCGGTGGCCGCCGCCGCCGCGCTGCGGAACCTGCCGGCGCGGCCGTTCGACGTCGGCCTCGCCGGCAACGATCCGTTCCTGATGATGGTCTCGGCCGGCCTCGACTCGCACCTGCTCGCCTCGCTCAACACGCAGCTCAAGTGGCGTTTCGGCAAGCCGGCCATCCTCGGCCAGGGGCTCGTCGCCTGGTGGCGCTACGGCTACCCCGCGCTCGAGCTGATCGCCGACGGCGAGCGTCTCGACGCCACTTTCGCCGCCGTGTCGAACACTCCCTACTACGCCGGCGCCTACCGGCTGGCTCCCGAGGCGCGCTCCGACGACGGCTGGCTGGATCTCGTCCGCTTCCGCGGCACGGGCCGAGGAGCGACCCTGGGATTCGTCCGCGACCTGCTCCGCGCCGCCCACCATCGCCGCCGCGACGTCGAGGTGCGGCGGGTGCGCGAGGTCACCTTCGCCGCGCCCTCCGGCGCGGTCGCCCAGATCGACGGCGACGTCTGCCAGGAGCGGCTGCCGTTCACCGTCCGCCTCGCCGCGGAACGGCTCCTGGTGCTCATGCCCGACCCGGCCGCAACCGATCCCAAAAGCGCCTGAACCGAATCGAAAGGGGGAGTGGATGCTGAGAAAACTGATGGAGACGGACGACGACGCCGGCATGCTGATCGTGCGGGTCTTCCTGGGGCTGGTCATGCTCCCGCACGGCGCTCAGAAGCTGCTCGGCTGGTTCGGCGGCCACGGCTTCGCCGCCACGCTCCAGGGGATGACCTCGATGGGGCTGCCGGCGGTGATCGTGCTGCTGGTCATCCTCGCCGAGTCCTTCGGCGCGCTCGGCCTGATCACCGGCTTCCTCGGCCGCTTCTGCGCCTTCGGCATCTTCGCGGTGATGGTGGGCGCGATCTTTACCGTCCATCTGCACAACGGCTTCTTCATGAACTGGGAGGGGACCCAGAAGGGCGAGGGGTTCGAGTACCACCTGCTGGCGATCGGCATGGCGCTCGCCGTGATGGTGCGCGGCAGCGGCCGGATGTCGGTCGACCGCTCGCTGACGCCCGACCGGGGGATCTACAGGTAGAGGAATCTCTCAGGCGCTTGTAGGGGCGGCCCTATGTGGCCGCCCTTTTGCGAGCCAAGGCGCCCATGCCGGGGCGCCCCTACATCTTCTACCCCTGGCGCATGAAGTGCCAGCGGAGGTCGCCGTCCTGGCGGCGGTAGACCTCCGGATGGATCTTCGGCGCGAGGCGGTGGAGGAGCGAGCTGACCGACTCGCCCCGCGCCGCCGCCTCGATCGCCTCGGCGGCGTCGCTGCCGGCTTTGCTGATGTAGGTCTGCCAGACCGCCTGCTTCACCGAGGTCGAGCCCATCGACAGGTTCGGCGTCCGCGCCACCCCCTTGCGGAGGATCGCCAGCTTCTCCTTCAGGCTCCGCTCGTCGTCCATCGGCTCGCGCTGCCAGGGGGTATAGGGCTTCGGCACCAGCACGTTCACGCCGAGGTGGATGTTGCCGATCAGCCCCTGTTTCGGCAGCTCGTCGAGCATGATCGCCCGCGCCTGGTTCGCCAGGGTGAGAATGCCGTGGATGTCCGCCATCGTCTCGTCCGGCAGGCCGACGATGAAGTAGAGCTTGAGCGAGGTGAAGCCGTGGCGGAAGATCAGCCGGATCTTCTCCAGCAGGAAGGAGTTGGGGATCGGCTTGCCCATCTTCACCCGCAGCTCGTCGGTGCCGGTCTCGGGGGCGAGGGTGATCGAGCGGTCGCCCGAGGCGTGCAGCGCGTCGAGCACCCCCTCGGTGACCGCCGGAATGCGGATCGACGACACCGAGGTGCGGAAGCCGAGGCTGTTGGCCTCGCGCAGGATCTTCTCGATGTCCGGATGGTCGCCGACGGCGGTGGCCACGAAGCCGAGCTGGTCGGTGACCGGCCGGGCGCGCTCCAGCGCCGCCAGGATGAACTCGGTCGGGTGCCAGCGGAAGCGTCCCATGCCGAAGCTTGCCCAGCAGTAGCGGCACTTCTCGGGGCAGCCGCGCGACATCTCGATCAGGAACTTCTCGGAGAACTCGGTGTGCGGCGTGACGATGGCGGTCGTCGGCAGGTTCCCCGGCAGGTTCATCTGGTCGCCGGTGAGCTCCAGCTTGTTGAGCTTGGGCAGCTCGTCCCCCTCCTCCGCGCGGTGGAAGGCGGGGACGTAGAAGCCGTCGCGCGCCGCCACCCGCTCGATCACCGCCTCCCGCTGCTCTTCGCCCTCGAGCGCCGCCAGCAGCTCGGGGAGCACGTTCTCGGCGGCGCCGATGGCGAAGACGTCGACGAACTCGGACATCGGCAGCGGATTGATCGAGGCGCACGAGCCGCCCATCACGATCACCGGATCCCAGGGGCCGCGGTCCTGCCGGCGCAGCGGGATGCGCGCGCGGTCGAGCATCTGCAACAGGTTGACGTAGTCCTCCTCGAAGGAGACCGAGAAGGCGACGCAGCCGAAGTCGTTGAGCGCCCGGCCGCTCTCCACCGAAACCGGCATGCCGGCGCCGTCGGTGAAGAAGCGCTCGCACGCCCACTCGGGGCGGCGGTGGATCAGCTCGTAGGCGCGCTGGAATCCGAGGCTGGACATTGCCACGTGGTAGCTGTTGCCATATGCCAGCGCCAGCCGGTAGCGGGCGTGGTGCGAGAACGCCTCCACCGGCCGCTCGGCGGCACGGATCACGGACCAGTCGTGGAGGGAGGATCGTTTCATAGGGGCAAGAGAGTACAACCGGAAGAGGCCCGGATGGAATTCCGGCAGCGCCAGCAGCCAAGAAGGGGTCTAAGGCTCTGACAAAAGGCCATGTGAGACCGCGAGAAGGCTCTCCCCATCTGGTTCGAGAAGTTGTAATGCCTCCTTCTTGAACCTAGATGTTTCAACAACTTTCGGAGAGCTGTTGCCCATATCGGATCTCTTCTTCCGTCAGTATCACCTTGCGCGGATCACCCAGGAAGATGCTCTCGAACGGTATGTCCTCGCGGTCCCCTGCCAGTTGCCAGCCAATAAACTCGTGGGAGAGGCTGGTCACCTCCGTTGCATCATTGTCCCGCAAAGATCGAAGAACGAAGTCTGCGAGAGCGATATCTCGTGGTCTGAAGACGTCGAGATCCGCCTCGCGCCTGGCAAAGATCGTTTCCTGCAGCAAACCGAAGCGCGAGCGCGAGAACTTGACACAGGCCTCTTCTTCCAGAAGCTCGCTCACCATGGGAACCAGCGCGCGCGGCGCAGGGCCGAAGGGTAGCTTGAAGTAACTCTGCTCGGTGATGGATTCCCCATAGGCGCGGTATGACAGGAAGTCACAGAAAAACAGGATCTTGTTCAGCTTTGTGGCTCCGACAGTCGAATCTCCCTCGGACTGCTGAGCGATATAGAGGATGAGCTCTTTGAACTTCTCCCTTCCTTGGGTACCCATGACCTGCTCCTTGTCGCGGTACGATGGTGTAATCAGAGCGTAAGCCTACTCCTCCTCAGCGCAAAACGTGGCCCTGACTCGGAGTCTATCGCCGCAGGTTCAATGCCCCTGGAGGTCCCCGGCGGCCTTCAGGGAGCCGATGGCCGTGATTTTGATCCGCACCTCTTTTTCGACCCGCAGGATGAAGAAGCTCGGATCCCTGAGACCCCATTTCAGATAAGGGACGATCATCATGCCAGTGCCGGTGACGTGGGTGCCGTCGCTGGTGGCAACGACCGGCATGGCCATCGGCAGCTTGGTGCCGTGCATCTCGAGGATGCCGCTGAGCTCGATCTCGCTGCGCCCGACCGGCTCGAGATGGCCGCTGACGCGCTGCACCTCGAACGCGATCTCAGGGTAGAGCTGGCTCTCCAGGATCTTCTCGTGCATCTTCTGGTCACGCCGGGAGTTGCCGGTCTGGGCGCTGGTGGCGTCGAGCACGAACCGGCCGCTGGCAGCGTTGGTCTCCGGATCGATCCGGACTGTGCCTCCCTTGGCTCGCATCATGCCGTCGACCGTATGAAGGGTGGCGCCGAAGGTGAACTCGACCTTGGTGGTGGCGGGATCGAGCTCGAAGGTGTACGTCGCCGCGGCGAGCGGGAGAGGGAGCAGGAGCAATACCAAGGGCAATAAGGTGACCGGGAACCAGGTGATCTTCTTCCGAAGCATGGTCTTCCTCCACGAATGAGATTTCAAGTCGAACAGAGTCTCCAGGCGAGACGCAGGGCGCCGAGCCCCAGGCGGCGCGGCGGCAGGGT
>DATBAW010000335.1:0-6802 GCA_036271335.1 Thermoanaerobaculia bacterium
GTGACTTCGCGCAGTTGGAAGAAGGTGCGGCATGAAGACCTCCACTCTCTGCGTACACCTCCCGCCGGGAGACGATCCCCATGGCGCCACGGCGCCGCCGATCTACCAGACGGCGACCTTCCGCCAGCCGGGCGCCACGGAATTCGGCGAATACGACTACTCGCGGACGGCCAATCCCACCCGCGCCCTGGCCGAGCAGCAGGTCGCGGCGCTCGAAGGGGCCGCTTTCGCTTGCGCCTTCGGCAGCGGCATGGCGGCGCTGGTGGCCGTCACCCGCTTGGTCAAGGCGGGGGAGGAGATCCTCGCCGGCGACGACCTCTACGGCGGTACGGTGCGGCTCCTCTCCCGAGTGGCGCCGGGGCTGGGAGTGCGCGTGCGCCACGTCGACACCACCGACTCGGCGGCGGTCGCGGCGGCGGTCTCCCCGGCAACCCGGCTCTTGCTGGTGGAAACCCCCACCAATCCGCTTCTGCGGATCGCCGACCTCGAGCGCCTCGCGGAGATCGCTCACGCCCGCGGCGTGCTGCTGGCGGTCGACAACTCGCTCCTATCTCCCTGCCTCCAGCGCCCGCTGGCCCTGGGCGCCGATCTGGTGATCCATTCCGCCACCAAGTTCCTCTGCGGCCACGGCGACGTCAGCGCTGGAGCGGTGGTGACGGACGACGCCGCGCTCCACGAGCGGCTCGCCTTTCACCTCAACGCCGAGGGCACGGGGCTGGCGCCGTTCGACAGCTGGCTGCTGCTGCGCGGGATGCGGACGCTGGCTTTGCGTGTCGAGCGCCAGTGCACCACGGCAACGCGGATCGCGGCCTTCCTCGCCGGCCACGCCGCCCGTCGGGGAAGGGTTGAAAAGGTTTTCTTTCCCACCCTGGCGCCGCCGGAGGTCCGGGAGATCCACGAGCGCCAGGCGAGAGGCCCGGGCTCCGTCGTCAGCTTCACCACGGGAGATCCGGAGCGCTCGAAGAGGATCGTCGAGGCCGCGCGGCTCTTCTCGATCGCCGTCAGCTTCGGCTCGGTGGGCTCCTCGATCAGCCTTCCCTGCCGGATGTCCCACGCCAGCATCCCGGCCGAGCTGCGCGGACGGCTCGGTCCGCCGCAAGACCTGATTCGCCTTTCCGTGGGGATCGAGGACGCGGACGATCTGATCGCGGATCTGGCGCGGGCGTTGGAGATCTGAGAGGGGGCCAGGGGCGGCCGCGGTGGCCGCCCCTGACGAGGCTTAGAAGGAGACCAGGAGGCCCAGTTGGACCTGGCTGAAATCGAGGCTCGGCGAGGCGGTGAAGGCCCAGTCGTAGTTGTAGGTCAGCTCGAGCGCGAAGCGATGGCCGAGCGGCACGTTGAGCCCGAGGCCGAGGTTGCCGCCGCCTGCGAAATCGCCAGGATTGAAGTGATAGAGGCCGAGGCCGCCATTGAGGAACACGCGGACCGGCGACGCCGGGTTGACGGTGAATTTGGCGTCGGCCGAGAGCGTCGCGACGTCGGTATCGGGGTGGCCCGCGCGGCCGTCGAAGCGCGAGGAGCCGAGCCGGACGTCCCACGCCCATTGCGGTTTCCAGGGATAGACGTAATCAAGATGGAAGCTCGAGCCCTGTTTGGCGACGAGGTGCAGCGCGCCGTGCGGATCGGCCAGTCCGGCATGGAGACTGAGGAACGGTGGCGTCCTGGCGGTCAGGATGCGGCTCACCGTCGGCGTGCCCGGGGCGTCGCTCGCGATCGTGAGCGTGCAGCTCTTCGCGCCGGGCAGCACGGGCGTGAAGCGGACGACCAGATTCAGGCAGGAGCCGGGAGCCACGGTGGCCGGGAAAGGATCGTTGACGAGGGTGAAATCGGTGCACGCGGCCATCGCCGACGTGACCGCAAGGGGACAGCTGCCGGTGTTGCACACGGAAACCGTCTTCTCGGCAGGCTGCCAGGCGGAGGCGACGCCGAAGTCCGTCGAGCCGGTCACCCGGATGTCGGGCTGGGTGCCGTTGCCGGTGATCTGGACGTGGGCGTCGGGGGTCGCCGGATCGTTGCTCGGGATCGTCAGCGTCGCCGACTGCGGGCCCGTCGCGGTGGGATGGAACGCCACCTGGAAGGGGAAGCAGAAGGCGGGGCCGATCGTCACCGGATAGCCGCCGGATGGGACGGTCGCGGAGACCTCCGGATTGGAGGACGTGAGGGTGGCGACGATCAGGTCGGACTTGCCGGTGTTGCAGACGTCGACCGTCCCGGTGCGGCTGGCGCCCACACAGGTATCTCCGAGGTCGGCGCCGCTCGGCACCTGGATCTGCGGGGCCAGAGAGGGCGTCACCGACTGGCAGGTCGTCGGGACCGAGGCGCAGGCCTCGTTGCCGTTCGGCTGGGCCACGGCCTGATAGAAATAGGTGGTGCCGTTGGCGACGTTGGTGTCGACCAGCGTGCCGCCCGCGAAATCGTCGGCGATCTTGGTGAAACCGGCGTTGCAACCGACCTCGTTGCGGTAGACGGCGAAGACGCCGGTGCCGGTCACGGTCACCGCGACCGAGTTGTCGCCGGCGGCGAGCCCCAGGGTCGGCACCGGTGGCGGCGCGCAGCCGGCGAACGTGACGCTCGCTCCCGGATCGGTGGGGCAGGCGATGCCGTGACGGTTGAACGCCGCGAAGAGCTCACCGCCGTGCGGGGTGCCGTTGGTGAGGTCGCCGTCGTCGTCGTCGACGGCCCGCATGGTCTTCCACCAGGAGCCGATGTTGCAGCCGTCCGAGGTGAAGGTGCCGCCGGTCGTGCAGGAGAAGCCGGTGGTCGACGACGACCGCGAGAGGTACCACAGGCGGTCGAGGGTGGTCCAGGCGGAGCCGGTGCCCGGGTTGGGGAGGTCGCGGTTGGCGAAGTCCCAGATCGCCTCGGAGGCGACGTACGACTCGCAGTGCACCTCGCGGCCGCAGGGGCCGCCGCCCGAGCCGCAGTGGACTTGGGTGAAGTTGCTCACCGTCGCCGGAGCGTTCGAGGCGTGCTGGGCGAAGTCGACGTCGCGCACCCCGGTGCAGGCGGTGCAGGCGTCGCCGTAACCTCCGCAGTTGCCGGTTCGAAAGCCGGGCCCGATACAGGAGTTGTGCAGGGCGATCACGGCGGTGACGTCGGCGTAGGCTTCGCTGGTGTTCTCGAGCGGCGTGCCGTCGTTCTGGTCGAGGCCGTGGCCATACTCGTGGAGCGACACCGCGGCGATCTCGCCCGTGTTGCCGCAGCCGCCGCCCGATTTGAAGAAGTTCAGGGTCGAGCCGTTCCAGTAGGCGTTGCAGGTCATGTTCAGATCGACGTTCACGGTCAGCTTCTGGCCCAGCCAGGCGTTGGCGGGGAGCCAGCCGCGGCCGACCTCCTTGATGCGATTGACGTGGTAGAACTGGGTGCGCGACGCGTGCGTGTCCCCGGCCCCGCCATGACCCGGAGTGGCGCAGTCGTTGCCGCCCGAGACGCCGAGAGTGACGTTGCCCACCCCGTCCGAAGGCTGCGAGATGGCGCCGCAGCTGTCGGAGATCCGCACGTAGGGGCCGTTCAACGTCGTGCTGGTGGGGGTGGTGAAGTTGTACAGGCCCGCCGAATTGGCGGTGCCGCCGCCGGCGTCCGCGAAGGGCATGGCCCGGGTCGCCTCCGGGCCGATGGCGGGCGAGAACGGATAGACCCCGCCGGTGACCTGCGCGGCGTAGGCGTTGACGTCGACGAATTCGAGCAGTTTGCCGGAGCTCGCGTCGACGCGCGCCCGCCAGGTTCCCATCACGCCGGGGCGGCGAAAGGTGAGCTGCCACACTTTGACCAGCCCGCGCCCCTGGCCGGGCGCGGCGCCACGGGCGTCCTGCGGGCCGCCCACATTGACGGGCAGGAGATGGAGGCTCCCGGCGTCCAGGAGAGTGTCGCCGGCGGCCAGCCCGCCGACGTATTTCGCGACGGCGGCCCGGGCCTGCGCGCGATCGATCGTCGTGGGTGGGACCTTGGCGCCTGGAGAGGGCAGGTTTTCGGAGCCGAACTGGATGAGGTTGCCGTTGTTGACGCGGAAGACCACGTGCGCGCCCTCGACGGCGAGGCCCTCGCGCACCTCGTCGAAATCGACCAGCCAGAGATAGTCGGCGGGGTGCCCGGACCGCCCCTGGTTCAGGACCAGGTCCTTGCCGGCGACCCCCAGGATGGGTGCGAGGCCCTCGAGCTCGCGGCGCGCGATCGCCTCCAGAGTCGCCAGGGTGGGCTCGCGGTCGGCGCCACGGCCAGAGGGCGTGACGCCGGCCTGGGTGAGCGAGTTGCCGCGACCGGGGATCCAGGCGATGCCGCCCCCCTCGGCCATGGCGACCTGGCCGGTCCGCGAGTCGACCGCCGCCCGCCACTCGGTTTTGGCGCGGCCGCGAAAGGTCTGCCAGCCACCCCGCAGGGCGGACGGCACGGCGCTCTGGGAATCCGCGAGGGGCGCCAGGGCCTGCGCGGGTGCGAGCTCGTCGTTGCGGAAGGCGAGTCTGGACAGCGGATCGTTGGCGGCCTTCGCGACCTGGGCGGCCGCCGGGCCGCTCGCCAGGATCACGATCACGATCGCTATCGCCAACCGGCAGAGCCGGCTGGCGGTCGCATGGGACGACACGGCATGCCTGCACATGGTTGTCCTCCTTGTCGGGTCGAGGATGGCCCGAGGTCACGGGCATCTCTGGTTCCAACGGGCGCCGCCAGGGAGCGAATCGTTACAGCGAATCCTTACAGCGAATCGTTACAGAAGGCCGCCGTCGCGACCTGTGCCATCCTTGCGCGTAGAAGGAGGACCGGGTGGCACAGAGCTCTCCACGCAACAGCCGCGGTGCCTGGGACGGCCGCGGTACCCCGCCCCCCTTGACCTCGGGGTCGATGCGCGAGCGCTTCGGCGCTCTGCGCAACCTGCGGCCGTTCCTGAGGATGATCTGGCAGACCAGTCCCGGCCTCACCGCCGGCGACCTCACGCTCCGTCTGGTCCGCGCCCTGCTGCCGGTGGCCACCCTCTACGTCGGCAAGCTGATCATCGACGAGGTGGTCCGGCTGGCGGGGGCGCACGGAACGCACCAACGGCTGAGCGACGGGCTCGCCGGCGGGCTGCTCGGCCACCTTGCGCTGCTGCTGGCGATCGAATTCGGCCTGGCGGTGCTCTCCGACGGGCTCGGGCGGCTGGTCTCGCTGTTCGACTCCCTGCTCGCCGAGCAGTTCTCCAATGCCACCAGCATCCGCCTGATGGAGCACGCGGCCACCCTCGACCTCGAGGACTTCGAGGACAGCGAGCTGCAGGACCAGCTCGACCGCGCCCGCCGGCAGACCACCGGCCGGATGACGCTGATGAACCAGCTCTTCGGCCAGGCGCAGGATCTGGTGACCATCGTCAGCTTCGCCGCCGGGCTGGTGGTCTATGCCCCCTGGCTGATCGCGCTGCTGATCCTGGCGCTGGTGCCGGCCTTCCTCGGGGAGGCCCACTTCAACTCCCAGAGCTACTCGCTCGACTGGGTGCGGACGCCGGAGCGGCGCGAGATCGACTACGTGCGCCAGACCGGCGCCAGCGTCGATACCGCCAAGGAAGTGAAGATCTTCGGCCTCAACGCCTTCCTGATCGAGCGCTTCCGCCAGCTGGCCGACGCCCTCTACCAGGACAACCGCCGGCTCGCCCTCCGCCGGGCCGGCTGGGGCGGGCTGTTCACCGCCCTCGGCACGGTGGGGTATTACCTGGCCTACGCCTTCATCGTCTGGCGCACGCTGAGCGGCCGGTTCAGCCTCGGCGACCTCACCTTCCTCGCCGGCTCCTTCCTCCGCCTGCGCACCCTGCTCGAAGGGCTGCTGACCGGCTTCTCGCAGATGGCGGGGCAGGCGCTCTACCTCGACGACCTTTTCTCCTTCTTCGAGATCGCTCCCGAAATCGTCTCCACGCCCGACGCCCGCCCCTTTCCGGCGCCGGTCCGCGACGGCTTCGTCTTCGAGGGGGTCGGCTTCCGCTATCCCGGCGCCGAGCGCTGGGCGGTGCGCGGCATGAGCTTCACCCTGCGCGCCGGCGAGGTGCTGGCCCTGGTCGGCGAGAACGGCACCGGCAAGACCACCCTGGTGAAGCTGCTGGCGCGGCTCTACGATCCGGACGAGGGGCGCATCCTGCTCGACGGCCACGACCTGCGCGAGTACGACCTCGACGCGTTGCGGGCCAACATCGGCGTCATCTTCCAGGATTTCGTGCGCTACGACCTCACCGCCGCCGAGAACATCGCCGTCGGCCGCATCGAGGCCCGCGGCGACCGCGCGCGCATCGCCGGCGCCGCCGAGCGCAGCCTGGCCGACGAGGTGATCGCCAAGCTGCCCGCCGGCTACGACCAGCGGATCGGCAAACGCTTCCGTACCGGCGTCGACCTCTCGGGTGGCGAATGGCAGAAGGTGGCCATCGCCCGCGCCTACATGCGCGACGCCCAGGTGCTGATCCTCGACGAGCCCACCGCCGCGCTCGACGCCCGCTCGGAGTTCGAGGTCTTCCAACGCTTCAAGGAGCTGAGCGAGGGGAAGACCGCGGTGCTGATCTCCCACCGCTTCTCCAGCGTGCGCATGGCCGACCGCATCCTCGTCCTCGCCGGCGGGAAGGTCGAGGCGATGGGCACCCACGAGGAGCTGCTGGCGCAGGGTGGGCGCTACGCCGAGCTGTTCGAGCTGCAGGCCGCCGGCTACCGCTGAGGGCCAGGGCTTCCTAGCAGAAGCACTCGGACGGCGTGTCGGTCTCGACGATCTGGTTGATGTTCGTCGCCCGTCCGCCCTGGACGCCCTTGAGCTCCAGGCGGTCGAGGGTCTCGCGGGAGAGCGTCAGCTTGGCGATCGG